>CAIMUS010000170.1 GCA_903844665.1 uncultured Pseudomonadota bacterium
TCAGCCACCGCGGCAAGATATTCGTGGATAGCATCTTGGATATTGGCTAGAGCCTCCCCCTCGGTATCTCCCTCTGACCAACAGCCCGGAAGGCCAGGGACGGAAACGCTTATACCTTCATCAGTACGATGTAACACGACATCGACAGCGTCTCCATGCGCTGCAGCTTCTGCGCCTACGGCGCGCCCGACGAACGGGTAGCCCATCTGGGGCAGAAAATTGGCCAGGTCTCTTTACCCCGGCAGACCTATACCCGCATGCAGGAAACCCTGCGCGCCGTGCTGGCGGAATGCGATATCCGCCACCTCTACCTGGTGGGCGGCTCCCTGCCGGACTGGCGCCAGGAAGGCCGCCGTTATATCGAAATGGCCCGGCAGGTGCAGGCGGTCAATCATTGGCGTATCCCGCTGTCTTGCGGCTCCGGCGCCTTGCCGGACGATATTCTGCAGGAATTGCACGTGGAGAGGCTGGTCGATAGCGTCTGTTTCAATCTGGAGATTTGGTCGGAACCCCTGTTTGCCAAAATCTGTCCCGGCAAGCATCATTTCGTCGGTTACAATCGCTGGATCGGAGCCTTGGAGCAGGCGGTAAAACTGTGGGGGTCCGGCCATGTGTATACTGCGATGGTGGCGGGCATCGAACTGGAACCCGAGCATGGTATGTCCTGGGAACAGGCGGTGGCGCTGGCGCTGGAAGGCGCGGAAGCCTTATGTTCAAGGGGCATCATCCCGATTTACTCCCTGTACTGGCCGGTCGGGGGACGCGACCATCCCGATTACCTCAACCGGCTGCATCAGTATTTCGAGACGCTTAATCTCGGCTGTCACGCCATCCGCCGGAAATACAATTTGCATATCTGGGAGGGCTTTATGTGCCACCGTTGCGCCGCCATGCAGTTGGAGTGCGACATCGATCGTTTTGCTGGAAATGGAGGGTTGATCTGATGGTGACTGTCGAAAACCGGGTGGACCGCCTGGAAGAGGCGCTACAGAACTTTGTCAGCCTGGTCGGGGCTGAGTTTAACAAGCTGTATAAGTCCCAGATGCGCACGGAGGCTGAACTGCGCGCCTTCAAGGATGATACGCAAGTCTTTAAAGACGAAATGAAAGTCTTCAAGGATGAGATGCTGGTCTTTAAAGACGAAATGAAAGATTTTAAAAACGAAATGAGGGCGTTCAAAGATGAAATGAGTGACTTCAAAGAAGAATCCCGCCGCCAAACTCGAGAAATGAATCGACAGTGGGGCGAACTGTCCAACAAACTGGGCACGATGGTGGAAGACCTGGTAGCGCCGAGCTTGTCGAGGATTATCAAGGGAATGCTGAACCGGGAGGTGTCGGACCTGTCGGTGCGCCGGAAGAAGCGGTTAGCAGACGGGCGGGTGCGGGAATACGATGCGGTTGCCGTAACAGACGACCTGATATGTCTGAACAGCACCAAAAGCACCTTACGCAGTGCCGATGTCGACCGCTTTGTGGAGGAAATAGCCAGCTTTCGGGAATTCTTTCCGGAGTATCGGAAATATCCGATTGTGGGAATACTGGCCAGCCTGTGGGTCGAGGAAAGCGTGTTGAACTATGCAGAAAAGATAGGCTTTATGGTGCTGGCCACCGGGGATCAGGTCATGGAGGTCAAAAATCATCCTGGCTTTGAACCCAAGTGTTGGTAGTCGAGAGAGGAACCCATGACCGAGAGACAACAGACTCGCTCTGCCCTGGACCCGACGCCGCTGCTGCGGCTGATCACGGCTTATTGGGAATCCCGGACCCTGTTCACCGCCAACCGCATCGGCCTGTTCGAGGCGCTGGCCAAGGAACCTCTAAGCCTGGAAGCCGTCGCCGCCGCATTGAACACCCGGCCCCGCCCCACCCGTTTGCTGCTGAAAGCCTGTATCGGTCTGGGGTTGGTGGTGGAAGACGCCGACGGTTTTCGCAACAGTCCGTTAGCTCAGGTTTTTTTAACGCCCGGCACGGAAGCCTATCTGGGCAACGCCATTCGCTACAGCGATAATCTTTATGACACCTGGGGCCGGTTGGAGCAGGCGCTGCGGGAAGACCGTCCGCCGTTGGCGCAGGAAACCTATCTGGGCGTCGATCCCGAAAAAACCTGCCAGTTCGTCTACGGCATGCACAACCGCGCCCTGGGCATCGGCAAGGCGCTGGTGACGCTGGTGGATCTGAGCGGACGCCGGCGGCTGCTGGACATAGGCGGTGGTCCCGGCACTTACTCGGCGCTACTTACGGCGAAGTTTCCCGGCTTAAAGGCGCAGGTGCTGGACCTGCCGGAGGTCGTTGCCATCGCCAAAGAAATCGTCGCAGGCATGGGCGCGACCGAGCGGGTAAGCTGTCTGCCTGGCGATTACCTGAAGACTGCCTTTCCGGGCGGAAATGACGTGGTGTTGATCTCCGGCGTGCTGCACCGTGAGACCGAAGAAACCTGCCGGGCACTGATCGAACGGGCCAAGGCAAGCCTGGAACCGGGTGGTCTGCTGATCCTGAGCGACGTGTTTACCGACGCGGGTGGAGGAACGCCGGCATTCGCCGCCCTGTTCGGGCTGAACATGCTGCTGACCGCGCCGAATGGCGGCGTGCATGCCGATGCCGACGTGGCCGCCTGGCTGACAGCCGCCGGTTGCAAGGATATAACCACCCGTCCCTTTCCACCGCCGCTGCCGCACCGGGTCGTCTGGGGAACGGTATAAGCAACCTTTTCTTCCTATTGGCCGGCGAGGACGCCGGCGCTCCCAGGAACAAACAGGCGCCTCACACTTTTAATTGCACCCCTTTTCAAACGAAAAATTACTGACCGGGATCGCTATGTGGTACGTTCTGACTCTCATCCTGGGTATCTCTTTGTTCTGTTCGCCCGGCCTATCCGCAGCCGCCGACTCTCCACCACCTGCTGCGCCACCTGCTGCGCCACCTCCGCCCGCGGCTCCGCCTCCCCAACCGTCAGGTCCTCCTCCTCTACCGTCGGAATCCGCTTCGCCACAGCAGAATCCACAACCCATCGTTCAGGATTTGGGCGACCAGCGCTATCGCATCGGCGCCATAGAAATCGACAAGGGAAAACAGATTTTTAAAGTCCCGGGCGTAGTGATCCGCACCGCGCCGCCCATCGAATTTCTGGCGGTGACCAAGAATGGTTATAAACGCTATGAAAGCATCCTGGAACTGGAGACCAACGCCTTCGAGTTCAATCTGGCCTGCATTCTGATCGGGCTGGATAACCAGAAAGCCAAGCTGCCACGCTATCACTTCGATCCCGAACCCACCCAGGGCGATCCGGTGGACGTGCGCTTAAGCTGGCGGAGTGGCGACAAGACCGTCGATATCGACGCGGCCGAGTTGTTTCTGGAAGGTAACAAGCCGGTCGCCACCCGGGAGTGGGTCTACACCGGCTCGGCCTTTCTGCCGGACGGCCGTTACAAGGCGGCCCTCAGCGGTTCGCTGATCAGTTTCGTCCACGATCCGGAAAGCATCATTCAGCACCGCCAGGGGATAGGTCTTGGTAAATACGGCAGCGTAGCGCTTAATCCAGAGATAACTCCGCCCGCCGGCGCCAAAATCGATGTTATTATCCGCCGCTTGAATCAATAGTTCTGTTCTAACTCCGCCAGGGGCTTCTGAATCCAGGTGAGTAGACTCATCTGGATTCCCGCTACAGCGCTCTTGACAACAGGTTCCCTATCCGGTATAAAGTGCGCCCACTCCATGCTGTTAACCAGCGCTCTACGCCAATCGCACTGACTCAGTCACTTCTCGACACCCTGTCGTCGCTCCGCTTAAGAGAAATGCTTGCGCCTTCCCAAGAATCCGGGCTGATTGCCAGGATGATTCGGCCTGATTGGCTGGTATCGAGGCGCGCGTTCCGCCCGGGCGACAGGCAGGTTCCGATACCTCGAGGGATAAGGCAATGATGTATGCCCAACACCAGCCGAGCGCTCCCGCGCTGACTCTAAACACGCTCCGCGAAGAAAACACCTGTTATTGCCATAGCGGCGGCGTCAGCCAGAACAATGGTCATGCCGGTTTTCGGTCGGCGTTTCTGGATCTCGCCACCGGGCGCGTGTTTCTCTCCTGCTTTGCCAACGGCAATCCCGCCCCCGTTCATTTGCTGGACGGTCTGCCGGATGAACTGGTACTGGAACGGAGCACCGAGGGCCGCATCCTCGCTATCAAGGAAACGGTGATCGCCGGTTTCCTGCGC
Organism: uncultured Pseudomonadota bacterium; assembly: GCA_903844665.1. Taxonomy (GTDB): domain Bacteria; phylum Pseudomonadota; class Gammaproteobacteria; order Competibacterales; family Competibacteraceae; genus CAIMUS01. The sequence continues at coordinate 4,210 of CAIMUS010000170.1, forward strand.
GCAGAAATGTTTTACACCCGCGAACAGGCCGCGCAATGGCTGGCGGGGCATTGAGCCTCCCCCAGCCTGAACCACAATTTTTACACGATTGGCATCAGGCTGCGGGTCATTGGCATTGCCGGAACCGGCCTTCGGCCTTATTCCGGCCTACGGGATGGCGCCACCCGGCTGGCGGCAGGCATCCAGGGTCGCTCGCAGCAACACCGGCTCGACCTGCTCGGTGATGACGCCGTGGCCAAGCGGTTGCAACAACACCAGACGCAGGCGACCATCCTGGACCTTCTTATCCACCGCCATCAGCTTTAGAAATTCCTCGTCGTCCAGTTCCGCCGGCGAGTGCACCGGCAGGCGGGCGCGGTGCAGCAGCCCGACCACCCGTTCCAACTCGTCCGGTTGCAACCAGCCCAACCGGGCCGACAAATCGGCCGCCAGGCGGATACCCGCCGCCACCGCCTCGCCATGCAGCCAGAGACCGTAGCCCATGCCGGTTTCGATGGCGTGACCGAAGGTATGCCCCAGATTGAGCAGCGCCCGCAGGCCACTCTCGCGCTCGTCGGCGACGACGATTTCCGCCTTGTTGCGGCAGGACTGTTCGATGGCGTAGACGAGGGCCGCCGGCTGTCGTTCCAGCAGGTCTTCCAGATGCGCCTCCAACCATTCCAGAAAAGGCAGATCGCGGATCAGGCCGTACTTGATGACTTCGGCCAGGCCGGCGCTGAGCTCGCGATCGGGCAGGGTGTTCAGGGTATCGGTATCGGCCAGGACACAGCGGGGTTGATAGAAGGCCCCGATCATATTCTTTCCCAGCGGATGGTTGACCCCGGTCTTGCCGCCCACCGAAGAATCCACCTGGGCCAGCAGGGTGGTGGGAAGCTGGATGAAATGGACCCCGCGCTGATAGCAGGCGGCGGCAAAACCGGCCATATCGCCGATCACGCCGCCGCCCAGCGCGATCAGCGTGCAATTGCGACCGAAGCGCCGTTCCAGCAAGGCATCGAAAACCCGGTTAAGCACTTCCAGCGTCTTATACCGCTCGCCGTCCGGCAGTATCACGGCTCCATGTTGCAGCCCTGCCAGCATTGCTTCGGCTTGTTCCAGATAGAGCGGTGCGACGGTCTCGTTGCTGACCACCAACACTTGCCTGCCGGGAATATGGGGACGCAATAAATCGGCCCGCCCCAACAGGCCGGGGCCGATATAAATGGGATAACTGCGATCGCCGAGTTCTACCACTAAGGTTTGCATGGGCCGGGGTCTTCGTTAGCAGCAAAGATGTAAGTATAGTTTACACTACCGTTGCTTCATAACCGCGGCGCCAGCTCGCTCCTACACCTATCCTCGGAGAACCCATGAAAAGCTACCGTAAAGAACTCTGGTTCAACGTTCCCACGAGAAGAGCTTTTATCAATATCACCGGCCAGGTGCAGGAATGCCTGCGGGAGAGCGGCATCAGGGAAGGGCTGGTGCTGGTGAATGCGATGCATATTACCGCATCGGTGTTTATCAACGACGACGAGAGCGGCCTGCATCACGATTACGATGTCTGGCTGGAGAAGCTGGCGCCGCATGAACCGGTCAGCCAGTATCGCCACAATCTGACCGGGGAGGATAACGCCGATGCCCATCTCAAACGCCAGGTCATGGGACGGGAGGTGGTGGTCGCGGTGACCGAAGGTCGTCTGGATTTCGGCCCCTGGGAACAGATTTTCTACGGCGAATTCGACGGCCGGCGGAAAAAGCGGGCCTTGGTAAAGATCATCGGCGAGTGAGGCAGACAGGTCGGGCGCTTAGGGCTGGCATTGCCTCGTCAGATTCGCCGCAAACCGGTCACTACTCTACTGCGGGGCGCCCGCCGGGTGCTCATCCTCCACCAGGAGCACTTCCGAGTCGGACCATGCCTTTTTGGCCGCCGCGAACGTCCACTCCGCCGGGCGCTTGCCGCGCCACCACCACCGCGCCCACGACGGTTTGAAAAAGTATTTTTCGTAGGCGCAGTCGGGGTGAGCGAGCACGACCACCTTCTGTGGCGAAGGCACCATCCTTCGCAGGGTGGTTAACAGGGTCCGGGGGGCACGGGCGCCGGGCACCCTGATCAACAGCGCCCTCCCCTCTTTGAGCAGGTCACGCAGGGTCGGTGATAAACAGCCCAGGTCCTGATAGCGGCAATCGACGCACTGGATGACCACGATATCGACAGTCTTCACGGGATTGACGGTAGGCTGGGTCCATATAACCTCGACGGGCAGTTTCGGCATGGCCCGAAACATGCCCACCGTCAAGGCGGCGAGTTGTCCGACGACCGGATATTGGCATCCTTGATGCCGATAGATATTGACCTTCCCGATCTTCTTCGACAGCAGGTAGGCGTAAATCAGTTGTAAATGGCCGGGAACAAATCCGCCTGGCACGATCATGCGGTACTGGGCGCCCACTTCGTGCGGGATATTGTTCACGTCTTCGGGACAAAGAATTTGCAGTTGCTGTTGCATTGTTTTCTTGGAATTCTGCAGTTGGGTTGACCGTCTTTGGTGATTGTCCGGATTCACGCCCGGCTATCCGGCTATGTTATTGATAGCCAGCCGGGACAAAAAATGCAAGCATTCAGGAAAATCCGGGTAGGTCGGGTTAGGTGCGCCTGCCACCGAACCACGGGAACCGGCATGAACGGGCTGGCGCGCCGTAACCCGACAGCGAGGCAGCGCCAACCTGCCTGGCTAGGCTGGCCGGCGGGGACGCCGGCGCTCCCAGGGACAAGCGGCGTCTCACACTTTTAATTGCACCCCAAGGTCAGGCTACGGCTGAAAGCGCCGCGCTCAACTATGCTATAGTCGGCATCCCGACAACCATCTTCTATCCTCTCGATGGCCATTCTCACAGCCATTGGCATGATCCGGCTGAAGCCATCGCTTTCAGCCAGAAGGAAGATCGATGAATCCCAACACGACCTTGCAACTACGGGATTTTACCTTTCAGGAATTGTTCCAGGTGGAAGGTCTGCAGCGCCTTGATGCCTGCTTCCTCGATGCCCTGGGCGCCCGTGACGCCGACCTGAAGCGGCGGCTGCTCGACTATCGCCAAGCTACCGCGCCGCTGTCCCCGCTGGCCACCAGCGAACTCTTATTGGCCTTGGCGCCGACTCTGGAAGCTTTCCTCGCCGAACTATTCGTCATCGAATCCGCTCTGACCGAATCCCGCGCCGCCACCTTGCGTCATGATGACATCATGGCGTTCAAGAAGGAGTTCGTCGCCCGGCGGGCGCGGCGTTATCGCGGCGCCATCGACTCTTCCTTTGCCGAACTGGATGCCTGGCTGAGCGCGGAACTGGGAGCGGTAACGGATCGGGAGCTGGCTATCGCCCAGTTCGCGGCACGCCTGTCCCAGGATGAACAGGCCCAGGCGGCGGCGCTGGAAAAGCTGACCCAATGGTGCGCCCTGGCCTTGCGCGACCCCGAAGGCCGGCAAACGGTGGCCGGCTGGACCAGTTTCAAGCTCCCCGAAAAGATCGACCATGACAAACTGGTGCCCTTACAACGTGCCGATACCGCCGGGCTGGAACGCTTGCAGACCACGCCCGCACATTTCCGCCAGCGCGATGGTTTCAGGCTGACCGATCCACGCATGTCCGCCCGCGCGGTGCAGGGTGAAGTCCATTACTGTATCTACTGCCACGATCATGACGGCGATTTCTGCTCCAAGGGTTTCCCGGAAAAGAAAGGTAATCCTGAACTGGGCTTCAAGAATGATCCCCTCGGCGTACCGCTGACCGGCTGCCCGCTGGAGGAGAAGATTTCCGAAATGAATTGGTTGCAGCGGGAGGGTCGCACCCTCGCCGCGCTGGCGGTGGCCATGGTGGACAATCCGATGGTTCCGGCCACCGGGCATCGAATCTGCAATGACTGCATGAAAGGCTGCATCTATCAGAAGCAGGATGCGGTGAACATTCCCCAGATCGAAACCCGGGTGTTGCTCGATGTGCTGGAACTGCCCTGGGGCGTGGAAATCTACGATCTGCTGACCCGCTGGAATCCGCTGCGGCAGACTCAGTATCTGCCCAAACCCTACACCGGCCGCAAGGTGCTGATCGCCGGCATGGGGCCGGCCGGCTTCACCATGGCCCATCATCTGACCCAGGAAGGCTGCGCAGTGGTGGGTATCGACGGCCTGAAAATCGAACCCCTGCCCCGTGAATTGCTGGAGCAGCCGGTCGGCTCCTGGTCCGATCTGGTGGAGCCATTGGACGAGCGTATTCTGCTGGGTTTCGGCGGCGTGGCCGAATACGGCATTACGGTCCGATGGGATAAGAATTTCCTGAAATTGGTTTACTTGACCCTGGCCCGCCGGCGGTATTTCCAGGTCTTCGGCGGGGTGCGGCTGGGCGGCACGATCAGGATCGAGGATGCCTGGGAACTGGGCTTCGACCATGTCTGCATCGCCACCGGCACGGGTTTCCCGCGAGTGATTGCCATGGGCAACAGCCTGGCCCGTGGCATGCGCCAGGCCAATGATTTTCTAATGGCTTTGCAACTGACCGGCGCCGCCAAGGAGACCAGTCTGGCCAATCTGCAAGTGCGCCTGCCGGCGATGGTCATCGGCGGCGGGCTGACCGCCATCGACACCGCCACCGAGGTGCAGGCGTATTACATCAAGCAGGTGGAAAAGGTGCTGGCCCGTTATGAGACGCTGGCGACGACGCTGGGCGAGGACAAAATCCGCGCCGGTCTGAACGCCGAAGACCAGGGAATACTGGACGAGTTTCTGGAGCATGGCCGGGCGGTGCGCGCCGAGCGGGACCGGGCCGCCCGGACCGGGGAGTCGCCCGATTTTATCTCCCTGCTGCGCGCCTGGGGCGGGGTGACGCTGATCTATCGCAAGGGCATCAATGCCTCGCCGGCCTATACCCGCAATCACGAGGAAATCATCAAGGCTATGGAAGAGGGCCTGTGGTATGCCCAGGGCATGGAGCCTTTACGGGTCGAACTGGACCAGTACGGCCATGTCGAGGCCCTGGTCTGCCGGCATCTGAAATCCGTACAGGGCCGCTGGCTGGCCACTTCCGAGGAGCACATACTGCCTGCCAGGGCGGTATTCGTGGCGGCAGGGGCCATGCCCAATACGATTTACGAACAGGAGCATCCCGGCACGTTCAGGCTGGAAGCCGATCACTTTCTACCACATGTGGAGCATCCCGACGGGATGCAGCCGGTGCAGGTGGCGGAGCATTGCAAGAGTTCGGAGTTCGGGCCGTTTACCTCGTACCAGCGGGAAGGTCGCACAGTGACCTTTATCGGCGACACCAATCCAGTGTTCCATGGCAGCGTGGTCAAAGCCATCGCCTCCGCCAGGCGCAGCTATCCCCTGGTGATGCATGCCCTGAATCATCTACCCCCCGCCGATGCTTCGTCCTATCCCGCTTTTCGGGAACAGATGGCCGATCTGCTGACCCCGCGGGTAGCGGAAGTCCACGCCGACAATCCCGCCATGGTCGAGGTCTGGGTGCGCGCCCCGCTGGCGGCCCGCAATTTCCGTCCCGGCCAGTTCTACCGCTTGCAGACCTTCGAATCCACCAGCCCGGTGGTGGAGAACACCCGCTTGCAGATTCCCCTGATGACCGTGAGCGGCACCGGAGTCAGGGACGACAAGATCCGGCTGATGGTGCTGCAATGGGGCGCCGGACCGCGGCTGATCAAGCGGTTGCAGCCGGGCGAGCCGCTGGTGCTGATGGGGCCGACCGGCGCGCCGGTGGCCTTGCCGCGGGGACAAACGGTTATGGTCATCGCCGGCCGCTGGGGCGCGGCGGTGATGCTGGATATCGGCCATGCCCTGCGGCAGGCGGGCAATCAGGTACTGTACATCGCCGCTTTCGCCAAGGCCGGTGAGGTGGATCATCAAACCGAACTGGAGGAAGGGGCCGACCGGATTGTCTGGTGTACCGCCTCGGAACCGCTGATCGAAGCGCGCCGGCCGCAGGATATCAGCGTGATCGCCACCGATATTGTCGATCTGGTGCGTCGTTACGGCGATGGCAAGATTCGCGCGCCCCAAGGTCCCGAGCCGATCCCGCTGAACCAGGTGAACCGTATCATGGTGATGGGTTCCACCGGTCTGCTAAAAGGCTTTCAGACGGCTATGGAGAGCGATTTAAAAGCGTATTTCCCGCCGGATGTGCACGCTTTCGGCACGGTGGGCAGTCCGATGCAGTGCATGCTCAAAGGCGTCTGCGCTCAGTGTCTGCAATGGCAGGTGGACCCGGAGACCGGCCAGCGCACCCGCGCGGTCTTTTCCTGCGCCCAGCAGGATCAGCCGCTGGCCTGGATCGATCTGGACAATCTGGCGGCGCGACAGTCCCAGAACCGGCTGGCGGATCATTTGAGCGCCCTGTGGCTGGGTCATGTGCTGGAGCGGGAGCGGGCAATCACCGGTTAGTAACCCATCCGGGATTGACAATTTCGCATCAGAGCCGTGAAGCCGGCCTGTACAAAATGTTTGTCATAGGCAAGCGCCTCGGAGATAAGCTGCTCTCCCATGATTTGGAATGATACGCAGTCTGTCTGACTCCATTCCTTATCCGGTCGCTGCTCGTAAAGAGTCAAAGCCGCCTGAAACTGCACACTGGTCTGAGGAATAATGGTGATATTCGGATGCTGGTAAAGTTTCCTGATAAGATCAACAGCCGCTTTGCGAAAGTGTTCTCCCCGGCTGGAGAAATCATTCAGCAATTCAGTCAGTACCATTTCACTGGTGACAATATGCACAGGATGGATAACCTTGGAAAGCCGTTGTGCCTTGTCATGTAAATCATCGTGAGGATTGAGCAACGCCACCCAGTAGCCTGTATCGGCAAACACAATCCGCATCAATCCTTCCCTTGTTTTTGTTTCTGGTAATAATCAAACCTCCTGGCCAGATCAGGGGGTAGTTTTTTCCACTCTTCATCAGGCACTTGGGCGGAGATTTCGGCAACCAATTCCCATATAGGGGGAGCATCGGGATCAAAGGAAAATTCGCTCAGATCAGGCGGCTGTCGTGTAGTGTCATCCTGGATGGGAGCCATGTGCTTTTTGACAATTAGGTTTTCGAGTTTACTGATAGCATCCTGCTCATTACGCCATGCTTCATCTCGAAGTCGATTCGCTTTGAGAATCAAGTTACCGATTTCGTCCCTGACGTTCGGCTCAGGTAGAGGGATTGGGACAGAGGCAAGCATATCTCTATCAAATTCAGGAATTACAGAACCGTAAGCGTGCCGAGTCATCAGACAGTGCCCGTAATCAGATGCTAACCAAGCGTAGAGATAGCCTGGATTCATATGCAATGCTGCAAAGAGTCGGGTTGCATGTTGGTTAGCAGTCCAATTTTCCATATATTTGGGAATAATTTGTACTCGCCCAATAGTACCGGAACAAGTTACAGCAATCATATTTTCTTCTAGCTGAATTTCCGGCAAATCTTTGGTGTGTGCACCTTTGGCAAGCCGTTTAACGTCAACAGGATCTATCTGAAAAATTTGCTTGCTGCTGAGTAAAGGAATTCCACCCTGTTCTATATAAACTCGCTTACGGAATTTTGTAATTGGCCTGATTTCCTTGGTAACTCTAAAATCACCTATGGTAGCAATTTCAACGTTCAACTTATTTAGCTGCTTTTCAGTGGCAATAGCCACCGCATCATGGAAACTACCCTCCAAACGTCCCATTAATTGAGAGGCTTTAATTATCGCTATTGATGCACCTCTGCCAGCGGGTGCAACAGATTCAAGGTAAGGCAAATTCAATCGTTCATGCAGTAACCGATCAGCTTCGTCCATTAGCTGATTGGCTTCATCTCGCAATTCACCTGCTTTGCACATTGGTCGACCAATCGCAATCCGTCGGATTGGCAATAAATTAGGAATCAGGACTCTCTTCAAGTGCTCTGGCTCAATATGAACAATAACCGAACCGTAGGTTGCTTGAGTTAACTGAGGACGACCATAGCGACTACGTAGGAAGGCGGCAATGTAGCCAGCAGTATCAAGATTATTAACTCGAAGCCGAATTGCGTCTTCTGACAGCGCTTTATCCAAAAAAAATTCTGTGGCTAAACCAATATTGCCAATAGTTCCAGAGCGTGAAATTAACACATCCCATTTCTGAGGGAATAATAGTTGCAGAATTTTGGTATGTTTACGACTAAGAAAACGATCTGTCGCAGGATATAGGCTGATAATCTCAGAGCTGGATAGGAATGGTACGCCCTTTTCAGAAATTACGTAGATTCGTTTGAAGCGTGGAGGATAATATCCTTCTCGGCAAAGCCCACTTTCGCCATAGAGCGGTACAAGCGGTAGCCCACTGTTCCGCAATGCGGTCACCACGTTGTGGGCTTCAATGCTGAAAGCGGAAGCCTCCAGGCGAACGCCCGCAGCGAATACCTCGTGCAGCCTGATGGTTGTCGCCAGTTTCTCAGGCTCATCCGTAGCCGATGTCGATGTAGGGTCCAGTTTAAAAGCGTAATCTACCATCCCAGCACCACCTGTTTCTTCCACGCCAGGAATTCATCAGCCACAACCGGCGTGTCATCATCTTCGACCTTCTGGCGAGGTAAAGGTCTCGCTATGGCTTCTCCGGTCGCGGTTCGTTCTATCAACGGAATTGACTCTGGCTTGGCTGGCACCAATATCTCCTCACCTTCCTCATTCCGTTTATAGATCTTGTTACCGCGTTTATCATGCCCGATAGCTCTGACCTGCGCCATAAAAATTTCATAGTCGGGCATGATCTCCCGGTCGATCTCCTCTGCGGTTTTCTTTTGCAGGACGAGGACCGAGGTTTGGGTACCGTTGTGAGGCTGGAAAGTATCTGGATGCAGATCGATAGATGACACGATACGGCAATGCTGGATCATCCAGTAGCGCACATAAAGTAAGCCGGGCGCCCCGAGTATCGCATCCGGCAGCACAATACCCATCCTTCCACCGGGTTTCAAGAACTGCCAGCAGCGCTCGATAAACAGAATTTCTGGAGGTGCAGAGCCCTGAAGTTGTTCAGTCGGCCCCCATCCCTTCTCGGTTTCCCGCCAAACGTGCCCAAGCTGATACTGACTAAGGGTTTCACGATCTTTGATAGGCAGCCTTGAGCCGAAGGGTGGATTGGTAGCGATCACATCAAAGTGAGCCAGATCCTTCGGGCCACGTATGCTATTGGAGTCAATCCCAAGGGCTTTTGCAAACTGTTTGCGAAAACTGTCTTCCCACTGATGCGGATGCAATAATGAATCCTGTCTGAAAATATTCCCAGCACCATCGTTATTCATTACCATATTCATCTTGGTCGCTTTCACGAGGTCTGGATTGATATCGATACCAAAAAAATTTGTTCGAGCAGTTTCTCTAATTCTGGAATTCAATGCCTCCTGCATCCAGGTATCAGATTGCTCATTAACACCTGCTTGCTGTTTTAATTTTTCAATGACTTCATTCAATGCGATAACTAAAAAACCACCTGTACCACAAGCTGGATCGAGAACTCGTTCCTCAATCTTTGGGTCCAGCATTCGCACTGTCATTTTCTGTACATTCCGAGGCGTAAAAAATTCACCACGGTCGCCCCTTAAATTGGCTCCGACGAGCTCTTCATAGGCTTTTCCCTTTACATCGATATTGGTTCTGAGAAAACTATATCTCTGGAGCTCACCGACGATATAAGCCAAAGAACGAGACTGAAGCTTTATCTGATCATTGGCATCGAAAATAGCAGGATATTGTTTCTTAACAGCATCGAAAATTTTACTTATCCTGTTAACAACAGTCAGGCGGCCATCATTACTTGCCTTTTCACGAGCAGTCGCATAAAACTCAAGAGGATTTGGCAAATTACGTTCATCGTAAATCTTGCAAAAAATGACCTTCAGCAGCTCGAAGAAAGCAGGCTGCTTCTGTAACCCATCAGTGACATAAATGTGATCATGGCAAATTTTAAAGGAAAACAGCAGGTTATCTCCAACCGCATTGTTAAGAGAATCACGGGTGGGACGATCGACCTCTTCGATACTACCATATTTCGATGGAATGTCATTGGGTTCTTCATAGCTAATACCTTCCTCTGTTTTAATCCGATGGAACACAGATTTTTTCTTGCCGTTTGTCCATATACCCCATTCCGAATTATCACAAGCAGCCATATATGATTTGAGTTGATCAACACCATCCTTACGTGCTGAGGGCTGTATCGAGTCCTTCTTGCATTCGATAATAATCCAAACATTTTCCTGAATATGTGGCTCCCCATCGCGGAATACAGCAAGATCCACGCGAACCGTTTTACTACCCTGTTTGATTGGGTACTCAACCTCAATCTGTTCAGGTAAGTAGTTTAATTCCATAACTAAACGACGCTCGATATTCTGACGAACATACTCTTCCGGAGTATCATTCCGAATCTTCTGGTCGACAAAGTCACAGATTTTTCCGTCTGGAAGCGTCGCTAGGAACTTGGACATTGCTCTCTAATCACTAATTATTGACGACTCTCATCCGCCGCTATTTCAAACAGAAAAGGCCCTTGTTCATTTCATCAACACCACCACCGCGAAGGGATTCTCCGCCGCTTCCAGCTCGCGTAGGGCGGAATAGGTCGCTAGACCGTATTCCGCCGCATGGTTTCGGCTCACCCGCCTCGTGCGGCGCATTACGCTGCGCTAATGCGCCCTACGCGGGCTGGATTCCCGGTTGTCTGGCATCAGACCTGGCCCAGCGCCACCAGCGCCCGCTCGAAGCGCTGTTCCAGCCACTCGTTCCGGGCGGCGGGCAGTGCCCCCAGCAGGCGCCATTCCTCCTGCAGCTTGCGCCCTTCCTCGGCGGCGCTGCCGGTTTTATGCGTTTCCCGACCGCTGAGCGATTCCGACAGCCGCGCCACCTGATATTCCATCCGCGCTTGCGCGCACTCCGGCGGGGATTCCACCCCCGCGGCGATCTCCAGCCGCAGACATAAAATCTGTTTCCGGGGCAGATTCGCCGTCAGCGTTTGCAGCAAGGACTGGCAGGCTTCGCCGCCGCCGGCCAGGGCCTCGCAAACCGTGTCGAAGCGCCGCTGCAAGGGTTCCGCCAGGGCCGCCGGCAAGGGAGGTAACTGCTCCCAGACCTGCCGGGCTTCGGCCACGGGCCCGGCGCTATCGGCGGCAGGTTCCAACTCCAGCAAGGCTTCCAGTTGATTGCACAACCGCGCTCTGGCGTGCAGGCTATGCAATTCCTGGCGGATGCCGCTCTGGCGCAACTCCTGGAAATACCGCTGTATTTTCTCGCCGGCGGCTACGAAGCGTTGTTCGATCGCCTTGATAGCCGCCCTGGGGACCGGGCCGATGGCGGGCCATTCCGCTTGAATCTCTTGCAGGCGCTTGCGGGCCTGCCTGGCTTCAGCCATATCCACCCCGGCCAGCCGTTCGATTGCCTCGCACAATTCGGTTTTGCGAGCCAGATTCGTCTGCCGTTCGGCATCCGCCGCCTGTTGCACTGCTTCCCGGCGGGCGAACACGGCATCGCAAACGGACCGGAACTGATGCCACAGGGCCTGTTCTTCCCGCCGCCCCGCCTGCACCGTCGGGTGCCATTCCGCTTGCGCCTGCTTGGCTGTCTCCACCGCCGCCTGAATATCGTCACTGGCGGCCAACTGCTGCATCTGCTCGATCAATAAGCGCCGCCGCCGCAATTCGTTTTCCCGTTCCCCCCGTAACTGCTCGTCCAGGCGTTGCAGAGCGGTATTGAAACGCCGTTCCAGGGCTTTTTGATCGGCCCGGTTCACCGGCCCGAACTTGCGCCATTCCTTTTGGATTTCGCGCCAGCTGCGATCGGCCCAATGCCAGTCCACCTGAGTCCAATCAGTCTCGCCGACCAGCTTCTCCAGGCGTTCGCACAGTTCTTCTTTCTTCGCCAGATTGCGCTGGCGCTCGCGGTTCTGGGCCTCGAAATGGGCCTGGCAAGGTTCGTAGGCGCGTTCGCAAGCCCGGTCGAACCGTTTCCACAGCGCCCTGGAGGCGGCGCCTTCGGTACTGTCCAGGTTTTTCCAGGTCGTGCGCAGATGTTTGATTTGCTGCGCCAGCTCCGTCGGCCCGGCGGTCGAGCCGACCAGGCTTTCGGCCTGTTCGCACAGGTGTTCACGGGCCTGATTGGTCCCCCAGCGGCGCCAGCCGCGCAGTTCGGTCAGCCGGGGCATGCAGGCATGCAGCCGCTCTTCCACGGTGGCCACCTGCTTGCGGGAGAGACCGATATTTTCCTGCAACCGCCGCCGCGCCAGTTGTTGCAGTTCGATGGACCGCTGCAGTTCCCCTTCCTCCAGAACCTGTTCCAGCGTGGCGAGCAGTTCCTGTAATTCCTGCCATTCCCGATCCTTTTGTTCGGCCTGCCGTTGCAGTCGGGCGCGCAGCTTGTTCAGCAGGGTATCGAATTCAAGCTGTAACTGTGTGGCCGGCGCCCGGGTTTCCGGTCGCTCCAGGCCGATCCATTGCTGCTGCAAGGCCTTAAGGTCGGCTTCCACCACCTCGCTGGGCTGGATTAGCAGGGCGTTGGCCCGTTGCAGTACGGCGCGCAGTCGTGCCGCCCGCTCGTGATTCCGCCGCAACACCCGTTCCTGTTCTTTCACCGCCTGTACAACTTCGACAAAGCGTCGTTCCAGGCGGCGTTCCTCGATATCTTCCACGGCGCCGCAACGATTCCATTCATCCTGCGCCGTTTGCACGGCTTCCTGTAAAGCCCGTTCGATTTCCGCTGTCAACTCGGTTGCCTGCTCGAGCGTGCCTGACAGCCGTTCCAGGTTGGCGCAGATTTCCGTTCTGGTGGTGCGCCGGATTACGCTTTCCTGCCGCTCGGCCAGAAACCGGGCGCGGGCGTCCTCATAGCGTTCCTGCCAGGCGGGGTCCGCTATCGGCAGCAGTTCCTGCCATTCTTTTTCCAGGCGTGGAAAGCGGGCGGCGCCCGGCCCGGTTTCCCCATCCCAACACAGCGCTTCCAACTCGGTGCATAACTGTTGAATCCGGCTGGCCCGCAACTGTTCCGCCTGGATGGCGTCGAGCCGCTCCTGGACGCGCCGATAGACGCCTTTATCCCGATTGCGGCTTTCCCTGGCGATCCGCTCCAGAGCCGGGACGCTGGAGACCCGTTCCAAGGCGATAAAACGTACATTCGCGGCGGGGTCGTCGATGGCGACGCGCTCCAGCAGGGCTTCCTCTCCGCTCCTGTCCAGGGCGGCCAGGCGCAGCTCCGCCTCTCTGCCATGGAGGGCGAGGTACTCCACCAGTTCGGGCGGCAGTTCCGTCAGGAGTCCCAAGCGCATGGCCAGGGACGGGCTGCCCTGGGCATTGCCGGCCAGCAATTCCCGGTAGCGGGTTTCCGCTGCCTGCCGCACCTCCAGGTCCGGATCCTGTCTGGCGATTTGCTGTAGCAACGGCAGCTCGCTCAACCGTTCCAGGGCGGAGCGGCGTACTTCCGGGCTCCGATCCTGGCGGGCCACCTGGACCAGAACGGGATCGACGGAACTGATCTCGCCAACGGCCTGTTGGCGCACCAGGGGATCGGGATGTTGCCATTTAGGCTTGAAAAAGCGGTTCAAGATCATAGCAATGGGACCTGAATACGGGCTAAGGACAGCTCTCACCCCCGGCGCCTTTCTGGGTTAAACTGGCGGGACGAAGGCGGCGCTTTTTTCTAGCAGGCACACTACACCATCTGGGATGAGACAACCAGTGCTCTCCATGACAACCGGTCTTATTATAAAGTCCTTGTACCGGCGCGACGCCTGCCGGCGATGTCCCGCCGATTCCACAGTCGATTCGAGAAGCGTATGAAGACTATCGATTTGCGCAGCGATACGGTGACCCGGCCGACACCGCTGATGCGCGCCGCCATGGCGCAGGCGGTGGTTGGCGACGATGTCTACGGTGAGGACCCGACGGTCAACCGGCTGGAGGCGCTGGCGGCGGCCCTGCTGGGCAAGGAGGCGGCGCTGTTCGTCAGCAGCGGCACCCAGAGCAATCTCACGGCGCTGCTCAGCCATTGTGAGCGGGGCGATGAGTATCTCGTCGGGCAGCAGGCGCATACCTATCGCTGGGAAGGCGGCGGCGCGGCGGTATTGGGCGGGATTCAGCCGCAACCGTTGGATTTCGAGGCGGACGGCAGCCTGGACCTGGTCAAGGTGGCCGGGGCCATCAAGCCGGATGACTATCACTTTGCCCGCAGCCGCCTGCTGTGTCTGGAGAATACGCAGGCCGGCAAAGTGCTGCCCCTGGCGTATCTCGAAAGCGCGGCCCGGCTCGCTGCGGAACGAGGACTGCGGCTGCATCTGGATGGCGCCCGCGCCTTTAATGCGGCGGTCAAACTGGGCGTGCCGATCCAGGCGATCGCGACTCATTTCGACAGCGTTTCGGTCTGCCTGTCGAAGGGCTTGGGGGCGCCGGTAGGCTCGGTGTTATGCGGTTCCAGCGGGTTCATCAAAAAAGCCCGTCGCTGGCGCAAAGTACTGGGCGGCGGGATGCGGCAGGCCGGCATCGTGGCGGCGGCCGGCATCGTGGCGCTGGAGCGGCATATCGACCGGTTGGCGGAAGATCACGCCAACGCCCGCTTGCTGGCCGAGGGACTGGCCCGGCTGGACGAATTGCAGGTGGATCCGGCCTCGGTCCAGACCAATATGGTGTTCGTCACCCTGCGGCGGGAACAGCCGGCGGCGCTGGTGGAATATCTAAACCGGCACGATATTCTGATCGATGGCGCGGAGACGCTGCGCCTGGTGACCCACCTGGATGTGACGGCGGAGGATATTAAAACCACGTTAGAGAAGATTGAAGACTTCTTCGCGGGCCAATCGAACCGATAAACGATAATTCCAACCGTTCCATTGGAGATTGACAGTGCAGACAAGACAAGTAAAGTAACCGTTCAGACCCCTCACCCCAACCCTCCCCCACAAGGGGGGAGGGAGTTATTGCAAAACAGATACTTAGCCTATTCCCCCTCCCCTTGTGGGAGGGGGTTAGGGGGAGGGGTGTGAACGCTTACCAAGTAAAAAACGCCGCCGACGCCCGGCGGATCGTAGTGGATCGCGACCTTGGTCATGTGCAGGTGGGGATTTTTCGACATCGACGGCATCCTGCGCGAATGGCGTGGCGCCGGCATTCTGCCGGCGCGACTCAAAACCGCAGCTTCGACTTGGCCAGCCGTCCCAGCGTTGGCGCGGTCAGACTGCCCAGATACAGGAAGGCGCCGCCTTCGACAGCCGCGGTGATCAGGGGGTAACCTCCGGCGGGGTCTTGCAGATTCAGCACGACCTGGCCATCGCCGTTTAAGGCCAGCACATGGCCGTAGGCTTTGGCCTTGGGCCGCAGCAACTCAGGCAGGCGCTGGACCAGTTTCCGCCAGCCCGGCTTATCCGCCAGCTTATCCAGCAAGGGATTGCGCGGCGCGACCAGGGCCAGCCAGTAACGGCCGTCGCGGCCGGTGCTCAGGTTGTCGGGAAAGCCTGGCAAGGTATCGATAAAGACCTCGCTCTGGCCCTGCCTGGGCCCGGCCAGCCAGTAGCGCAGGACACGGTAGGCGCCGGTTTCGGCCACCAGTAAATAACGCTGATCGGGGCTGATGGCGACGCCGTTGGGGAAATTCAAGCCCTTGATAAAGGTGGTCGCCCTGGCGGTGGCCGGATCGTAGACCAGCACCCGGCCATGGCCGCCATGCTCCATGATATCCAGCAGACTGGCCTCATAGGCGCCGCCCGACTTCCTGGCGCCGAATTTAGTGGACGAATCGGAAAAATAAATCCTGCCGTCGGCCGCCACGGCCAGCTCGTTGGCGTAACGGATGGGAATGCCGTCCGCCTCGGTGGCCAGCACCTTGACCTGGCTGTCGGGGGTGATCAGCAGCAGGCCGCGGAAGGCATCGGCCACGATCAGATTGCCTTGCGGGTCGAACTCGATGCCCAGCGGCCGGCCGCCGGTATCGGCCCAGTTCTCCGGTTGCGAGCCGTCGGCGGCCAGGCGGACGATCCGGCCTTCGGCGGTGGCGGCATAGATCCGTCCCTGGGCATCCAGGGCGATCCCTTCCGGTCCATGATTGTCGCCGATAGACAATAGCTCCAGATTGGCCAGGTGCTCGTTGGCGGCAAATTTACCGCTGTAACCGGGATTGGGCGGCGCCTGCCAGGCGACAGGTTCGATGGGAACCGGCCAGGCCAGCAGGAAAGCGACCGCAGTGAGCAGTACAAGCGCCGTCATCGACCATCCGAGCGTCGGTTTTTTCGCGTGTTGCTGTTGCATGGTTTAACCTATCCTAACCGGCGATGCCGGCATCGTATCGGCTTTGCCGCCGCCAAAATATGGGGTTATTAAATTGAAATTGCTCACCTTCTCTCATCGGACCGAGGCGCCGGACCGGCAGCGGTTGGGCGTGCTGCTACCGGATGGTGATACCGTCGCCGCCCTGCAGGAAGGCTGCCTGGCGCTGCGAGGGACGCCGTCTCCCTTCCTGGCCGATATGCTCAGCCTGCTGGATGGCGGCGTCGCGGCCCTGGCGGAGGCCCGGCAGGTTATGGAGTTTATCACCGTACAGCAGCCTCCGGCGTGCGTCTATCCCCTGACTCAGGTCAGTTTAATGATTTCAGCGCCCGCGATATCCAGTTGCGGGAAATGCAGGGGCGGCTGGGACCGGCCAAAGGCAAGGACTTCGATACCGGCAATGCCTTGGGGCCTTACCTCGTCACCACCGATGAGATTCCCGATCCCTATAATTTAACGATGCTGGCGCGGGTCAACGGTCAGGAATGGTCGCGTGGCAGCAGCGCGGATATGCACTTCAGTTTCGAGGAGATTATCGCTTATATCTCCAGGGACGAGACGCTTTATCCCGGCGAGTTTATCGGTTCGGGCACGGTGGGCAATGGCTGCGGTCTGGAACTGGACCGCTGGCTGCAACCGGGCGATGTGGTCGAGCTGGAGGTGGAAAGGCTGGGAATCCTGCGCAACCGGGTGATGCGGTTGGAAGGCTAATAGGGATTTGAGTTGCTTGTAGGAGCGAGCTTGCTCACGAAAGGAGCGGTAGGTCGGGCAAAAGCATAGCGTTGCCCGACCTTTTTCCGATGCGTAGCTGGGCATATCGGGCACAGCCCTTAAGCCCCGTTTCCGAATGGCGTTACGATTCCCAGGCAAAAACCGTCATACTATTGGCAGGAATGACGATGGTTGCCGAACTCGGCAGCCCATGCCTCGATGGACCGGTCGCCATCACGCTGCCGCCGTTACCGGTCACCCAGGGGTTAGGAAGCTGATCATAGAAGTCGCTATTAAAGACTTCCCGCCATCGTCCCCACCTCGGAAAGCCCAGCTCGTAGTGCCAGAAGGTAGACTCGTTAAGACTCATCACCACCACCACATCCTGGCCGACGCCATCCAGCCACCGGTGCCAGGCCAGCACCCGGTTGATATTGTGTACGTGAAAGGCGTTGATGCGCTCGCCCCGAAGCGCCGGATAGCGGCGCCGCAGTTCCAGCAGATCCTGCGTAAACTGCTGAAAGTCCTGCATGTCCCGGTTGTTCTGCAAGGCCTCCCAGGAAACCAGATCATTGGGGAATACATTCGTATTATCGCACCAGTTGTTGGCCTCCAGGAATTCCTGTCCCATAAACAGCATGGGAATGCCGGGCGCGGTCAGCAGCAATCCCGTGGCCGCGCGGCTGCGGCTGCGAGCGTACCATGAGCGGGAGTCATTACCCCCGGCCAAGGCAGCCACCCGTCGCTCACGGCCTTGGAAAACCACGTCATGGTTTTCGAGGCATTGCACGGCACGCCAAGCATTTGGAAAGAACTGGGGTGCGTAGAGGTTATCACGCACCGGATCGAGGTTGACAGCCGCATTACGACCACCGGTAGCCTGCCCTAAAGCCTCACGCAGCCGGTCTCTCAGTCCATCCGCCAAGGCCGCGTCGAAGCCCATGCCGCCCGGCGTCGGGTTCACCGCCAGCCAGCGCCGATCGTTCCAATATTCAGCGATCTGGATAGCTCCTGGTTTAACAGAACGGCAGCGAGTCGCCAGATTCTGGCAGAAAGACCAACCACCATGGTTATCGATGACGCTGACCTCATCATAGCGGATACCATCGATATGGTATTCCTCCAGAAAGAACTCGGCGTTGTCCATCAGAAACTGGCGTACGCCTTCATTCCAGTAGGCAAAGACCAGTCCGCCAGCCAAACCCTGGTCGGTAAAGTACAGACTATCATTGTTGGAGTGAAACACCTGCCGGTCCAGGAAGTACAGGCTCTGGTCACCAAAATCACCGCCAGCGTGGTTGTAAACCAGGTCCAGGATGACGGCGATGCCATGCAGGTGGTAGAGGTCGATCACGACTTTAAGCTGATTGCCGCCCGGCCGTAACTGGTCCAATGTCAGGGGCGCCTGGTTATGGCGCGCAAGGAGAGAATTGGCTTTGTCCAAATACCGCTGTAGCAGGGCTGTATCGTCCGGATTCACTTGATAATCCATTTCGGGGGAGAAGTAATCCGTACCGTTATAGCCCAGGCTGAATTGGGAGGGAAATTCCTGAATCGGCAGCGGTTGGATGGCGTTGATGCCCAGCGCCTGGAGATATTCGATCCGGTCCAGGAGATCGAGAAATTTACCCCGGTGCTGGAGGCGAACGTCGCGCCCTTGTTCATCGACGGCGTAGAACGTGCCGATGTGCAATTGATAGATCATCAGATCCGCAAACTGTGGTGTCCGATAATCCCGATCATGCCAAGGATAACTCTGGGGATCCAAAATCAGGCAGTCGCAATCGGGAAAAGGCGGATCGATGCTCAGCTCGCGAGCATAGGGATCGCGCTTAAAACCGCTGCTGCCCTCGCCCACCACCCAGAAGCGGTAGCGGGCGCCCTCGCTGAGAGCAGGGACAAAACCGGTCCAGGCGCCATCCTGCTGGCGTACCAGTCGATCTTCCTCCTGGGGCGCCCAGCCGGGCTGGCGGGCGACAGTTAACTCATCGGTAATAACATAGACTTCTCTGGCCGCAGGCGCCCACACACGAAAGGTGGCGCCTCCACCACTGACCAGATTGGCTCCCATGGGTGTCTGCTGGGTGATATGTTGCTGTGAAGTTGGCATGAGTTTCCTCCCGTTAAATAATTGGGTATGAGAATGTCATTGAAGCGATCGGTGCTACGTACATTGTTAGCGTTACAGTAGTCTGAGTAATGTCGTATCTCCTCTACAATTAAGCATTCTTATTAACGTATATTTTCTGATTATGTTCAGTGAACTATTTCACAATTGGCTTGTGAAATTTGCACGGCGTTGCCAGCGTCGGTGGCATCGTCAGCCAGGTAGGGTGCGCACCGCGCACCTCTTCTGGTGCGCCATGCGCACCTACCGGCGAACGGCACCGCCCTTCGAGATGGCTTGTTTGCCGGCAGCCAGCACCTCTTCTGGTGCGCCATGCGCACTACGCTGATTGTTTTCATTCTCCGGATAATCGCCGAATTTCGGCAAGCAATGCATCCGAGAGCCAATATCCTTGTTCTCTTAGGCTAATGAGTAAAGGTGAAACTGCTGCGATTAGACCTTGCTTTTTTGCATTCAATAAAAGCCCCGCGGTACCTACGACGGATATATCAAGCGTCCTGGCAACCCGGCGGCCTGCCTGGTCGTCCAATAACAGGATCACGCGGTCTTTTATGGACGCTCCCAATAAAATGACCTCCTTTTCGCCTTCATCCAAATCCGATGCAGCCGCCTGCACCGGTTGTTCAGTAGCACCCAACCTTTCAACCTCTATGAATTCATCAAGCGCCGCTTCAATGGCGCTCGACTCCGGGCTACTCTTTCCCAATAGTTCCTTGTGTACGCGGGCAGGTATAAGGACTCGCTGGAATCCCAGTTTCTTGAGCAAAGCCAGGCTGTCGAGCTTTGCCAGCGCGATGAGTGGACCCGTATTGCAGACAATAATCATGTCTTGAAATTCTCTTGCAGGGCCGCCAGGTCAGCCTGGATCTCCGCGACTACTTCTTCATCCGGATAGTTGAACACACTCACGCGGTACCTGCCGCAGGTTTCGAGAAATTCAACTCGGGACATTCCAGCCAGTTCGGCTGCCTTCCCGGACGATATCTTTCCCAGTTCGAACATTTTAAGTGCAGCCATAAGACGAAGATGCTGTTCCAGTTCCTCTTTCGTCAGATGCACGGCTCTCTCGAAACCCGCCGGGTACTTGATCCTAAGCTCTTCAGTTGCCATCGCCTGCTCCTAACTCAGATATAACCTGTCGTATCGGCTGATTCTACGCCATAGTGTGAATGGTGGGCCATGCCCACCCTACGCGACTACCCGCGCAAGCAGAAATACTTTAATCTTGTCTGGAAAATTATGTATCATGCAAACTAAACCATAATTTGGTGTCGGCCATGCTGGCTGACAAGACAACTTACTGTTAACGCCATACCATCGGAGTTGATCATGGACCCTGTCACAATTATCGCCAGCGCCATAGCGCTGGGGGCTGCATCCGGTTTGAAGCCGACCGTGGAACAGGCGATCAAAGACGCCTATGAAGGTCTCAAGCGTCTGATCATAGATCGCTATAGCAACAAAGGCGATGTCATCGACACCATGGATTATCTTGCCAAAAAACCGGATGCCAGCAAGCGGCGTGAGACTCTGGAAGAGGCTCTGACCGAGGCGGGTGTCGCTCAAGACACTGCCCTGCTGGAAGCGGCCAAAACCGTTCATACCGCCGTTAAAGAGCATGATCCCGAGCTTCCCCAGAGTATCGGGATGGATATCGGCGCCCTCAAAGCGGCGGTTCTGGAGGTGGAAAGTGTGCTGGCCGGTAAAGGCGGTACCGCGGTCAAAATAACTACCGCCGAAATTGCCGGCACGGCGTCTTTCAAGATCGGTGGAGGCAATTCCAACCCAAAAACCTGACGCCGGTGGCCCCCGACAATGGCAACCCCGCCGGCGTACCCTTCATCAACCGGGCGAACGTACAAGGGGATTTCATCAATATCCACCAGGTGGTGAATCAGTACGGGGGGCCGGCGCCATCGACACAGTCTGTCGCGCCACCAAAGCCCAAGCAGCCCTTTGAACCGGAGACGGTACCGATCCCGGCAGGACCGTTTTTAATGGGAAGCCCACCGGGTGAGGGAATTTCCGACCAGGAGACGCCTCAGCACCCGGTTGAGTTGCCTGTCTATCGCATCGGCAAGTATCCGATCACCCAGCGGCAGTACGCGGAATTTATCAAACGGGGGAATCAACAGCATGTTCCCGATAAAAAAGCAGGGTGGTTCGGATTGGAGCCACCCAAGGCCAAACTCGATCACCCGGTGGTGGAGGTCAGTTGGCGCGCTGCCAGGGTGTATTGTGACTGGTTGAGCCGGGAGACGGGGCGGCGCTACCGCCTGCCTACCGAGGCGGAATGGGAAAAGGCGGCGCGCGGACCGGAGGGTCGGCTCTATCCCTGGGGCAATACCTGGGAAGCGGGGCGCTGCCATCAGGATGGCGATGACACCGCGTCGGTAGACGCCTATCCCGCAGGGGCCAGTGTTTACGGCTGTTATGACATGCTCGGCAACGTCCAGGAATGGACCAGCACCCTCTGGGGCAGTGACCCTAACGTAAGCGATTTTCCCTATCCCTATAACAGCCGGGATGGCCGGGAGGAACTGGAGGTCAGTCTGTCTGAGGTATATCGTATTTATCGAGGGGGCTGTTATCGCGATGAGCCGGCCAGGCTGCGGTGCAGCGTCCGGGGTTGCTCACCTTCCAATACCAAAGTTCCCTGGCGCGGGTTGCGCGTGGTGCTGGAAACCCGTGCTGAACTGGAGCCCGACTCCACGCCTGCCAGTGAACAACGGCGGCGGCGGGAATTGGCTGGATTGCAACAACAATGGGAACTGCTCAGCCGGAAACTGGCGGCGATGGAAGAAGAGCGAATTTTGGAAACGCGCGCAGAGGAGAAGTTGCGGTTAGACTATAAAATTAACCAGGCGCGCGCCGAGTGTGAGGAAGTGGAACGCCGCTTGAACGCGCTGGAAGCCCGGCTCCGGCCGTGAGGATGATTCCCGCTGATGGTGTAGAGAAGCAACCATGCCGATTATCAAAAAAGGAGAGAAACGGGTTCCCAAAACCGGGCAAGAGATCATTCTGGACCAGATCAAAGCAGGCAAGGCCATCCCTATCCTGAGCAATTCGGTGAGCAACGAGCTGATCCTGGGGAATCACCAGCAACTGATCCGTGACTATGCCGACTATGCGGATTATCCCCTGTCCGATCACCATAACCTGGCCCGGATCACGCAATACCTGAGCGTCATGCAGGGAAAGGGAGCGACGGGTTCTCTGGCGGTCAAGAAAGATTACCTCGATTATGTCAAGAGCGCGCTGTATCGCCTCGTCGAGGGTAAAGGGACTGCTGGAGACCTGTTGGCGGAAGTTGCAGAGCAGTTCGATGCGCTGGACTTTTCAGAACTGGCTGGCCGCCTGGGCTATCCTGAATTCGCCGAACCCCCTAATGATCCCTGGCTGATTCTCGCCAGCCTTGACCTGCCTGTTTACCTGACGACCGGTTATCACCGGTTTCTGGAAGTCGCTCTGGGGCGGGCGGGCAAGCAACCCCGCACCGCGGTCTGCCGCTGGAACAGGCAGTTGGAGACCCTGCCCGATATCCTGGCAGGCGACTACCAGCCCAGCAAGGAACAGCCGTTGGTTTATCATCTGTACGGTCTGGATGCGCACCCTGAATCGCTGGTGTTGACCGAAGATGATCACTTGGAATTTCTGGTCGCCGTTGCCCAGGACCGAGACCGTATTCCTCCGCGTGTGCGCCAGGCGCTGACGGAGTCCTCGCTGCTGTTGCTGGGTTATGACCTGCAAGACTGGGATTTTCGCACCCTGTTCTGGAGCTTGCTTAAGCAGCGGCCTATCAGGCAGCAAAGTATCTCCGTCCTTTACCTCCAGCTCAAACCCAGTGAGGAAGAGAAAAATTATTTTCAAAAGTATCTGGGTGAGGCAGAGTGTGAGGTGTTCTGGGGTGACATTCAGCAGTACACCCAGGAACTCTACCGGGCGCTGTTCA
>CAIMUS010000171.1 GCA_903844665.1 uncultured Pseudomonadota bacterium
AGCATGAAAAAATTAAGTTATTCAAACAGTTGCTTATAAATGATTAGCAACGGTTTTGGAACACTACCGTCAACTTACAGCCAAGTTGGCGGCCTAAAAAATAGAGGAATTAATAGGTTACGTGAAAAGTTAGTGCCATTCGGGACAGACCCCGTTTTTGCCCACTCCCTTTCATCATCGCATCAAACATGTTCTACCTCGAGGCCGACGATGTTGCGGCTTTCCCTGCTGAACTCCACGCCAATAAGGTGGATAGGCTGGCCCAAGGCGCGATATTTATCAACGTAACCCTTGGCTTTGAGTTGTTCGATGGCCTTGCCTTCGGGCAGCAGTTCGACCACCTTGAATTCGAACAACCGCACCCTCTTTCACTGTCCATTCGCTCAATAAGGACCCTGAAAACTGAATTGTCGGAAGGGCCTCTAAGATTTTAATCGTTCGCTCAATGATCCAATGTATGGGAGTATTGCGCGGCCTGGGCGCTCAACGTTTCGAGGTCCAGATCCGGCAGGCCGGTTTTGCGCCATTCGGTGTAATCGAATCGATCACGGGTCAGAGCCGCGACAAACCGTTCGGCCTCCACGGTACCCAAGGCTTGAATGAGGGCGCGCATCCCCGCTTCCCGAATCTCGGCTTCAGTCTTCATACCAGTGTTCCACGTTGGCGAGTGCATCGCCGGGCGGCAATGCCGCAATGTCTGGATGACCTCGTAGTTTACGCAGCAGGGCATCGTCGGTCGTGACGAAGAAATCGGAACCGGCCACGATCGCACAGGCCACATGCAGAGCGTCGAAAGGCTTAATGCCCAGCAACATCAGCGAGCGCCCTTTGTCTAGAACCAACCCGGTTTCGCCGACCCGCACCTCAGCCAGATTCCGCCAGAGCAGGATCGAAGCGGCGCGTTCGGGAAAGGGATTATGCTTGTTTTCAAAATCCAGCACGTAAGACCACACCAGCCCCACTTTTTTCTGACGGACTCGTTCCTGTAACTCCAGCTTGGCTTCGGTTTCAAAGCGGGTGCGCGTCTGGTTTTGATCGTCGAAAGGGCGGTTGAAACAGCAGGTGTCCAGATAAATCAACATGGCCCGGAGCGCTCAGTGTGAACTTCATGTCACCGTCGGCGCACGTTCTTCGCTCGGCGCGAAGGTCACCCGTAATCGTTCTTGCTCAGTCATGAACCACACCTTTTCTATCGATCATCAACCGCACCCGGGTGGCGATCCGCCCCAACCGTCCGCCCACCTGAGTGAGCGTGCTGAGTTGGTAAAAGCTGTAGCCACTCAATCCCACCGCCAACACCGTCCCTACCCCATACGTCCACTCCGCCGACACGCGGGACAGCACTTGCAACAACGCACCGGCCAAGGCGAGGCCGAACAACAGCTTCAGATTGCCCGCATCCCAGCGAAAGCGGTTGATTCGGGCCACCACCGCGTAAACCAACGCGAAGTAAAGCGTATACATTAGCAGAAACATAACTCCGGTAGCAACCAGTCCAAACACGGGTCCAAACCATACTCCAAGTAGGTAAAAAACGAGTGCAGTGGAATCTGTCAAAAAGAACAGCCGTCCCTCACCTCGCGCCAGTAGAATGAACCCCATCGGCCAAGACGCTACCTTGAGCAAGTTACCGAGCATCTGCCAGCGTAGAATCTCCATCGCCGGACCAAACGTAGGTGCATACAGCAGATCGATCACCAACGGCGTGAACGCCACCATACCCAGCAGCATCGGCCCCGCCAGCAACAGCGCCACGCGGGCCTGCTCGTTGACCAGCCGGTTCGCCTGCTCCTGATTCTGGATCGCCTGGGTCAGGCGCGGGTAATAATCCGCACCCATCGCGCCGAGCACCAAACCAACATAGGTCACAGAAATCGCCCAAGCGGCCTGAAAATAGCCCGTCGCCTCCAAACCCAGATCGCGGGTGACCAGCGCCCGCACCGCAAGCTGGGTCAGATTGTTCATCAAGCCAGTTGTCATAAAAGCCATGCCCAAACCGAGCATGACCCGCCACTGCTGCGTCAATGCAGTGAAACTGGGCAACTCTCTAACCGGTTGGGGCAACCTGGCGACAAAGTACCACGCCACCCCTACACTAATAGCTGGGATCACCAGTACATAGGCCAGGATTCCCTCTTGACCGAACAAACCGATCAACCCGATCCCGGCCACCGTCCCCAGCAGCGACCCCAGCACGCTGACCCGTGCCATGTCGCCGATGCGACGCAAACCCTGCAGCAGGGCGGTTTGCGAACCGGCGATCAAAGTCAACAACACACCCAGCCCCAACCAACCCACGGCTGTGGCATGGCTGTTGTCGCCGAATACCCAGCGCGATACCGGCTCACGCACGACCCAGAGCGCGATCATGCCGAGTATGCCCAATACCAGGTTGGCATACCAGAGCGCCCGGCGCACCCGCGACAGGGTTTGCTCTTCGCCACCCGCCTCGGCAATTTGACGAACGCCGCTACTGCCGAGACCGCACCCCGCCACCGACGTCGCCGTACCCATGATGCTGGTGTACAGTCCCGCCAACCCGATGCCTACCGGTCCCAGCAGCACAGCCAGCACTTTGACCCGCACCAGCCCGATCAGGATGTTCAATACCGAAGACCCACCAATGATCGAGGTCGAGCGGAGAATCTGGCGATAGGAACTCTGCAAATCACTCATCGGGTAGGCTGCCGCAATACCTCGATGACCCGATCTTGCTGGACCAGCGTAAGATGCGACCCCATCGGCAGGCTCAATACTTCGCGATGAATCGCCTCTGTCACTGGAAAGCAGCCCTCAGCCCATTCCAATTCCGCATATGCCATTTGTAAATGGGGTGGAATGGGATAATGAATCATGGTGCCGATGTCGGCCTGTTGCAAATGCTGTTGCAATGCATCCCGTTGCGGGTGGCGCACTACGAACAGATGCCACACCGGCTCGGCCCAGTCCGGTACCCACGGCAGGAATAATTGGGGACAGACCGAATGGCACTAACTTTTCACGTAACCTATTGATTCCGCTATTTTTTTGGCCACCAACTTGGCTTTAAATTGACGGTAGTGTTCCAAAACTGTTGCGAATCATTTATACATAACTGTTTGAATAACTTAGTTTTTTCATGCCAACACTGTCGTAACACCACCCGGTTATGATACCTCAAAATGGCCTCAAAGTGGCATAAATACTAATATAAATCAACA
>CAIMUS010000172.1 GCA_903844665.1 uncultured Pseudomonadota bacterium
GGCCAGCGCGTCGATGTAATCCTTGGGATGATAGTAGGAAATATACTGCAGGGCGTCGGCAACGCTCTGGATAAAGTCGTCTTGGCGGATCGTAGTCATTATTCGCTCCGAGCGTGGGGAACTTGGGAAGGTGCTATTTTAGCAGGGAAGCGTGCTCCCGTTGCGGTGTTTCCCTTACCCATCACCTAAACTGAGGAACACCGCCGGGTTTTGCCGGTCAACCACGAGGTGATAGTATTGACCCTGATGTCAGCCGTGAAGCAGAGCGAGGAAAAAAACAGGCATGTGGTACGAAACAGTTATCGAGAGACTGACAGGCCCCCAACTCATCAACGATTCCAAAACACCCTCCGGCAGGGTGCATGTCGGCTCCTTACGAGGTGTCTTGATCCACGACGCCCTCTATCGCGCGTTACGGCAGAAAGGAACAGCAGTCACTTACCAATACGGCGTCGACGATTACGACCCTCTGGATGGCCTTCCCGCCGATGCAGCCCCCTCCCTTCGGGACTACATGGGCTATCCGCTTTGTAACATACCAGCGCCTCACGGTTCGAATGCTGCGGATTTGGCCGATCATTATATTTCCGAGTTTCTGGAAATCTTCCCCGAACTTGGAGTCGGCGCCCAAGTGTACAGGATGCGTGATGTTTACCGTTCAGGGCGGTTTAACGAGGCCATCGACACTATTTTGCGGCAGTCCGATGTGGTCAGGAAAATTTATGCCGAAGTCAGCCTGGCGGTGCGGTCCGACGACTGGCGTCCCTTCCAGGTAGTCTGTGAAAACTGTGGCAAAATCGGTACGACCGAAGTGACGGCCTACGATG
This sequence comes from uncultured Pseudomonadota bacterium, assembly GCA_903844665.1. Classification (GTDB taxonomy): domain Bacteria; phylum Pseudomonadota; class Gammaproteobacteria; order Competibacterales; family Competibacteraceae; genus CAIMUS01. The sequence goes on from CAIMUS010000172.1 coordinate 828, forward strand.
GCAGGGAAGTCACCTACGCCTGTAGAAAAGACCTGGTGAGCTGGGCTCAGGGCTGTGGCCACCAGGGTAAGGTCTCCCCCTTCGATGGCAACGGCAAGCTGCCGTGGAAGCTCGAATGGGCGGCGAAGTGGCACACTTTTGGAGTCACCATAGAGGGCGCCGGCAAGGATCACTGCACCAAAGGCGGTTCACGGGATGTAGCCGCCCGTTGTCTGAGGGAGATCTTCGGCAATGCGCCGCCGTTGAACGCGCCTTACGAGTTTTTCCTGGTCAGTGGCGCGAAGATGAGCTCTTCCAAGGGCATCGGCACGGCGGCGCGGGAAATGGCCAACTTTCTACCACCCGAGATCCTCAGATTTCTGCTGATACAAACTCAGCCAAAGAAAACGGTCAATTTTTGCACAAACTTGGATTATATCGTTAAGCTGTTCAACGAACATGACCGACTCGTTGAAACCGTTTTGTCGGGCCAGGCCTCTGAATCCCAGCAAAAAACCCTGAGAATGATCGAGGTCGACATGGCTTCCACCGCCTATCATCCCGTTGGACTCCAATTGTTAATTGCCTTACTGCAATTGCCACATATCGATGTGGAATATGAAATCGGGAAAAGGACGGCGGGCGGCTTGACGCCGCAGGACAAGGATATTCTGCAAAAGCGCTTGTCGGCGGCCAGGTATTGGCTCGATAACTATGCCTCCGAGGAAGATCGTATGGAACTACAGGCCAGCCTGCCTGCCTCGGCGACTACGTTGAGCGACTCGCAACGGGCCTTTTTGCGCCTGTTGGGGGAACATTTCCCCAACGAACAATTAGGTGAGGATGCGTATCAAAAGCTTATTTTCGATACCGCCCGGCTCACACCGGTTAGCCAGAAGGATGCGTTCGCGGCCATCTATAGGGTTCTGCTCGACAAGGAGCAGGGACCGAGGGGTGGCGCTTTATTGGCGTATCTCGACAGGGAGTTTTTGATTAAGCGATTCTCGGATATTAGTTTTTCACGGGATGCCTTTTGGAATGAGAGCGGAATAACGGGAGATCAATGCAAGGACTGGTTCGAACAGCATAAAGGGCAAATAGTCGGCGCCAAAGCTGAATATGTGATTAATGCTTTAATCCCAACCCAGGAATCCCCGGATTTTCAGCGATACCTGAGAGGGAAGGGAGTCATCGGGATCAGCGTCACGCTGACCAATGAAAAGGTGCATCTATTGCGCGTGCTGGTTAGCGAGTTTGAAAGTGAGGAACTTGATTTGGAGGCAGCGACGGACTACCTTGAAGCTGCCGGGAACGATTTGCTTGAGGCAATCGCTACGAATGCCAATATCATCAAGATAGAAACCGCTGGAACACCAATGATATATAAGGAATACACAGGGAAAGCGATACGCTTTCCTGCTTCGACCTCCGCCGTTGGGCATTAATAAAATGGAACCCTGCACTGTAACCGTTCAGACCCCTCTCCCCGACCCTCCCCCACAAGGGGGGAGGGAGTTTTTGCAAAACAGCAGCTTAACCTATTCCCCCTCCCCTTGTGGGAGGGGGTTAGGGGGGAGGGGTGTGAACGTTTACCCTGCGCTCTATCATCCAACCGCAACGATCCACTTCAACCAACAGACCGCCAATGACCGACGATCTCTACGACCAAGCTTTGCACTATCACCGTTTTCCTACCCCCGGCAAGATCGAGGTGATTCCTTCCAAGCCGCTGGCCAACCAGCGCGATCTGGCCTTTGCCTATTCACCCGGCGTCGCCGCCGCCTGTCGGGTCATCGTCGATGATCCCATCGAAGCGGCCGGCGTCACCGCCCGCGGCAATCTGGTGGCGGTGATCACCAACGGCACGGCAGTGCTGGGTTTGGGCTCGATCGGGCCGCTGGCGGCCAAGCCGGTGATGGAAGGCAAAGGCGTGCTGTTTAAAAAATTCGCCGGCATCAACGTGTTCGATATCGAAATCGACGAGCAGGATCCGGACAAGCTGGTGGAGATCATCGCCAGCCTGGAGCCCAGTTTCGGCGGCATCAATCTGGAGGATATCAAGGCGCCGGAGTGCTTCTATATCGAGCGCCAGTTGCGCGAACGCCTGCGGATTCCGGTATTTCATGACGACCAGCACGGCACCGCCATCATCGTCGCCGCCGCCGTACTCAACGGTTTGCACTTGGTCGGCAAGCGCATCGAAGCCGTCAAACTGGTGATTTCGGGCGCCGGCGCCGCCGGCATCGCCTGTCTGGATATGCTGGTCAGCCTGGGCCTGTCCAAGGGGAATATCACCGCCTGCGACCGGCGCGGCGTGATCTATCGAGGCCGTGACGCCGATCTGGACGCCAGCAAGGCGGTCTATGCCGCCGACACCTCCGCCCGCACTTTGGCAGAGGCTCTCGTCGGCGCCGATATCTTCCTGGGCGTGTCCGGGCCCGGTCTGGTGACCCAGGAAATGCTCAAGACCATGGCGGCCAAGCCGATGATCATGGCCCTGGCCAACCCCATTCCCGAGATCATGCCGGAGATGGTCAGGGAGGTACGGCCGGACGCCATCATCGCCACCGGCCGTTCCGACTATCCCAATCAGGTCAATAACGTGCTGTGCTTCCCCTATATCTTCCGGGGTGCGCTGGACGTGGGCGCCACCACTATCAACGAGGCCATGAAGCTGGCCTGCGTGCAGGCCCTGGCGAACCTGGCGATGACGCCGCCTTCCGACGAGGACGACGTGATGGCCATGGCCTATGGCGATCAGACGCTGCAATTCGGGCCGGAGTATGTGATACCCAAGCCGTTCGATCCGCGTCTGATCGTCGAGTTGCCCCTGGCGATTGCCCGCGCCGCCATGGACAGCGGCGTGGCCACCCGCCCGATCAAGGACTTCGAAGCCTACCGGCAGCAGCTTAACCAGTACGTTTTCCGTTCCGGCATGCTGATGCGGCCCTTGATCGAACGCACCAAAGCCGCTCCCCGGCGGGTGATCTTCGCGGCGGGCGAAGAGGTGCGGGTGTTACGGGCTTTGCAGGTGGCCATCGACGATGGTCTGGTGGCCGAACCGATCGTCATAGGTCGGCCCCAACGGGTGGAGGAGCGCATCCGGGAGTTGGGCCTGCATATCCGCAGCGACCGGGATTTCCAATTAATCGATCCATTCAACAATCCTTATTATCATGAGTGCTGGACGGAATATCACCGCCTGCGCGAGCGCTACGGCGTGGACCCCAGCGACGCCCGCATCCGGGTCAATACCCGGGTCACGGTACTGGGCGCGCTGTTGCTGCGGCTGGGCTATGGCGACGCGCTGCTGTGCGGGATCACCGGCCGCTATCATCGCCATCTGGAGCATGTCACGGAGGTGCTGGGACTGGCGCCGGGGGTGAAGATGCCGGCGGCCATGAATATGCTGATCACCGCCAAGGGAGCGCTGTTCATCTGCGATACCGATGTCAATCCCAACCCTGGCGCCACCGAGATCGCCGAGATGGCGGTGATGGCGGCGGAAGCGGTGCGGCGCCTTGGGATCGTTCCGAAAGTGGCGTTACTGTCGCATTCCAATTTCGGCGCTCATCGCACCGACGAGGCCCGCAAGATGGCCGAAGCCTTGCAGTTGATTCATACGCGGGTGCCGGAACTGGAAGCGGAAGGCGAGATGCAGGCGGATCTGGCCCTGGCCGAGAGCCTGCGGCTGCGGCTGTTCCCCAATTCCCGGCTGAAAGGCGCCGCCAATCTGCTGATCATGCCCACGCTGGACGCCGCCAACATCGCCTTCAATCTGCTCAAGGTGATCACCGATAGCGTGGCCATCGGCCCGATCCTGCTCGGCCTGAACCAGCCGGCGCATATCCTCACCGGCGCCTCCACGGTACGGCGGATCGTCAACATGACGGCGGTGGCGGTGGTGGATGCGCAGATGGTCGAGAGTACGGTGGGGTTGCCGGCATCGCCGGTGCTGTGAGGGTTCGCCAAGGTTATAATTTATCAATCTCCACTTGATTGAAGACCATCCCAAGTCGGGACCATGAACGCCAAGGCATTTGCTCAGCGCACCAAAGCAGTCGCCGCGCCGATCCATAAGTCACGGGTTCGCCCCATCAGGGCGCTGGGTCCCGCGCAGGACCGGCAGCGCGGCGAAATCCGCCAGCTTCTGTCGCGGCCGGTACCGCAACCGAAGCTGGTGGTCAGCCGCGCCGGTGACCGGGACGAGCAGGAGGCGGATCGGGTCGCCGACCGGGTGCTGCGTCTGCCGGAACCGATCGGCGAAACCGAGGCGCCGGAGGAGGAGCAGGAACAGCAGGTTCAGCGCCGGGAGGCGAAAGAAGCGGCAATGGCGCCGGGGTCCGAAGCAGGGCTTGGTCCCGCTGCCGTTCAGCGTAATCCCGCGTCCGACGATAACGATACCGAACCGGAGGAGGAGACGGAGGAGAAAGTCCAGCGGCAGGCAACCGAACCGGACACTGAGAAAGCGGAGTCCGAGTCGGCGGGCGACCCCTTCGAAGGCAGCGCTCCGAATGAGCTCGAAGCCTCGGCCAACGAGGACGGCGCCATTCTGCAGGCGATTATCGCGGCTTATAACGTGATCGCCTTTTTCATCGAGCGCATCGAACAAATCATCGATCTTGCCAATTCCATATTCGATTCGCTGGCCACCATTGCGAGCGGCAAGCTCAAGGCGGCGGCGGATTACGTGGAAAAGACCATGGCGAAAACGCTGCCGGTGATCATCAGCTTCCTGGCCCGGCTGATTGGCCTTGGCGGCATTGCCGATAAGATCAGGAGCATCATCATGAAAATTCAGGCCAAGATCGACAAGGCGTTGGACCGTGTGATCGGGTTCATTAAGAAAAAGGCGAAGAAGCTGTTTGGCAAGATTAAGACGAAGGTGAAGGGGGTGCTTGGAAAGAGAGAGAGGAGGAGAAGATGACACCTGCAAGCGAGGGCTTCAGCCACCTTACCGTAACCAAACAGTTCTCGATGCAGGGTGAGGGGCATCGTTTGTCGGCGAGAGTGGCCGGCAAGGATCTGGTTGTCGAGATAGCCAGCGAATACAGAAGCAACTTGGCGTTGCAGGTAGAACAAGCGAGAAAAAACAAGCCCAATGATACAAAGCTCTACGAAAAGCTTACCGATATCTTACAAGAATTGAAACAACTGAAGCACGATTGGGACGCGGGATCTTATTCTAAGATGTATGAGAAGTATGGGAGTGTAGAGAATATCCATATAGCGATACTTGGTAGGCTCGATAAGATAGCGCTTAAGTTGGATAAGATCGGAAAGGAGAACGACATCCGCAGCTTACAGGATCTCTCATCCATCGATATACGTTATCGGCGACGAACTGAAGCCAGAGTATCGGGGAGAAAAGATTCGCAAGACTTTCTATCCCTCTTGGTACCCGAACGAGATAAAGAATTGGAAAGAGCAACAGTTGAATGAGATGCAAAGGCTGCGTAAGGGCTTCTTCTTCTGCCTATACAAGAAGGAAGAATATCCATTCTCTGAATCAAGGATTGATCATTATAATCCGAGTGTATCGAACCATTGGAACAACTATGGTGGCAATAACATGAGACAGGATGAACGAAAAAGTTACTATCACGACAAATCTGTAATGCGGGTCCTTTCAGAAAAAGGAAACAACGAATTGGGACAGAGGGAGAAAGATTTGGAACCCAAAGTAGGGCGCAATTTTAACGTAACTTTTGCGCAACCAGAGCCCTAATCACTAGGAAACTCAAAATTTGAGCATTTATAATCGTGCTGAATTATGGTTAGCCTTCTTTGTGGAGGTGAACCATGATCCCAGCCGACAGCCCTTTGCCTTTTGGCGAAGCC
>CAIMUS010000173.1 GCA_903844665.1 uncultured Pseudomonadota bacterium
GAAAATCCCCGTAGGTCGGGTTAGGTGCGCCCTTCCGCCAAGCCTGGAGATAGCAGAAACTTGGCGGGCGCACCGTAACCCGACATGGGGGCCGATTTTCATCGCCGGGGGTGCTTCTTTCTGAAAAGCATGACCAGTTAGGCGCGCCCGTTGCCGAGCCGTGAGAGATAGCATGGACCTGGCTGGTGCGCCATAACCCGACACCGAGGCTGAAAACCAAGCAGCATGACCGAGCGGTGGATGGCAGCCATGGCTGCTAAGGATAAGGGGAGCGCAACGCTCCCCTCGTTTGTTCCTAGTGAACGTCCTTCCAGTATTCCTTCTTAAGCGGATAGAACACGGCAAATGCCAGCACCAGGAAGGCCAATACCCAGACACCGATGCGTTGCCGCTCCAGCTTCATGGGTTCGCTGACATAGGTCAGGAAATTTACCAGGTCCGCCATGGCGGCGTCGAATTCCGGTGGCGTCATGGAACCGGCCTTCACCACCTTGAAGCCGTTGATCTCTTCCTTGCCACCACCGCCACCTTCGCCTTCGCCGGCAGCCTTATAGACAGGCTCCTGCCAGCCTTGCAGCTCCCACAGTACATGCGGCATGCCTACCGCCGGGAAGGCGGCATTGTTGACGCCCCAGGGACGCTTGGGATCCAGGTAGAAAGTGCGCAGGTAGGTATAGAGGTAATCCGACCCCCGCGAGCGGGCGATGACGGAAAGATCCGGCGGCGCCGCGCCGAACCATTTCTTGGCATCCTTTGGCGGCATGCCGATCTTCATGGTCTCGCCTACTTTGGCATCGGAGTTGAACATCAGGTTTTTCCTGACCTGCTCATCGCTAAGGCCAAGGTCCCTGCCCATCCGGTTATAACGCTCGTACTGGAGCGAATGGCAACCCATGCAGTAGTTGACGAAGTATTTGGCGCCCCGCTGCAGGGAGGCCTGATCGGCCACATCGACCGGCGCCTTGTCCAACGGATAACCGACTTCCGAAGCCAGCGTCAGCGACGGCAGCAGACATAACAGCGTGATAATGAGCGTGTTCATTGGCTTTGCATCCTCGCCTTGTCCACTTCACCGAAAGCAACGGCGCTCTTCGATTCACCGGCGCCATGGATGACCACGGTCTGATGTCCTACCCGATCCGGCACCGGCTTGGTCTTTTCGATACTGGTGTAGAACGGCATCAGCAAAAAGAACCCGAAGTAAACGACGGCGAAAATCCGCGACAGCATGGTCAACGTGGTGTTGGGGGGCTGGGAGCCGCAGTAGCCCAGGATAAGGAACGCAATCGCGAACAGCGTCAGCGCCACTTTCCAACTGGCGCCGCGATAGCGGATGGATTTCACCGGACAACGATCCAGCCAGGGCAGGAAGAACAGCAGGACGATGGAGCCTCCCATCGCAATCACGCCCAGCAGCTTGTCGGGGATGGCCCGCAAAATGGCATAGTACGGGGTGAAATACCAGACCGGCGCAATATGCGGCGGCGTCCTCAGAGGATCGGCCGGCTCGAAGTTGGGGTGCTCCAGGAAATAACCACCCCCATCGGGCCAGAAAAATATCACGAAAGCGGCGAAGAACAGGAAGACGATAATGCCGACGATATCCTTGACCGTGTAATAGGGATGGAAGGGAATGCCGTCCAGCGGCTTACCCTTTTCGTCCGTATACTTCTTGATCTCGACGCCTTCGGGATTATTGGAGCCGACGTGATGCAGGGCGATGACATGGGCGACCACCAGACCCAGCAGCGCGATGGGAATGGCCATGACGTGCAGGGCGAAGAACCGGTTCAAGGTGGCGTCGGACACCACATAGTCGCCGCGAATCCAGAGGGTGAGATCGTCACCGATGCCCGGGATGGCGCCGAACAGAGAGATGATTACCTGGGCGCCCCAGTAGGACATCTGGCCCCAGGGCAGCAGATAGCCGAAGAAGGACTCCGCCATCAGGCACAGGAAGATCAGCATCCCGACCAGCCATACCAGCTCCCGCGGTTTCTTGTAGGAGCCGTACAGCAGGGCCCGGAACATATGCAGATAGACCACGATGAAGAAAGCCGAGGCGCCGGTCGAGTGCATGTAGCGGATCAACCAGCCCCACCTGACATCGCGCATGATGGATTCCACCGAGCCGAAGGCCAGATCGGCGGCAGGCTTGTAGTTCATCGTCAGCCAGAGGCCGGTCAAAAGCTGGTTGATCAGCACCACCAGCGACAGGACTCCGAAAATGTAGAAAAAGTTGAAATTCGGTGGTGCGAAATATTCGCCTAAGTGCTCGCGCCAGAGCTGGGTGAGCGGAAAGCGTTCGTCGATCCAACCGCGTAAACCTGTAGTACCTTGCGTATTCGCCATGATGCAGCCTCTCTAACTAGCTACGCTAAGCGTTGCGTTCAGCGCCGATCACCACCAGCGTATCGGTGATGAACTGATAGGGAGGCACCTCCATATTGAGGGGTGCGGGCACTCCCTGGAAGACCCGGCCGGCCAGATCGAACCTGGAGCCATGGCAGGGACAGAAAAAGCCTCCTTTCCAGGCCGGACCCAGATCGGGGGGGGCCACATCGGGACGATAGGTGGGCGAGCAACCGAGGTGGGTGCAGACTCCCTTCATCACCAGCAGTTCCGGCTTCATCGAGCGCTGGATATTCTTGGCGTAGGGCGGTTGTACGCTTTGGTTGGAGTCGGGATCGCGCAACTGATCGTTCAGGGTAGGCAGCGCCGCCAGCATCTGCGGCGTGCGCTTGACTATCCATACCGGCTGGCCGCGCCATTCCACGGTGAGACGGGCGCCTTCATCCAGCTTGCTGATATCGACTTCCACGGGCGCCCCGGCGGCCTGGGCGCGTTCGCTGGGCCACCAGGATTGGATAAAGGGGGCGAGGGCATAGGCCACGCCCACCCCGCCGACCACGCTGGCGGCGACGGTCAGAAGGCGACGTCTGCCGGGGTTGATTTCATCTGCCGTACTACTCATCAGGCATTCTCCTATGTGGAGTTATTAGTTAGTGTCTGACCGAAAACTTCGTAAAACCCGTAGGATGGGTAGAGCAGAGCGAAACCCATCATCGCCGGGTCGTGCGAAAACTGATGGGTTTCGCGGCGCTACGCTCCGCTCTACCCATCCTACAACAATACAGAACAGAGGTTTTCCGCCAGACGCAGGATCAGTTATTTTTGGCGCCCTGATCCACCCATTCCTTGATGACCTTGATACTGGCGTCGGACAGGTGCACCCCACCGTGCGGCATCCGGATGGAGGGATTGACCTGTTTCCCCTCGATGACCTGAACCAGGACACTGTTGACGCTGTGGCCCGGGTCGATGATAGGACCGTATTTCGTACCCTTCATCACGTGCTCGTAGCTATCCAGTAGCAGGCCCGACTTGGCCGTGCCTTTGCCGCCCTTGCTGTGGCATTCGCCACAGCTCGTCTGCAAGATCGGCATGACGTCCTGTTTGTAACTGACCGTTTTATCCGCCGCGTTGGCCACCGTGACGACAGCGCCCAACGATAAGGCAAAGCCCACTGCTTTCAATAACGACATGGCATCCCCCCATCAGCTTGCTTGTTAAACCAACCGCCGGCTTGGGAGCGGCGGTGGCGCCGTTTCAGAGAGCCGCCGCCAGGGCGGCCAGAAAAGCCTGGTTTTCCTCAACCGTGCCTACCGTCACCCGCAGGCAGTCTTGCAGCAGGCCACCGGTTGCACTCAAATTTTTGACTAGAATACCCCCTTCCCGCAAAGACTCAAAGAGTCTATTCGCCTGCCCGGCGGGGACCCGCACCAGAATGAAGTTGGCTTCGCTGGGAAACACGGTCATGCCGGGCAGGGCATTCAGGGCGGCGAACAGGGCCGCGCGGCTGGCCCGGATACGATCGGCCTGTTCCAGCAGCACAGTCTGATGAACCAGCGCGAACTCGGCACTGACCTGAGTCAACACATTGATATTATAAGGCAGCCGCAGCTTCTCGAATTCGTTCAGCCAGCGCGGCGCGCCCGCCAGCAATCCCAGCCGCAAACCGGCCAGCCCCATCTTTGACAGGGTCCGCATGACCAACAGATTATCGAACTCCGGCAGGCTTTGCAGGAAACTGTGGTCGGTGAACGGAAAATAGGCTTCATCCACCACCACCAGTCCCGGCGTCGCCTGCAACACCTGCCGTATATCCTGGGCGGCGAAGCGGTTGCCGGTCGGATTGTTGGGATAGGCCAGAAAGATCAGCGCCGGTCGATGGCGGTCGATAGCCGCCAACAGGGCGGCCAGATCGAGACCGAAGTCATCCGCCCGCAAGGGTACGGCCAGATAGCGCATGCCCACGAAAGCGGCGATCGAACGATACATCACGAAACTGGGTTCGGGCGCGAGCACCGCCCGTCCCGACCCGGCCAGCGCCAGGATGAGCAACTGGATCAGCTCGTCGGAGCCATTGCCCAATATCAGCGCCGCGCCGGCGGGAATGGCCATCGCCTCGCGCAAGCGGGCTTGCAGCCGCCGGGCCTGGGGATCGGGATAACGATTCAGCGGCGCGGTGCGTAAGACCGCCAGCCAGCCATCGATCAGTTCGGCCGGCCAGCTGTATGGATTTTCCATGGCGTCCAGCTTGATCATGCCGGTGGCGTCGGGGACATGATAGGGGCTGAGCGCCCGGATTTCAGGGCGGATCAGGTCTGCCGGCGTCAGCGCGGTCAAGTCGACTCCCCGCTCAGGCGCAGTTCGGCGGAACGGGCATGGGCCGTCAGCCCCTCGCCTCTGGCCAATACGGCCGCCGTTTTTCCCAGCGCCGCCGCGCCGGCGGCGGAACAGTGCAACAGGGTGGAGCGTTTTTGGAAATCGTACACCCCCAGGGGCGAGGAAAAGCGGGCGGTGCGCGCCGTCGGCAAGACATGGTTGGGGCCGGCGCAATAGTCGCCCAGGGCCTCGGCGGTATAGCGGCCCAGGAAAATCGCGCCGGCATGGCGGATCTGGGGCAGCAGCGCTTCCGGGTCGGCGACCGATAATTCCAGATGTTCCGGGGCGATGAAATTGCTGATCCCGGCGGCGTCCTGGAGATCTTTAACCAGGATGAAAGCGGCGCGGCGCGCCAGCGAGGCGGCGATAATTTCGCGCCGCTCCATTCCTGGCAGCAGTTTATCGATGCTGGCCTGCACCCGGTCCAGCAAAGCGGCATCCGGCGTGAGCAAAATAGGCTGGGCGTCTTCGTCATGCTCGGCCTGGGAAAACAGATCCATGGCGATCCAATCGGGGTCGGTCTGGCCATCGCAGACGATCAGAATCTCGGAGGGACCGGCGATCATATCGATGCCGACCACCCCGTAGACCAAGCGCTTGGCGGTGGCCACGTAGATATTGCCGGGGCCGACGATCTTATCCACCCGGGGGACGGTGGCCGTGCCATAAGCCAGGGCCGCGACCGCCTGTGCGCCGCCGATGGCGAACACCCGATCCACCCCGGCCACCGCGGCGGCGGCCAGCACCAGCTCGTTGACTGCACCGGCCGGGGTCGGCACGACCATGATCAGCAGGCCGACACCCGCCACTTTGGCGGGAATGGCGTTCATCAGCACCGACGAGGGATAAGCCGCCTTGCCGCCGGGAACATACAGCCCGACGCTGTCCAGGGGAGTCACCTGCTGCCCGAGCCGGGTGCCATCGGCTTCGGTGAAGCTCCAATCGCTCAATTTCTGGTGCTCGGCATAGGCCCGCAGCCGCGCCGTCGCCAGTTCCAGCGCCTGGCGTTGTTCCTGGGAAATAGCCGCCAGCGCCTGGCGCAGGCGGGCGGCGGGGATTTCCAGTTCGGCCATCGCCGTCGCCTCCACCCGATCGAAGCGCCGAGTGTATTCCAGCAGGGCCGCGTCACCGCGTTGGCGCACCTGCTCGATAATATCCTGTACGGTTTGGGTCACCGTCGCGGCGGCGGCGCTGTCCCACTCCACCAGGGTCTTCAGGCGCTCCCAAAAATCGGGGGTGGTGGTGTCTAACCGTTTAATCTCTACCATGTTCGGATTCTCCCCGGCGAATCGAGTGGCAACATGATACAACAAACGGGGCGGTACGGGGGGACCAAAGGCGGTGGTGGAGCGCTATTCGCCAATGGTTCGAGCAGGCTGGACTTAAAGAGGTCGCTGTTGATTGTGTGGAGCAAAACTGCGCAGAGCTATAGAATAACCGGTTAGGTGGCCTATACCCGACCACGAGTTCGACACGATTTGCGACACGACGGCGAGGTTCTGGTGAAGTACGCATATGAAGACCTGAGCGAAGCGCAGTTCGAGAATCTGATCGTGATCCTCTGCCAGCGCCTGCTCGGAATTTCCGTGCAGGGCTTCGCCAAGGGGCCCGATGGCGGCCGCGACGCCAAGTTCGTCGGGACCGCAGAGCTTCATCCCAGCAAGGCAGCGCCCTGGGTTGGTACGACCATCATCCAGGCCAAGCACACCAACGGCTACAACCGCAATTTCTCTGAATCCGACTTCTTTAGCACCTCGGCCGCGAACACAGTGCTAGGCAAGGAGATTCCGCGTATCAAGAATCTACGCGCGAACAAGCAGCTAGATAACTACATGTTGTTTGCCAATCGGCGGCTGGCCGGCAATGCCGAGAGCGAGATTCGTGCGCACATCGCCAAGGAGTGCAGCATTCCCGAAGCGTCGATCTACCTGTGTGGATTCGAGCAACTGGAAATCTGGCTGAAAACATTCCCCGAGGTACCGAAGCTGGTCAGCCTCGATCCGGTCGATTCGCCCTTGATCGTCAGCCCCGACGATTTGGCTGAGGTTGTGCAAGCGCTGGCGCGTCAGATGGATGGCATGTCCGCGGTGCTGGACGATCCGCCGACGCCGCGAGTGACCTATGAGCAAAAGAACGTGCTCAACAACATGAGCGACGAGTATGCCAAGGCGCAGCGCAAGAAGTACTTGAAAGAGACGGCGCAGATTCGCACCTTTCTGGCCGCGCCGGAAAACCTCGAACTGCTGCGCATGTACGAATCGGTGGTTGATGAGTTCCAGCTCAAAATTATCGCCAAGCGCAAGGACTACCAGACCTTCGACCAAGTCATGGAGTACCTGGTGGATCTGCTGTTCAATCGCGATCCTGTTTTGCGCCAACACGCACACAAGCGCCTAACGCGCGCCATGCTCTTCTACATGTATTGGAACTGTGATATCGGGGAGGTGGGCGATGCTAAGACCGACTAAGCACTCGCACCCCGATCGCACGGTCATCAATGTGTCGCTGTTATTGCTGGCACGGCTGAAAAAACGCCGTCTCGACGACTACGACGAACTGCGCAAGTACACAAAGGAGCACGTCACCGGCGGTGACGTGCTGTTCCTGCCGGCGCTGAATTTTCTCTACCTGTTGGGACTGATCGACTATCGCCCCAAGACCGACGCCGTGGAATACGTGGGGCCCAATGAAGCTGTCTAAACTCTATTGCAACCAGCCGGACCTGTTCGAACCCGTGGACTTCGTACCGGGCCTGAATGTCATTTTGGCTGAAATCCGCCTGCCCGGGAACCGCAAAAAGGACACGCACAACCTCGGCAAGACCACGCTGGGGCGCCTGCTTGATTTCTGCTTCCTTGCCAGGCGAGACGCCAAATTCTTCCTGTTCAAGCATCTCGACCTCTTCAAGGAGTTCGTGTTTTTCCTGGAGATCGAGTTGGCCGATGCGTCCTACGTGACCGTGCGCCGCAGTGTCGAAGAAGCGAGCAAGATCAGCTTCAAGAAGCACCAGGCTGGCCGCCAGGATTTGACCGCATTGTCGGCGTCCGAATGGGACCATCTCGACATGCCGTTCGACCACGCCCGCGACATGCTGGACAGCCTCCTCGACTGGCGTGCGCTCAAGCCCTGGTCCTACCGCAAGGGCCTGGGCTACCAGTTGCGCTCACAGGAGGATTTCCGCGATGTCTTCCACCTCCGCAAGTTTGCCGCCGCGCATTCGGACTGGAAGCCCTTCCTAGCGCACATCCTGGGCTTCAACGCCCAGTTGGTCACCTCTCACTACGAAAAGGAAGAGCAGCTCAAGGAGAAGGAGGCGACGGCACAAATCGTCAAGAACGAGTTAGGCGGCTCGATCGAAGACATCAGCAAGGTCGAGGGCATCTTGCTGCTCAAACAGCAGGAAGCCGATAAGAAGCAAAAGTTGCTTGACGACTTCGACTTCCGAACACAGGACAAGGATCGCACCAAGCAATTGGTCGATGAAATCGACGAGCAAATCGCCGCGCTCAATGCTGAACGCTACTCGCTGGACCAGAACAAGAAGAAGATTCTCGCTTCGCTCGAAGATGACCAGATACTGTTCAACCCGGACGAGGCGCAGCGCCTGTTCCAGCAAGCCGGTGTACTGTTCCGTGGGCAGATCAAAAAAGACTTCGAGCAGTTGATCGCCTTCAACCGTGCAATCACTGAAGAGCGCCGTGGCTACCTTCAAGAAGAGCGCGGCGAGATCGAGACCGAACTAAAGCGCGTAAATGCCGAACTCAACGTCCTGGGCAAGCGGCGCTCGGACATCTTGGCATTCCTGAGCACTACCGACGTGTTCAATAAGTACAAGCAAGTCTCTGACGAGATGGTGACGCTGCGGGCTGACATCACCTCGCTGGAGCGCCAGCGCGGCTTCCTGCATCGCCTGCAGGAATTGCGCACCGATATCCGCACACTGACTGAGGAGCGCGGTCATCTGCAGACGCAGATCGAAGCCAACGTCGAGCTGCAGAATGCCGACAAAACCAGCCTGTTCTCATCAATCCGCCTGTTCTTCAGTGAAATCGTCGAAGACGTGATTGACCGCAAGGCCCTCCTCAGCGTGTCGTCAAACCATTTGGGACATCTGGAGTTCAAGGCCGAAATTCTCGACGAGTCCGGCAACACTACCAGTGCCGACCTCGGCCACACGTATCGCAAGCTATTGTGCATCGCCTTCGATTTGGCCGTGCTGCGTGCGCATCTTGATGCCAAATTCCCGCGATTCGCCTTCCACGATGGCGTGTTCGAGTCGCTTGACAACCGCAAAAAGGACAATCTGCTTGCGATCATTCGCCGGTATGCGGACCTCGACATCCAGCCGGTCATCACCTTGATCGACTCGGACCTACCGGTCCGCGGCGAGAAGGACGGCCCGGTGTTCGACGCGAGCGAGATCGTCCTAACCCTGCACGATGAGAACGAGCAGGGCCGCCTGTTCAAGATGAGAGCGTGGTGAGGTATTGGCACCCTTATTCGGTTGCCCCCATGGGGAATGATGGGCTACCAGTCAGGATCAACTCGTAGGTTGCCGTGAAAATTACGATTGGCCCTGCACCGGGCGGATTTTCATCCATAGGGACGCCGAGGTGAATCGGCATGATTGTCGGAGTGAGGAACGAACTCCACCATTTCCCGGTATGGGGTTACGTTGAGATTCCTTCGTCATCCCAACCTACGGCCCTGACCGCCTTGAGATCGGCGGCAATGGGCGTGGCGAAAGTGATGGTATCCCGGCCCGGTAAATGCAACGCGCTGTTCCAGGGATCGAAAACCGGTACGCCGGCGGGATGGAAATCCATGACGTTGCGGGTTACCAGACAGAGACGGTGTACCACTGCGGTGGCGGCGATAAACAGATCCGGTTGACTGAAAGTGTGGCCGACTGTTTTGCCGCGCTCGACCAGCCGGCGCCATTCCAGAATGACTTCTTCATCGATTTCGAGAATCCGTTCTCCGAACCAGGGGCGCAGTGTTTCATCCAGCCAGTTCGACAGTTCGGTGCGGAATGTCGTATCGGTCACGCGCTCGATGCCGAAGCGAATCTCCGCCAGCGTAATTCGGCTGAGGTAAAGTGAGTCGGGTTGCTGCTGCTCTGTCCAGATTTTCACGGTCTGCTGACAGCGCGGCTTACGCAATTCCGAGATGACGTTCGTGTCCAGCAACCAGCCTCTCACAGGGTGACATCCCGTACTGGACTCGGTATTCCAGCCTGCTCGAAATCCAGATCCCGCAGCGGTGACTGCGACAACAGGGCCGGTAGACTGGGTTGTTCCACTGTGGGGGCAAGCCGGGCATAATCGGCCGCTGACAGGATGACGACGACGTCTTCGCCGTAGACCGTGACCCGCTGTGGTCCCTGCTCGCGCGCCAGGCGAACCACTTCGCTGAAACGCGCCTTGGCGTCTTCCAGTTTCCAGTCTCGCAACTGTGAAAGAACACGTGGTATTTTGCTTGTAGCCATGGTATACACCGCAAATCTGACCAATCAAAACAGAATATACTGCTGTTCGAGCCGGTGGGAAAGTCTCATAAGTCTCCTGTCAAAAATAAGAGGATGCCATGCCCCTGGAACTGAACCTCCGCTTTCCCACCCCCGGGCAAGTCATTGTCCGCCTGGACGACGACGGCGACCACGATGAATCGGAACCGCTGCCGTTTCGTGGTCCGCTCGCGGAGCCGGATCAGCAGCCCGCGTAGCCCGTGTAGGACGCAATAGCGTTAGCGTATTGCGCCGAATGAACGCCCGGTTGGATAGCATGCACCCTTTCTTTAAATGGAACGTTGGCCTTGATCATCGTTTCGGCGAGCACCCTCCTTTGCATCGCTATCAACCTTGGCAAGCTGGCTCTCCTGTAGATTGCTATGGCCCAACCGATGATCATGGCCGGAGGAACCTGGATTGCGCTTCGCAAGCTCCGCTCCATCCAGGCTACGCCGACTCTTGCCACGCGTCCGCACCGTCCTCCAAGACTTGGGTTACACCCTACCGACCGTTTGTACTCCTGAGGAGATGCTGGACGATGAACAGATTATCGACTGAATCGTTATCTGACACGATCATTTGCGACTTGCACAGAATCCGCGAGGAAATCGTCGATTCCTTCGGCGGTGACCTGCGAAGATTGACGGACGATGCACGACGACAGCAAGATGCCTCCGGTAAACGAATCTGGCGGCGTGGCGAAGCGTCGGGGTGGAAACGGGGACAAACCTCGGTTTTGGATTGCACCACACTCAATTCGAATGAAAACGAAACAGCCAGGTAGGGTACGTACCGCGTACCTTTTCCGCGCCGCAGCAGGGTTGACGCCAAGCCGCCAAGACGCAAAGGTCAATAACATCAAGAAAAAGGGAAAGGGGTCAAGTCTAGCATTGTAGCAATGTTGTCTTGAGCCCGGTAGGGTGGGCACGGATCACCTTATTCGATTGCTACGACAACGCGATTCTGGCGATATAACCAGAACGGGTTTCCCCTGCGGCACGAGCCGCCGCATCCAGCCGCGCCAGCACGCGTCGGGGCAGGGTGATGTTCACACGCTCGATTTTGTCATCGAGGCGGGCAGGATCAACGCTCACCACAGCCCAAACCCAGCCTGCGAACTCTGGATGTGCAGCGCTCAGCGAATCAATGAGCGAAGGTTGCGGAATCACCTCGCCACGGTCGAGCATGGCGTCGATCCATGCCACAACAGCTTCCTCTGCGTTGTTTAGCGCTTCATCCAGGGTATCTCCAGCGGAAAAGCACCCCGGCAGATCAGGCACTACGACCCCGAACGCCTGGGCTTCGTCACCAAGTTCGATAGCAATCGGGTAACGCATAACTCACTCCAAACCGGCCTGTTTACGGATCGCCTTGACCAATCCCCTTACCCAAGTCCTTCTTTGGATGGGGCACCACCACGATGCCAGAGCGCGTCGGATGCGTGAAGATGTGATGGGAACCATTCACCCGATCAAACATCCAGCCTGCGGCTTTGATTTCGCGGATCAGCTCGGCACTACTCATAGTGCGTATTATACACATTCTATCTTATAGGGGAAAAATAGGGTCAAGCTCGAATTTTATCTCTATAGGTCGGCACATCGGTCGCGCGCAGGATCACCAGTTTGATCTCCGGGCGATTGGTCTCCAGGATAGTGAGAAATAGGTAGTGAGAAATAGGGGACAGACCAGAATGGCACTAACTTTTCACGTAACCTATTGATTCCGCTATTTTTTAGGCCACCAGCTTGGCTTTAAATTGACGGTAGTGTTCCAAAACAGTTGCTCATCATTTATAAGCAACTGTTTGAATAACTTAATTTTTTCATGCC
>CAIMUS010000174.1 GCA_903844665.1 uncultured Pseudomonadota bacterium
GCTGCAGGAAGAGCGGGTGCGGCGGGTGATCGAACCCTTGCTGGCCGGGCGGGACCAGTTGGAGGATGTTCCCCCCGACGACATCGACTACGCCCGCGATTTGGGCCTGATCGGTCCCGGCCGCGAAGTGCGGATCGCCAACCCTAATTTACCGGGAAGTCATTGGCAGTAGGTTGCCAAGACCTTGACAGGGTCGTATAATGCGCGCTCGTTGTTGCTGCACGCAGTGCAACGTTTTGCCGGGGTGGCGGAATTGGTAGACGCGCTAGCTTCAGGTGTTAGTTGGGTAACCCCAGTGGAGGTTCAAGTCCTCTCCTCGGCACCATTAAAAATATCACTCTATTCTCTCCAGTTTCATCCAATCATCAACATCGGATACCCCCGATTCCCCGCAAGGGCGATCCTTTCCTTGAACCGGGACTGAGGTGTCTTGCTTCAAAGCGAGACCACCTCGACGTTCACTTCCCAAAGCAGTATAACCAGACAGCCAGGAAAAAGAGCGCCATCCACAGCACTGGCGGTCCTCCCGCGAGCAGGGTCAAAACGCCGCTCAGCAGGCAGGCGCCCGCCAGAATGCTGCCGCCCAGCCCGGCCTCAGGTTTACGGGGTGGCGGGGTGGGTTCCTGCAGGGCGCGCAGTTCCTGACTGAGCAGTTCCGGCAGGTGGGTCACAAAATCGACGACTTCGGGCGTGGTGCGGAAGGTGTGGCGAAGGAGTTCGCCGGTCAACCCGGCGAGTCGGTACTGTTGCCGAAAAATCCGGCCGACGTGTTTCTGCGTGACGGCGACGACATCCAGCCGGCCGTTCAACATCCGGCCAACGCCTTCGAAGGTGATCAGCGCCTTGACCATGAGCACCAGTTCGACGCGGAAAAATACCCGATACCTTCCCCCCAACCCGATCGATTCCAGAATCAACCGGGCCACGCTGAATTCGCCCTCGGCCGAATGCATCACGAAGCGTCTGGACAAATCGGCCAGGGCCCGGCGAAAACCCGGTAGATCGCTGTCTTCCTCCACCCGCGCGAGCGCGCTGAGATATTGTACGGATCCCTCGATATCCTGGTTCACCAGGGCGTGGAAGTAATACAGCATCCGATGGCGGGTCTCTTCTTCAAAGCGGCCCACCATACCCAGATCGATAAAACCGATTCGGATCGGCTCCCCCGGCAGAACCAACAAGTTCCCGGCATGCAGATCGGCATGAAAAAAACCGTGCTGGTAAAGCATCCGCAAAATAGCTTCGGCGCCCAACTCGATGCCCCGGTCCCGCTGCGCGTCGCTGAGAGCAAAGGTCTGGGGGGCGCCGGGTTTAAAGCCGTCCAGGAAATCCATGGTGAGGATGTTCCTGGTGCTCAGGTCACGGTATATCCTGGGAAAGACCACCTCGGGCGTGTCCCTGAAGTTTTGGGCAAACATTTCGCCATTGTCGGCTTCGAAGGTGAAATCGATCTCGCGCGCGGTATAGCTGTTGAATTCGTCTATCATATAGCGGGGCTGATATTCGGGGACGATCCGTTGCAGCACTTTTCCCAGCAGGGTGAGCAGTCTTAATTCCGCCATGATCGCGTCGCGGATCCCGGGTTTCATCACCTTGATGACCACCTGATCGCCGCTGTTGAGCCTGGCCCGATGAACCTGGGCGATAGAAGCCGACGCCAGCGGCCGTTCGTCGACCTCACTGAATACCTCCTCGAGCCGGCGTTGGAGCTCGCCTTCGATGACGGTGCGAATCTGAGAGAAGGGCAGTTCGGGGAGATTATCGAAGAGGTTTTTGAGTTCGTCGGTGATGGCTTTCGGGAGCATGTCCTCGCGCACCGCCATGATCTGACCCAACTTGACGTAAGTCGGGCCGGCCAATTCCAAGCGGCGGCGCAACTGCCCGGAAAACGGCAGGTTGACGATCTCCCGATTTAGCAGGGGTTGGAAGACAGCGGTGGCCACGCGCCTGCCCAGGTGATGCAGACCCTGCTTTTGCTCCGGTGGCAGCGCACGCGTTTGGGCGACGACGCCACCCGCCAGCAAGCCGAGCAGGTGGCGCAGCAGCACCAGGAACCGGCGAATGACGCCTTTATAGGGATTGAGAACCATACCATTAGCAGTATTAGGTCCGGCCGTACCGCGGCGGATTCGACCGGGAACCTGGTCGCCAGCATCGATCGCTGGACAGTCATGCGAGGAAGGCGGCAAACAGTATACACTGTAAGAACCAAAGCCGGTGTAGCCTGGATGGAGCGGAGTTGGCGAAGCGCAATCCAGGTTCCGCCCATGACCCCCGGATTCCGGCCTTCGGCCTGCATCACATTCAGATCGCGATCCGGGAGCAACAATGAAAGGGTGGTTGCTCGCCGGCGGAGGCGCTGGCGCCATTGGCGGTGTACCTGTATGGGAGTCGGGCGTGCGCCGACCGGACTGTACGGGAAGAGACTCTTCCCGCTTGGTGGGATGCCTGAAATCTCAACGAAAAAGGCGACGCCGTGCCGTCTGTTCCATTTGGTGCAGCGCTATCAAACAACTCTCTTAAATGAATAGGAGTCTGATATGTTTGGCTTTAAGTTCATCAAAGTTCAACCCACAGAGTATGTTCTGTATTACAAAAACGGACAACTGGTAAGAGAGGGTGCAGGCCTGTCGTTCTTTTACTTTTCACCAACATCTTCCTTGGTGCGTATTCCGGTTGCCAGTGTCGATGTGCCGTTTATTTTTGAAGAGGTAACTTCTGATTTCCAAAGTGGGGTATCCACTTAAGCCGGGACACCTGAGTAGTAAGGCGTAGGGTGCGTTCCACGCACCACACGCCCGCGCGCCAAGCACGGCATGTTTATGGTGCGTAAAACGCACTCAACAGAACTGTCCCGCCTTAAGTTTGGTAGCCCTTCAAACACCACAACGGCAATCATACCCTGGTGCTGGCCGATTCTCACAGTGCCCACGATCCTGTTCCCAACTATGAGCAGTTGCCTTACTTTGCGTCTGGCGCCCAGGATATGGGAGGTCGTGAACATATCTCCAGTTGGTCGATCGCCCAACAGGTGCAGCCGGGCGTCTGTGAGTTGAACGACTTCGATTTCAAGGCGCCGAGGAAGTATCTACTGAATAAACGCGCCGTTGCCCGGTCGCATGCCTACCCCGATCTGGAGATCTACGATTATCCTGGCGGCTATGAGCAATCCGCCGATAGCGACCATTATTGCCGCGTCCGCATCGAGGAGTTGCAGGTCGATTATGAGTTGGCGCAGGGGCAGACCAACGCGCGCGGTCTGACGACCGGCGCGTTGTTCAAACTGGTGGATTGTCCGCGCGCCGATCAGAATCGTCAGTACCTGATCGTTGCGGCCGACTACCAGTTGCAATCCAATGAGTTTGCCGCGGTTGCGCAGGCGGCGGCTGGCGAGGAGTACACGTGCAGTTTCACGGCCATGGACGCCCAGCAGTCTTACCGTCCGTCACGGCTTACGCCGAAACCGCTCATCCAGGGACCGCAGACGGCGATGGTGGTCGGCAAGGCCGGCGAGGAAATCTGGACCGATCAATACGGCCGCGTCAAAGTCCTGTTTCACTGGGATCGCAGCGGCAAGGCGGACGAAACCAGTTCCTGCTGGATACGGGTGGCCCAGGTCTGGGCGGGCGCGCATTGGGGCGGAATGGCGCTGCCGCGGATCGGCCAGGAGGTAATCGTGGAATTCCTGGAAGGCGATCCGGACCGGCCTCTTATCACCGGTCGGGTTTACAACGGCGTCAGCATGCCGCCTTATGATCTCCCCGGCAACGCCACGATGACGACCTTGAAGAGCAATTCCAGCAAGGGCGGGGGTGGGTTCAATGAAATCCGGTTCGAAGACAAGAAAGGCGAAGAACAGTTCTTTATCCATGCGGAAAAGAATCAGGACCTCCGGGTGAAAAATGACCGTTACGAGTGGATCGGTCAGGACCGGCATTTGATCGTCAAGAAAGACAAATTCGAGCATGTCGAGAACAATCGCCATGAGATCGTCGATAGCGATCATCTGGAAAAGATCGGCAAGGATCGTCATCTGACAGTGGTTGGCAAAGAAGCCATTGAAATCGGTGGCAGCCACTCCTTCACGGTAACCGGCGATGTAATCGAGGTCTTCAAGGCCAATCACTCAGAGCAGACCAGCAATAACTATTACCTCAAAGCCATGGGCATCGTGATCGAGTCCATGAGCGGGATCACCCTCAAGTGCGGCGGCAGCAACGTCGTGATCGATGCGGCGGGCGTAACTATCAAGGGCGCGGTGGTGACGATCGACGGCGGACTGGTCAAGATCGCCAGCGGGCCGGGGTCGGGGCCGGGGTCGGGGTCGGCCGGTGCCGCCGTACCGGCGGCGGCGCCGACCAGAGCTTTGGAAGCCGATAAGGCCGATCCGGGCGAGATGGCCGAAGTCAAAGCCCGGCAGCGGGTCAGGCAGTCGGGTAAATACGGCAAGGCGCCGGCGCCACCGTTCAAGCCACCCGCCGCGGCGGCAGCGGCGGCAGCAAGCGCGTTTGAAACCGTGCCGAGCCTGCCGGGACCAGGGGAGACAGTACCTGGAACGCCGGTAACGGAAAAAAAGAAAAGCTGGATCGAGATCGCGCTGGTGGATGAACAGGATAACCCGGTTCCCGGTGAAAAATATGAGATTACGCTGCCGGATGGGAGTGTGGCCAGCGGTACCCTGGATGAGAAGGGATTGGCACGGGTGGATGGCATCGATCCGGGGCTTTGCCAGATTACCTTTCCCGAGTTGCACCGCACTACCTGGAACCGTAAATAGAGGTCAACGACGATGCCTCCAGCCGCCCGAGTGGGAGATATGCATACCTGTCCGATGGTGACAGGGTTGGCGCCGCATGTAGGCGGACCGGTGTTGCCGCCGGGTTGCCCACAGGTGCTGATCGGCGGCATGCCCGCCGCGCGGGTCGGCGATCCGTGTCTCTGTGCGGGTCCGCCGGATGTGATTGCGCTGGGTTCCGCCAAGGTTATCATCGGCGGCCAGCCGGCGGCACGCCTGGGCGATATGACGGCCCACGGCGGGGTGCTCGTGGTGGGTTGTCCCGTCGTGTTGATTGGCTGACGGATTGTCGGAGAGGGGGAAAGGGGTATGTATCATACTGTCGAGCAAGGTGAACATTTATCTTCCATCGCGCGCCAGTACGGCTTCACCGACTACCAAGTGATCTGGAACGATGCCAACAATGCGGAGCTGAAGAAGAAGCGTCAGAACCCGAATGTGCTCTATCCCGGCGACGAGTTGTATATTCCGGATAAAGACAAAAAGCAGGAACCCGGTAATACGGAGCAGCGGCATACTTTCCAGCTCAAGCAATCGCCGCTTGAACTGCGGTTGGTGCTGGAGAACCTGTACTACAAGCCGATTGCCAACGCCCGCTGTGACTTGCATGTAGAGAATCAAGTCTTCGAGTTGACGACGGACAGCCGTGGGCGCCTGCAACAGGAAATCCCGGCCACTGCAGAAAAGGCCTTGCTGGTGATCCACGATCCCGACACGCCACTCAACGAGACGGCAATAACGTTGCAAATCGGCCACCTCGATCCTGTAGAGGAGATTTCAGGGCAGAAGGCACGCTTGAAAAATCTCGGTTATTTTGCCGGATCATTGGAAGACAGCGATGATGAGGACAGCGAGATGAGGTTCAAGGCGGCGGTGGAGGAATTTCAGTGTGACGAAGAACTGCTGGTGGACGGTATTTGCGGACCTAAGACGCAGGCCAAGCTCAAAAAAGTGCATGGCTGTTAGGTAAAAAATCCTCAAGAGTGGCCAGGATCATGAACAAAACCTCCAATGAACCGCTATACTCCGTGTCGGAAGGGGGCATGGCAGCAGAATATTCGAAAGAAAACAAGGCCGATGCCCTGGTTGCCCCTACGACGACCGATGAATACAATACGCTCAGAGCCAGGATCAATCCGGTCGCCTGCTGGCGGGTGGATGATGTGCGGTTCGATTTCGACTCGTCCTTTGTGCGTCCGGAAGTCAAGCCTGAGGTGGATTACCTGAAACAACTGATGCATGACCATCCAGGATGTCCGCTCTTCATCTTTGGACATGCTGACCCGGTAGGCAATGATGACTATAATAAACAGTTGAGTGGCCGACGAGCGACGGCGATTTACGGCCTGCTGACCCGAGACACCGATTTATGGGAAGAGCTTTACAGTCAACCGGTTGGCAATGATGACTGGAAGAAGCATGCGCTGACGGTCATGGTCGAGGAAATTGCGAAGGCGAAGGAGAGTAAGCAACAACCACCTGAACCACTCCCCCCTGACGCTGAGCCAATGGAAGCTGCCCACGCACAACCCCAGCCTGCCGGTAATCCCCCGAGCGTTGCCGAGTATAAAAATAATTCGGCTAAACGCAAGGGGTTATTTCGTGCTTATATGGATGCTATTTGTGGGCCGGATTTCATACTTGATAAAAACAAAGACTTTCTGGCGCGGGGGAGAGGATCCACGTGGCAAGGGTGATTATCAAGGATGTAGTGAATTCAATCCCTTGTTATTGTTTTCGCAGACGAAAGAACAGGAATATGCTCGGGCCAAAGACAAGACTGAGCGGGATGAGGAGAATGCGCCGAACCGCCGGGTGATTGTATTGTTGTTTCATAAGGGCAGCCGGGTAAGCCCCACCAAATGGCCATGCCCAAGGGCCAAAGAGGGAGTGGCCGGTTGTCGCAGGCGGTTCTGGTCGGACGGGGAGCAGCGACGCAGCGAACGGCTTCCAGACGAACGGCGGGATTATTCGGAAACCCATGATACCTTCGCATGTCGCTTCTATGATCGGCAGATTCAAGTGGCGGAAGGGAGTCCTTGTGAAAGACGGGTGAATTGTATTAAAATTCGCTTTTATGATCCGAGTAAAAAATTTATTGAAGAGGCGCCTTATGAGATTATGATCAACGGCGAAAAAGAATCCCGCAAAGGGAAAGCGAACGAAGAAGGGATTGTTTCTTTGTATTTTGTGGAAGTCCCTACCAAATGTCTCGCAAAATGGGGTAACAAAACAGAGCCTGATCAAGCTCCAGAGCTTGTCTTTAGTCTTGAGATGTTTCTAGACATCGAAGAGCAGGGTGAAGAGCAGGAAGCCCCTGAGGAAGCGGGTGCAGAGAAAGAAGCTGATAAGAAAAAGGCCAGAGATGAGGAAGCCAGAGAGAAACTCAACAATCTAGGATATACAAACAGTGATTTGGAAGTAAATACAGCAGCTTTCCAGCGTGATTAGAAAGGAAGGGGTCAGGTCTTGTCTTTTGCTAAAAGAAGAAAAAGAAGGGGTCAGGTCTTGTCTTTTGCCATGATTTGCAATAGCTTTGGTTTATGTCCAGACCCTTGAGAATCGAATTTGCCGGTGCGTTGTATCACGTCACTTCCCGCGGGGATGGAGGGGAGGCGATTTTCCTGGGTGAGCAGGATAGGCGCCTGTTTCTGGGCGTGATGTCCGAGGTCGTGCGGGATTGCAACCGGGCCATTCATGCTTATTGTTTAATGGACAACCACTATCATCTGCTGGTCGAAACGCCGGACGGCAATCTCTCCAAGGGCATGCGGCAATTGAACGGGGTCTACACCGAATGGCACTAACTTTTCACGTAACCTATTGATTCCGCTATTTTTTAGGCCACCAGCTTGGCTTTAAATTGACGGTAGTGTTCCAAAACAGTTGCTCATCATTTATAAGCAACTGTTTGAATAACTTAATTTTTTCATGCC
>CAIMUS010000175.1 GCA_903844665.1 uncultured Pseudomonadota bacterium
AGCACGTCAGCGTTGCAGTGACGGGTAAAGCCGCTTGAGCTTGATCCGTGCATCCGCCGTCGTAAACCCGACTGATCACTGTGTACGCCGGTAGAGTTTGGCCCATTTATCTCGTCAAAGCAACGCTGACGGACCACTAGGGCAGACCGCCTATGTCCAGGCCGATGCCTATGGCGAGCGGCGCTTCTCCGGACGGGTCTCGCGGGTCGGAAGCGTTATGGGCGTCAAAAAGCTGCGCAGCGAGCGTCCTGGCGAGCGGGTTGATACTCGGGTGCTCGAGGTTCTGATTGACCTTGAGCGCGACGCCAACCTGCCCGTGGGATTAAGAGTTGACGCTTATCTGGATCTGCCCGACGTCGCGACCGCAAAGTAAGCGATCGAGGAAGTACAGGGTGGAAAGCTTAGCGGCAGTTGATCTACCGTTTATTCAGGATGGGTTGGACGTCCGGCCGGAGCCGCGCATCGCAACGGAACCGAAACCCGTCGGCGCCATCACTCGTTAGACTCCATTCGCCCACTGCGCGGGGATCCTCGGCGAAGCGCTGGCGTCGGCGCTGAGTCAGTACGTCCAGCCAAGCTCTCCTCGTGGCCGTATTGAAGTTCGCCGCATCTGGTCGACCAGCGCCAAACTCAGTTCGGCCGTCCGGAGTCACTGGGGGATTGAAAACCGTTTGCACTGGGTCTTGGACGTCGCCTTTCGTGAGGATGACTGCCGTGTCCGGCAAGGGCATGCGGATGAGAACTTCGCCACCCTGCGACGGATTGCTCTGCATTTGCTCAAACAAGAGAAGACGGCCAAAGTCGGTTTCCAAACGAAACGCCTCATGAGCGGCTGGGACGAGAATTACTATTGAAAGTGCTTAACATTTAGATGCGATTGCCCTACCGTCGTTGCATCCAGGGCTTGTCAAAGCGCGAAAGCTCTTGTAGAATTTTTGGTCTTTATCGAAGACATGGGTTGCTTTGGAGCGGATATGAAAACATTCTCAGCCAAGCCAGCGGAGGTCAAGCGTGACTGGTATGTGGTGGATGCCACGGACAAGGTTCTGGGTCGGCTGTCTTGCGAAATTGCGCGCCGCCTGCGCGGCAAGCATAAGCCTGAATACACCCCCCATGTCGATACCGGCGATTACATTATCGTGGTCAACGCCGCGAAAGTGCGGGTGACCGGCAATAAGAGAGCCGATAAAGTCTACTACCGGCACAGCGGTTATATCGGCGGCCTTAAATCCATCACCCTGGACAAGCTGCTGAAAACAACGCCCGAGAGAGCAATCGAGCATGCAGTCAAGGGGATGCTGCCCAAGAATCCCCTGGGGCGGGCGATGTATCGCAAGCTGAAAGTTTTTGCCGGCCCCGAACATCGGCATGCCGCCCAACAGCCGCGCCCGCTGGCAATCTAACGCGTTCGGACTAACGGATACGCACCATGGCAGAAACTCAATATTACGGTACCGGTCGGCGCAAGACCTCCACGGCGCGGGTTTTTCTGCGCCCCGGAACAGGCGCTATCACGATCAACCGCCGTTCGGTGGAACAGTATTTCGGTCGCGAGACCTCCCGCATGATCATGCGGCAACCGCTGGAACTGGTCGAACTGGCCGACAAGTTCGATGCTTATATCACCGTCACCGGTGGTGGCATGAGCGGTCAGGCCGGCGCCATCCGGCACGGGCTCAGCCGGGCGCTGCTCAGCTACGATGAAAATCTACGGGGAAAACTGCGCAAAGCCGGTTTCCTCACCCGCGACGCCCGCGAGGTGGAGCGCAAGAAGGTCGGCCTGCGCAAGGCGCGGCGCGCCACCCAGTACTCCAAGCGTTAACGGGTTTCTTGGGGGATCGTCTAGCGGTAGGACAGCGGACTCTGACTCCGTCAACCGTGGTTCGAATCCACGTCCCCCAGCCAATAAAATCAAAGGCTTAGTTAAACGACTAAGCCTTTTTTGTTGTTTGGAATCGGTATGGATTCCATAGCGGGCTGAACTGGAAACTAATGGATAAGCGCAGAAATTATATTCCAATTCCGAATAGAGGGTGTGCGGAATGGCACTAACTTTTCACGTAACCTATTGATTCCGCCATTTTTTAGGCCACCAGCTTGGCTTTAAATTGACGGTAGTGTTCCAAAACTGTTGCGAATCATTTATAAGTAACTGTTTGAATAACTTAATTTTTTCATGCC
>CAIMUS010000176.1 GCA_903844665.1 uncultured Pseudomonadota bacterium
GGCTTCGCCAAAAGGCAAAGGGCTGTCGGCTGGGATCATGGTTCACCTCCACAAAGAAGGCTAACCATAATTCAGCACGATTATAAATGCTCAAATTTTGAGTTTCCTAGTGATTAGGGCTCTGGTTGCGCAAAAGTTACGCTAGCCTCGAAGAAGCAGGAAGAAATGCTTAGATTTTCGAGATTTTTCCAAGCATTTCAGAGCGGCAAATCCAGTCTGTTCTCTTTAGTGACAGGTGCCCGGGCGGTCCAGGAGGGCCACATCGAGGTGCTGGGCGGCGACATCGCCGACGCCGGGCACCGCCGCGCCGTCTGCCCGCGCATCGCCTACATGCCGCAGGGATTGGGCAAGAACCTCTATCCCACCCTGTCGGTGTTCGAGAACGTGGATTTCTTCGGCCGGCTGTTCGGCCAGGATCGGGCCGAACGCGACGCGCGGATTGCGGAACTCTTGGAAAGCACCGGTCTCGCGCCGTTTCGCGACCGTCCGGCGGGGAAGCTGTCGGGCGGCATGAAGCAGAAGCTGGGACTGTGCTGCTCACTGATCCACGATCCCGACCTCCTGGTGCTGGATGAACCGACCACCGGCGTCGATCCGCTGTCGCGCGCCCAGTTCTGGGATCTGATCGACCGCCTGCGCGCGCGCCGTGCCGGCATGAGCGTGCTGGTCTCGACGGCCTACATGGACGAGGCGGAGCGCTTCGACTGGCTGGTAGCGATGGAGGCGGGCCGGGTCCTCGCCACCGGCACCGCGTCCGAACTGCGCGCGCGCACCGGCGCCGACACCCTGGAAGCGGCCTTCATCCGGCTGCTGCCGGAGGAAAAGCGCAAGGGCCACCGGGAAGTGGTGATTCCGCCCCGCGCGACCTCCGGCGCGCCGGAAATCGCCATCGAGGCCCACGATCTCACCATGCGCTTCGGCGATTTCGTCGCCGTCGATCATGTCAGCCTGCGTATCGAGCGGGGCGAGATCTTCGGCTTCCTCGGCTCCAACGGTTGCGGCAAATCGACCACCATGAAAATGCTCACCGGCCTGCTGCCGCCTTCCGAAGGCGAGGCCAGACTGCTCGGCCAAGTCCTCGACGCCGGCAACCTGGCCACCCGCCAGCGCGTTGGCTACATGACGCAAGCCTTCTCCCTCTATTCCGAGCTGACCGTGCGGCAAAACCTGGAACTGCACGCCAAGCTGTTCCATCTGCCCAATGCCGAGATCCCCGCCCGCGTCGCCGAGCTGGCGGAGCGTTTCCAGCTCGGTCCGGTCATGAACACCCTGCCCGATGCCTTGCCGCTGGGCGTGCGCCAGCGCCTGTCGCTGGCGGTGGCGGTGATCCACCGGCCGGATCTCCTGATCCTCGACGAGCCGACCTCCGGCGTCGATCCAGTGGCGCGCGACGATTCCTGGGAGCTGATCATCGACCTTTCGCGCCGCGATCAGGTCACCATCTTCATTTCCACCCACTTCATGAACGAGGCCGAGCGCTGCGACCGCATCTCGCTGATGCACGCGGGCAAGGTGCTCGCCAGCGACAGCCCCGCCGCGCTGGTCGAGCAGAGCGGCTGTGCCACGCTGGAAGAGGCCTTCATCGATTATCTGAAGGAAGCGAGCGGCCTAGCCGACGAGCCGGCGGGCGCGGGCCCAACCCAGGCCGCCGGCACGCCCGTCCAGACCTCGGCCCCGGCGCACGGCCATTCTGCCCAACCCAGCGCCCGCTTCAGCCTACGGCGCCTGTTCAGCTACACCCTGCGCGAAACGCTGGAACTGCGCCGCGACCCCGTCCGCGGATCGGTCGCCCTGCTCGGCACGCTGCTTCTGATGGTCGCCTTCGGTTACGGCATCAGTATGGACGTCGAGAATCTGCGCTTTGCCGTGCTCGACCGCGACCAGACCCTGCTCAGTCAGAACTACGCCCTCGAGGTCGGCGGTTCTTCGCGCTACTTCATCGAGCAGTCGCCGATCACCGACTACGACGACCTCGATCACCGCATGCGCAGCGGCGAACTGAGCCTGGCGCTGGAAATGCCGCCCAACTTCGAGCGCGATGCCGAACGCGGCGACGCGGTCAAAATCGGCACCTGGATCGACGGCGCCATGCCTTTCCGCGCCGAAACCCTGCGCAGCTATGTGGTGGCCATGCACCAAGGCTGGCTGATGGAGCAAGCGCGGCACCGTGCGACGAGCGGTGTGCCTGCCGGGTTGATAGACATCGAAACGCGCTATCGCTACAACCCCGACGTCAAGAGTCTGGTGGCCATCGTGCCGGCCGTGATCCCGATGCTGCTGATGATGATCTCGGCCATGCTCAGCGCGCTCAGCGTGGTGCGCGAAAAGGAACTCGGCTCCATTACCAATCTCTACGTCACGCCCGTCAGCAAACTGGAGTTTCTGGTCGGCAAGCAACTGCCCTATATCGCCATGGGAATGGTCAACTTCTTCCTGCTGTGTGCCATGGCGGTGTTCGTTTTCGGTGTGCCGCACAAGGGCGACTTCCTGTTTCTGACCTTGGCCGCGCTGCTCTTCGTGGGCGCCTCCACGGGCCTCGGGCTGTTGATCTCGGCTTTCACCCGCACCCAGGTCGCCGCCATTTACGCCAGCTTCCTGGCCACTTTCATTCCGTCCTCCCGCTTTTCCGGGTTGATCGACCCGGTGGCGTCTCTGGAGGGCGGGGCCCGCTTCACCGGGGAGGTTTTCCCCGGTACGTATTTCCTGACCATCTGCCGCGGTACCTTCTCCAAGGCACTGGGTTTCGCCGATCTCAGTTCCTTGCTACTGCCGCTCGCCCTCGCCATTCTCGTGATCCTGGCCTTGGCCATCGCGCTGCTGAAAAAACAGGAGCGTTGATCTCGCGGAAAAGCCAACGGATTTTTCATGTCCATAAGAAGAAGTACCTGCAATGAATCAGTCCATCATCAGCGCGCTCGCCGCTGTTCTCGGGTCTCTGGTGGGAGGGGCTTCCACTATCACGACCGCATGGTTTACGCAAAGAGCCCAAAGCCGGCGGGAATCGGTGAATGCGGAAATTCGACGGCGTGAACTGGTCTACACCGAGTTCATCAATGAATGCTCCAAGTTGGCGATTGATGCCTTCAGTCACACGCTCGAGAATCCTGGAACATTAATGAATGCCTATGCGCTTCTGAACCGTATCAGGCTTACTTCGTCGGATGCG
This sequence comes from uncultured Pseudomonadota bacterium, assembly GCA_903844665.1. Classification (GTDB taxonomy): domain Bacteria; phylum Pseudomonadota; class Gammaproteobacteria; order Competibacterales; family Competibacteraceae; genus CAIMUS01. The sequence continues at coordinate 3,167 of CAIMUS010000176.1, forward strand.
GTCGTTGATGCCGCGGACCAAACAATAAAAAACATCGTGGAACAGTATTTTCGACCCAATCTATCCGTGGAAGAAGTGCACAAAATGACGGCTGAAGGGCGCGCAGACCCTCTGAAAGAGTTCAGTGTCAGCGCCAGAGAGGAACTGCGCCGGCTGAGTCGTGGGAGCTAGGCTTTCAGATCCTATGTTCCGAGTTTGGAAAATCCGGAGACCCAGGCGTTCCCGGATGTACAACCCAATCATCCACGCTGGGCGATCAACGCCCGGCGGCTTCTGAGCTCCAGGTAGGCCATGCACACCCTGCTCAACATTTTCTATCTCGGCGTCAAGGAGTTGCGCAGCCTCAGCCGCGACACCATGATGTTGATCATCATCGGGTTCGCGTTCAGCGGTCAGATCTATATAGTCGCCACAGGCGTCCCCGAATCGCTGCACAAGGCGCCCATCGCCATCGTCGACGAAGACCGCTCGCAACTGTCGCAACGCATCGTCAACGCCTTCTATCCGCCCCGTTTCCTGGTTCCGGCCATCATAGAACAACCCGCCACCGACTCCGGCATGGATGTGGGCCTCTACACCTTCGTCCTCGATATCCCGCCCCATTTCCAGCGCGACGTGCTGGCGGGGCGCCAGCCGACGATCCAGGTCAACGTCGACGCCACGCGTATGACGCAGGCCTTCCTCGGCAACGGCTATATCCATATCATCGTCAACGACGAGGTGACGGGGTTCGTCCAGCGCCATCGCGCGGCCGCCGTCCTGCCGGTCGAACCCGAAGTGCGCGTGCTCTTCAATCCGAATCTGAACTCGGTGTGGTACGGTGCGGTGATGGAGCTGATCAACAGCATCACCGCGCTGTCCATCATTCTCACCGGCGCGGCGCTGGTCCGCGAGCGCGAGCACGGCACCATCGAACATTTGCTGGTGATGCCGCTGACCCCGTTCGAAATCATGATGGCCAAGGTGTGGGCCATGGGCCTGGTGGTGGTCCTCGTGGCGACGGCGTCGCTCGTCTTCGTCGTGCAGGGCTGGCTCGGAGTGCCGATCCAAGGCTCGATCGCCCTGTTCGTCCTGGGGCTGGCGCTGCACCTGTTCGCCACGACTTCGCTGGGCATCTTTCTGGGCACGGTGGCACGTTCGATGCCGCAACTGGGACTGTTGATGGTCATTAGCGTGCTCCCATTGCTGATGCTTTCCGGCGCCATCACTCCGTTCGAGAGCATGCCCGATTGGGTGCAGAAGCTCATGCTGGCGGCGCCGACCACCCATTTCGTCTCGCTCGCCCAGGCCATCCTCTATCGAGGGGCAGGGATTTCGGTTGCCTGGCGGCAATTCGCGGCTCTTGCCGTAATCGGGACGGTTCTGTTCTCCCTGTCCCTGGCGCGTTTCCGCAAGACCTTGGGAACGATGGCATGAGTCAACGATCGTGGGCGGCCTGATGGTCAGTCAACTGCTCAATCTGTATACCACGATCAGTGAGGCAGCCTGAACCTGACTCATGGCCCATTGCACGCTTACTTAACAGCGTGACATACAGGATTGCTTCTCTGCTTCACACTGTTCGCTACACCTCCCCTGGGAAGGAAAAGGACACGCTTTATTACAACCAAAATACGCCTTATAGCAATTTAACTGGCAATCCATCAGGGCACCAGAGGAACTACGTCCTGGCATCTCCTGTGGCTGCATCATAGGCTGTACTGGTGAATCCTTAAGACGTGATGGCATACAAAAGGCGTTGAAAAAACTTGGCGTTCTCATGAGTTCCGACGGTATTGGCAGTGGATGAGGGAAAAGTGGGGCATCACAGACTATCCCTGCAGTCTGGCAAAACTGTATTATCTCAGAAGCACGTTGCTGATAAAACTGCACACAGTCTGAATACGGGTTCTGACCCGCCTCAATGCTACCCCCACAGGCTGAAACCACTGCATTAGCCTCCTGCCGGCAGTAGTCAACGATCTGTTGTTCTAACCCTGCCTGTTGTGCACTGACCTGTGCCGACAGCAGCAATCCTACTAGCCGCAATATGTTTATACTATTCAAAATAACCTCCTAGATCATCAATAAGATACTATAAGAAGTTTTGGTAGCAAGACGTGTGGTCGCCAGTTGGAGCCTATGGGAGAGCTGTTTTTCTCGGTGGACGCGCCGTCTTCGCTCTTCAGGGATTTCCATACCTCATAGACTATCTTATTGACTGTCATGCTGTCCAGCAAACTGGACGGCTTAGCATCATTGACGGTTCCATTGCTACTCGAACCCCATCATGAACTCACGTTCCTAATATTTCCTAATGCTCAGATTGCAGAGGCAAACTGACCTGCACCACCGCCGGATCATCCACTGCCGGGGTCACTATGAAACCGAAGGCCGCGGCCAATTTAAGCATTCGCCGGTTTTCTCTAAGCACATAACCGACGATTTCTCTGATGCCCTGGTTGCGAGCATAGTCAATCATCCGCCGCATCATAAAAGAGCCTATCCCCATGCCGATGAGCCGAGAGCTGACGATAATCGCAAATTCCGCCCGTTCCTTGTCGGGATCGGCCACCAGCCGCACCACACCGTAAATCTCGCTGCTGCTGTCCGCCGCCTGGCGGATCAGCACCAAGGCCATTTCCCGGTCGTAGTCGATCTGGGTAAGATGGGCCGCCATAGCGTGAGTAAGACTCTTGATCGGATGCAGAAAGCGCATTCGTATTTCCTCCGTGCTGAGTTTGGCGAAAGCGGCATGGAAAGCCGGTTCATCTTCTGGACGTACCGGGCGGAGCAGAAAATTTCTGCCATCGGGCAGGGCGATGGTTTCCTCTAGTTCCTGCGGATAATGCATGTTCACGCGGCCTTCTTTGCAAGGACTTGCTGCTGTTGCTGGCTCGATAACGCGCCTATAGCCATGGGGGGGATCATGGCTCTCTATTATCCAGGATCCAGCTATTGCAGAGCGAGCGATCCATTAACTCCATCCTATCCTTTGCCGTAGCTGCAGTAATGATCGGAAGTAAGGCTGAGAAAATTTAACATGGTCAGGTAGTTGGAAGAGTGCTTTGCATTTTCAACAATGACATCGACCCCTGCTTTATCGCGCTATTCAAGCGGGCTAAAAAAACTTGCTGAATCAGTAGCCTAGTAGATGTGCTCAGGCCATTGCTGAGATGCAGGACGACGGTGCGTCCCCCAGCCGCCTGGGCGTCATACTCCGGCAGCACCGAGGCGATAGATTCATAGGACAGGCCATGAAAGCCGTAGCGCCGTACCCCCCGCTCAGTGATGGCCGGCGGCAGGGCGAAGGCCTGGGCGACCGGCAGGTTGGGTATGGTGGAAGGCGGTGTCGAAACAGGCGACCTGCGGCAGCGGCGGCGTACGCTGCCGCAGGGTCTTGATCGGAGTGAGGTTATGCGGCTGATGGAGCGGCGCCAGCGGCACCAGGCGGTCGAGCGGCTCGATAGTGTCGGCATCGACCCGCACGGGCGCCGAGTACTCGACGCCACCGTGCACCACCCGGTGGCCGACCGCGACCAAGTGGTGCTCGCTGCGGTACTGGCGCAGGAAGTCGGTCAGGTAGGCGATAGCGCCGTCGTGGCCATACCGGTGACCCCTTTCGAGATCATGACCAGCAAGGTCTTGGCCATGGGGCTGGTGGTGCTCGTCGCTTCGGGCTTGTCGGTGGCTTTCGTCCAGGGGCTGCTCTCGGTACCGATCGAAGGCTCGATCGCCCTGTTTCTGGCCGGTACCGCGCTGCACCTGTTCACCACGACCCTTCCTCGGTACCCTTGCGCGCTCGATGCCGCAGTTCGGCCTGCTGCTGCTGCTGATGCTGGTGCTGGTGCTGGTGCCACTGCAGACCCTCTCGGGTAGCACAACACCCCGAGAGAGCATGCCCGAGTTCGTTCAGTTCATCATGCTCGCGGCGCCGAATACCCATTTCGTCATGCTTGCCCAAGCCATTTTGTATCGAGGTGCGGGCCTTTCGGTCGTCTGGCCGCAATTCATCGCCCTTGCCGTGATCGGGACAGGTCTGTTCTCCCTGTCCCTGGTGCGCTTTCGTAAGACCTTGGGAACGATGGCATGAAGCAACGTTTGCGGTGCTGCGGGCCAAAAGGCAAAGGGACGCTATGCACGGTCAAGACCGCTGTGCGAAAGGGTATAGCTCCGCTAATGATTATCCAGACATTACAGGGTGGTGGGTAGCCGAGCAAATACCGCCCCTGGGAGCGCCGCACCCCAGTGCGGCTCTCGCTTGGAAGTACCGATTTCGGAGCGGCCGATCTGTAGGAAGGTAACGGCTGGAACAATGATTATGGCCGGAGGAACCTGGATTACGCTTCACAAGCTCCGCTCCATCCAGGCTACGCCGGCTCCTCCTGCTGTCAATACTTCATAGCCAGTTCCGCAGGATATTCGTTGCAGGTGGCGCTGTTCGCATCGAAAGTCTCGATTTTCCTGCCATTGACCTCGACCTGGACCAGGGGACGCGGCACCGGCGGTTTGACCATGATCCCGCCTTTGGGCAGGGAAAGATCGCCACTTAACGTTAACCGCAGGGTAGCGGGATTCTCCCGATGCAGGGTGTAGCTGAGCCTGCCGTAGTAGGTCGGCAGATCCTTGACGACCACCCCACCGGCATCGTCCAACCAGTTTTCGGCAATGCCGGCGGCAATGACGAGGGCCTGATCTGCCTCGCGTTCGTAGGCGAACAGGCTGCGGATCGAGAGGATATATTCCGCACCGATCCAGGCATGCGGCATATCGCCGATGAAACTGGGACCCTGCGGGTCGCGCCACGAGATTTCGGGCCATTGATTCCAGGGCAGAATACGGCGGTCGGCCAGAAAGAACTCCAGCAGTTCCTGGACATCTTCCCGTCGGTCCAGTTTTACCAGCGCACCGATGATGCGAATTTCATAAGCGCTGTAATTGTTCCAGGGAATGTCGCCTCGCACGCGCTCGCGAAAGCCGGCCAGGTATTTATCGAACATCTGCTCGGTGGCGACCCGGGGAAGCCGATGCAGTTCATCGACCATTGTGAGCGCGATGGCCGTCGCGGCCGGATCGAAGTCGGCCAACTCCACCGAGCCGGGGATGAAATCCAATTGGCGGTCGCGGATGATCGTGTCCAGCGAGGCGTACAAGGTGTCACCGAAGGCGTCTCGCAAAGCCGCCAGTCGCTGGGCTTGAACGTGATCATTCAGGATTGCGGCCATCGCCGCGGCGTCCTTGAGCCCGCGCAGCGCCCAGAAATCATCCCAGTAAGCATGAACGGGATGGGCCATGTAGCCTTCATGGCTCATCGACTCCGGCAACAGACCGTAACAGGCGGCTTTCTCCGGGGTTCGATACTCCGGTGTCAGCCGCTGGTTGCGCAGAGTTTCCATGTAGTCGACCGATTTCAGGACCGCGGGCCACATTTCGGCCAGGAACGCCCGGTCCCCGCTGAAGCGATAATAGTCCATGATGGCGAAGATGAACTCGCCCCAACAGTCGTATTCCGGCAGCCACTCGACGCCGTCGCAGTCGGCGCAGTCGGGCAGGTTACCCTCCGCCGTCTGATAGCCGGCATACCAGCGGATGAAATCCCGACTTTCGTCGGTGCATCCGACCCTCAGCAGCGCCGCCGCCATGAGGGCGCCATCCCGAATCCACGACCGCGAGTAGCGGCGTGGCCCCGGGTGCAGCGCGGGACCATCGCGGTTGATCAAGATGTGTGCAGCCGCCGTTTTGAGGGTGTCGGCGACGCTTTGCGCTGCCGGCGGCAGGCGTATGTCCACCACTCCCAACCTGGTTTTCCACTGCTGCACGGCGATAGCGAACTGCCCGGCGCCGGCAACTTGCGAAGGCAACAGAGTGCTCACCGCGCCACCTGGGATTGCCGCCGAGCCGAACGGAATCGCGAGATAGATATCCTGTGCAGAACCCGGCGCGAGCTCCAGGTCGTAGCGCAGCGCGCCGGAGGCGTAGCCGAAGTCGTCGCTCACCTGGGTTTCAGGTGGCAGTTCGCCGGTTGCCAGGTACTCCGTGATCGCGCCCTGGGCGAAGGCGGCCGCACCGAACTGGTTCGGGGTAGTCAAGGGGATTATTAGCTTGCTGCGATTTACCCGCACCCCGTCGGCGCTGTACGACAGTTCCCCGATCTGGCTGACGCCGCCGAACGCCTGCCAGTTCTGCCAGGTCGGCGTCACCTGAAACGGGCGGATAGCGGCGAACAGGCGCACCGGCCGTGGTTTATCTGTTACGTTTTCGAGACGGTAACGCAGGTACAGGACCGACGCGCCGGAGTCGCCGGTGGCAAAGGCCGTGGTTCTCAACACCAGTTCCTTGCTGCGCCATTCCGCCGAAGGGATAGGCAGGTAGCCCTCCTCCAATTCCTGCTGCAGCGCGACGTCCGCCCAGGTGATGAGCCGTCCATCGACATACAGAAAAGGCTCGATGGAAAACGTGCCCTTATCGACTTCCACCATGCCTTCTTCGTTGAACAAGGCCTGCGTCACGTCCTCTCCGGTGCCTACCGGCGTCCAGTAGGTCTGGCGTCCCAGCAGATATTTTGGATAAAACCCTGGCGGTTGTTCTCTGGCGATGACCTCGAAGAAGGCATTGATGGAGCGGGAAAAGTCATAGGGCTTTATTTCGATGCCGACAATGCCAAAGCCCCGGCCTTCGATGCTTTGGTGCAGGTCGAGCCGGAGATAGCGCGAGACGGTCTGCGGCAGATAAATATAATTGCGCTCGCTTCCGGCCTGACGGGTCGAGTAAACGGTTTGCCACTGAGCGCCATCGCTGGAAATCTGGACAGCGAAAGCCCGCGCCCGCCATCCTTTCTCCCAGTGAATCACCAGACCACCGTACTCTCGCTCCTGCTGGAAATCGATCAGCAGCCACTGGGCGGCGGCGGAATCGCTGCGCCAACCGGTTACAGTGGACAGGTCGAAGACATGGCCGGGTTCGTAACCGGGCCTTGCGCTGGAAACCTGCACCTGTGGCGTCAGGCGATAGCTTGTGTCTTCGAAGCGCAACTCCTCGATCCAGACCGTGCCCTGCCCACCCGGTCCGGCCGCAATCACCAGTTCGATCGCGGCTACCTGAGTCGCCGGCCCGCCGCCTAGCGGTCCCCAGGCAAACTCGATCTGGTTGCTCTTGATCTCGACGAGTCGCCAGTCGGCGGGAAAGTCGAATGCATCCTGGCGGTAGCGCCAGACATTCTGGTTCAGCGCATCCACCAGCTTGAACTCGAAGATGTTGCTCGGGGCGATACCCCGAATGTGAAAACTGAAGGAATAACTCTCCGGCAGCGTCAGCGCAAACAGTTTGCGCGCCACCACGAAACCGCCGCCGCCGTGGAAGTCGAAGTCCAGCCGCAGGGCGTTGCCGCGCGGTCCCCGATCCTGGGAGATGTCGAGTCGCGCCTGTCCCGAAGCGATGGCGTTCCAACTCGATATCTCTTCAAAGCTGTCTAGCAGTTCATTTGGCATGGGTTCACTCCTCGATGATTTTTCCGGCGTCGATCGCCTTACACTGCCACCCGCCATCGTCGGCTATTTCCAGAACCGCGTCATAGCAGTCAAGCGATTCATCGCCTTCTCCGATAGTCAGGTAACCGATCGAGTTGTCTGAAAGCAGTCACAGGCTCGATCGAGTTGCCGCAAGGGCAGCGCTGTGACGCGCTCTGACAGCGGGTAGCGCTCCAGACCGGGGTAGATCACCCAGAGCCGCTCCAGTCCAAGATCTTGCAGGGCGATGTGCATCGACTTGGTCAGTGACGGCGCATCACTGCACTTGAATTCGAAGCCCCAGCGTTTGCCACGCCGTAACAGCAGCAAATCCAACTCCGCACCTCGCTGTGTCGCCCAGAAGTAGGCATCACGCTCACCACAGCGCGCGAGCACTTGCTCCAGGGCATACCCTTCCCAACTGGCGCCGTAGCGCGGATGGGCTCGCAACACCGACAACGAATCGATGCCCAACAGCCAATGGAGAAGGCCGCTGTCTCGCAGATACACCTTGGGTGATTTCACCTGGCGTTTCTTCAGGTTGTCGAACCAGGGCGGCAGCACCCGAATGGCAAACGTTCCAGCCAGCAGATCGCGGTAATGGGTCGCCGTGGCGGGGCTGACCGAAAGTGACCGACCCAGTTCGGCGGCGTTCCAAATTTGTCCGTGGTAATGCGCCAACATCGTCCAGAACCGGCGTAGCGTCTCCGCCGGAATCCGAATGCCCAGTTGCGGAATATCCCGTTCCAAGAACGTTTGCACGAAGCTCCCCAGCCAGCGCCACGCCGCGGCCGGCGATTCGCCGAGATAAGCTCGCGGAAAACCACCCTGTAGCCATAAACGGTCCTGGTTGTCCACTCCGACCTCATCCAGCGCAAAGCCCGGCACGCGCACGAAGAGAGCACGTCCAGCTAAGGTCTCGGCAACACCGTGCACGAGATCCGGCGACGCGCTGCCGAGAAGCAGATAAGTGGCCCGCCGGTCTGGAGCGTCACAGAAGGGACGCAATACCTCGAACAGCGCCGGCAACCGCTGCACTTCGTCGATGACCACCAGCCCCGCACAATCCGCCAGCGTGAGTTCCGGGGTGCGACCGAGCGCTTCCCGCCCCGCCGCCCGTTCCAGGTCGAAAAACATCACGTCGTTGCGCCCCGCGGCGATCTGGCGCGCCAAGGTGGTCTTACCGACCTGCCGTGCCCCCAACAGCACGGTAACAGGGGATACGCGCAGACATTCCTCTATCTCGCCGAGCAATCTGGGCCTGGGTATTTGTTGTTGCATATCGTTATGCTGACTTATGATATACAACAATGTCAAGCTTAGATTTCAAGCGGCGGATGACCACGCGTTGGTCATCGAGAGACACCTGGTTGATGATCCGGTCCTTGGTCGCGTTACCAGCGGAAAAGCGGAAAAGGGGTCAGACACGATATTTACTTACTTTTGAGGTAGTTCGATTTGTTGTAGCAGAGCGGGCGGGATAGCCGAGAAATGCGGGTCACGATGTACCAGTGTCGCACCCGCCAGCGCGGCAGTAGCGGCAATCAGTGCATCGCCATTAGGTAATCGCCGACCGGCTGCACGCCGCAGGTCTACGGCCTTTGCCGCCACAGCTTCATCCACAGCGCGCACACCATCCACGATTTGCCAGTATTGCCCCCAAATGCCCTCGAAACGGTCGCCCTGACCCCGCGCATTCAGCGCGGTGAACAATTCCAGTGCCGACAGGACGCTGAGTTCAATAACTGCCTGTGGATCATGGAACAGCTTTCGGACGGAGTTCACGCCGGGTTCTCCAAACAGATGTGCCAGCAATGCGGATGAGTCGAGCAAATATCTCATGATCGATCTTCTTGCTCGTTCTCACGCGTGCGCTCCGCAACCAACTCAGCAATTGGATCATCGCCGGGTTTTAGCCACTGGCGTCCCGCCCCCATCAGGTGATCGGCCAGTTCCCCACGGCTCGGCAGCGGCCTGACTCGCAGCACCCCATCCTGATCCCGGGTCCACTCCAGGCGAGTACCGGCTTTGATGTTCAATTCATGTGCCATATCGGTGGGGATGGCGACCAGGTTTTTTTCTGTCACGGTAGTAATCATGCGTGAATGCCTCTCATGAGATTAGCGCCGGAAACGCTTCGCAAGCTCCGCTTATTCCGGCCTACAATGTTGGTCTCACTACGGAGATCCGGCCGTTAACCCAGTTGAATCTCCACCCGATGCAGCGCTCCATCCTGATGGAGCCCGATCAGGGCGACCCCGGCGTCCACCGGTAATGCCGCGCCGTTCTCGGTCGCGGCCACGATGGCCTCGGCCTTGCCGGTGGGATTGCGCAGGGTGATGTCATAAACCGTGGCGCCATCGGGCAGCCGATAGCGGATAGTCACCCGCGGCCAGCGATCCGGAATCCGCGGCTGCACCCGCAACGCATCGCCGTTCACCAGTTCGATTCCCAGCACCGACTCCAGCGCGACCCGGTAATACCAGCCCGCCGAGCCGGTATACCAAGTCCAGCCACCCCGACCCACGTGGGGTTCGGCCCCGTAAACGTCGGCCGCGATCACATAAGGTTCCACTTGGTAGATCGCGACCTCGGACAGGGTCGATGCCTGGCTGACCGGGCTCAGCATCTCCAGCAGTTCCGCCGCCCGGTCACGGCGTCCCGCTTCGGCCATGGCCCGCACCACCCAGCAGGCGGCGTGGGTGTACTGCCCGCCGTTTTCGCGGACGCCTTTGACATAACCTTTGATATAGCCGGGGTCATGCGGTGTGTTCTCGAAGGGGGGCGTCAGCAGGCGGATCAGTTTGTCCCGATCGGAGATCAGATAGGCTTCGACGGCATCCAGCGACTGTCTGGCCCGGTCGGGTGACGCCACTTTGGAGATGACCGACCAGGCTTGGGCGAGGGCGTCGATCCGACACTCGTCGTCGGTTTTGGCGCCCAACGGCGCGCCGTCGTCGTAGTAGGCCCGCCGGTACCATTCGCCATCCCAGCCGGCATCGTCGAGGGCGCTACGCACGGCGCCAAGATAACCCCGGTAGGTTTCGATCCGGCGGTGGTCACCCCGCCGTTCGCACAGCGGCAGGAACAGGTCGAGTATGTGGCACAGGAAAAACCCCATCCACACGCTCTCGCCCCGGCCCAGCCGTCCGACCCGGTTCATGCCGTCGTTCCAATCGCCGGTGCCCATCAGCGGCAAGCCGTGAGCGCCGCGTGTCAGCGACCGGTCGATGGCGCGGCAGCAGTGCTCGTAGACAGCAGCCGTCTGCCCGGAGAGTTCCGGCGTCAGGTAGTTCTCGTCTTCTCCTTCCGCCAGCGACTGGGCGGTCACAAACGGCGCCGGCTCGTCCAGCACCGGCCAGTCACCGGTGGTTCTGACGTAGAAGGCGGTGACATAGGGCAGCCACAGCAGATCGTCGGAAAATCGGGTGCGTAAACCCCGCGCTATCGGCTCGGGATGCCACCAGTGCAGCACGTCGCCCTCCACGAACTGATGGGCGGCATGGAGCAGGATTTGGGCGCGGGTGAGCTTCGGTTGCAGATAGACCAATGCCGCCGCGTCCTGTAACTGATCCCGGTAGCCGAAAGCGCCCCCTGACTGGTAGAGCGCCGAGCGCGCCCAAATCCGGCAGCTTAAATTCTGATAAACCGTCCAACCATTCAGCATCAGGTCGATGGCTGGCGCGGGCGTCTCCACCTGAATCGCCGACAGCAGATCCCGCCAATAAGCCTTGACCTCACTTAGCGCCGATTCCACCGCCCCGGGCTGCCGGTATCGGCTCACCAGCGCCGGGACAGCGGCTACATCAGTGGTTTCTCCCAACAGAAAGGCGCATGAAAACGTCGCCCCGGCGGCGATGACGAACGTCGCCTGTAACGCGAAGCAGGGATCCAACCCCGCGCCGACCTGGCCGTTCAAAGAACCTGAGTTCAGCAACGCAAGGGGGTGTTCAGGGCTGCCATACTGTCCGATGAAAGCGAGCCTGTCCCCGGAATAAGCCGCCAGCCGAGCTTCTTCCGGCAGAACGGCGGCGGCGAACGCGATGCCGTCGGCAAACTCACCGGCGAACGGATTGCGGGCGCGCAGCAGGGTATGCGCCGGGTCATACTCGGTCACCACGAATCGGCTGCTGTCCGCCGGCACGCCGCCCAGCACCAGTCGCTGGAACGAGAACAGGGACAGCCGGCGTGGCCGATCACCACGGTTGGTCAGGCTGAGCCGGACGATTTTCATCGGATCGTGCCGGGCCATGAACAGGCAGATCTCCTGTTCCAAGCCGTGACTTCGATGGTGGAACCCGGTGTAACCGAAACCATGCCGAACTTCGTAAGCACGCCCGGCCGGCGCCGGACCCGGGGTGGGAGACCAAAAGTCGCCGCTGTCTTCGTCCCGGAGGTAAAGCGCCTCGCCGTGAGGATCCAGCACCGGATCGTTGGACCAGGGCGTCAGCCGATGTTCGCGGCTGTTGCGACTCCAGGTGTAGCCGGCGCCGCTGTCGCTGACCAGAAAGCCGGCATGCTCGTTGGCGATCACGTTGATCCAGGGCATGGGTGGATGTTGCAGCCGTCCAGCGGCGTCCGGTTCGAGGCGAATCACATACTCCGCGCCATCGGCGGAGAAACCGCCGAAACCATTGAAAAACTGGAGACTTTCGGTCGGCTCGGAGATTTCTTCTGAACCAGTTTCCGCAATTTCCCGAGAACTACCTGTCGCCTTGCCCCAGGCCGCCGCCAGCGGTCCGAGTGCCGGCAGCGCACCCTCGATGACCAACTGGGCGGCGGCGCAGAGCCGGTCGAAAGCGTCGGCGGGAATAGCGGCGCGCGAGCGATAGAGGAGGCTGAGTTGAGTCTCGTTCGCGATGGTTTCCGCACTGTCATGGACCAGCAACAGGCTGACCGGCAGTCCCAGTGCCCGCCAATACCGCTGCGCCTGCTTGAGAGTTTCGGCGAGCGGAGCCGCCGGTTCGCTGACCTGGGCGACCACCAGCCGATGCCCCCACGGGACCTCATAGCGCCATAAGTCCAGGAACGGTCCTTGCGCCCGACTCAGGATAGCCGCGGACGCGCGCAACTCCGGCCTGCCGCAGAACAGGGCTACCGCCAGCGATTGAAAATAGTCGGCCTGGGCATCACCCAGCCCGAGTTCGCGCCGGATCTGCCGTTCCCGCCCGGCGGCCTGCGCGAACGCCGCCGCGATGGCATCCATCGTTCCGATAGCGGCCGCCACTGACAAGGCCGCCTCGTGATCGGCGCTTATGCCCAACCAGAACGACACCTGGACTTCCTCTCCAGGCTCCAAGTCCACCACCCGGCGCAGCGCGAAAATCGGGTCCAGCACGTTACCCACATGACCACCGAGAGGCGCCGTTGTGCACAGCGCCCGCGGGCCGGCCAGACTATAACCTCGACCGATGAAATCGGCGCGGCTGGTTTCGTACTGCAGGGCGCCGGAACCGATGCAGCCGGCGTGCAGCCACGGCGGGGTTTCCCCGGCGCTGCGCGGCCGGCGTCTGGCGAGCAGGAGTTCCCGGTCGGCGACGAACTCGGTCTGCACGAACAGTTTGGAAAAGGCGGGATGCGACGCGTCGGCGGCCGGGTGATTGAGCATGACCTCGGCGTAGCTGGTGACGTCCAGCCGCCGGCGACGGTCCGAGCGATTCGTGAGTGTGAGGCGTCGCAGCTCCACATCGTCGGCGCCCACGCAGACCTCCAGCCGCGCCTCGATGCCTCCCACCTGTGAATCGATGGCAAAGCCGCCGGGGTTGGACACGGCGGTATACTGTCCCCTGCCAGCGCCGGCGGGTTGCGGTGCGATGGACCAGCATTCCGCCGATTCCAAATCCCGCATATAGATGAACCAGCCCTCTGAATCCGCCGTGCAATCTCCACCCCAGCGGGTCAAACCGACGTCTCCGCAGGTGGCGAAGCCCGTGCCGGCCAGCGTGATCAGGCTGACGAAACGGCCGTTGGAAAGAAAACTTCCGAGCAGTGCGTTGGCTTTATCGAAGTCGATTGGCGATACAGTGGTCATAGGAAAGTCCGCTCTATGTTTGGTAGCCTACAACATTCGCGATTTTGTGCCGCTGGCCGGCCGGGTTCCCCAACATGGCGGGATTATTCTGGCGGCGCAAACGGCATTGAGCCTCAGCCAGCAGATTCATGCGCTCGACCGACTGCTTTCCGAGACTGATGCCACAGATTGGCCCGGCCAAGTTCGCTGGTTGAATGACTGCCGCTTCGTCTGGCGGCTTTTTCAGCCTGCCGCGCGGCGTCGGGTTGCTGCGCTGGCCGGTCATGGCTTCGATCCTCGCGAAGCAACGGTGGTTGCCGAGCGGCGGGTTCTGGTTGAGCGTAAGCCGGATGTCGCTGATGGTTTCGTCGTCAAGTGGCTCTCGGAAAAGGTCTTGGTAGGCTGTTTGCCTTGCCTGTGCATCCTTGCCAAGCGCGAGGTACAGCGGATGCGGTGTCAGGTAACGGCGAGCAGGCGTCCGTCATAGGACCATGGCCGCACGGCCGTTGCCGTCACCTTGGGTGCGTCCACATGCCGAGGATTCAGCAGCACGTTGAACTCTTCGGGCACGATCGCGGACGGCACCATCAGCAGAGACGACGCCAAGCCATCAAGCCATGCGTTGCCAGCGTCTGTGGAAACAGACGCCACAGGCACTGCATTCCACCCATCGGGAAGGCCCGTGACCAATAGCGACTGCCGCGCCGTCCAGACCTCGTCCAGTACGTCGATGCGCACGAGCACGCGGTTCAGCGGCAACCCGCCGGCATTGAGGTGCACCACCGTCTCCAGGCACGCAAGCGAGATGCTGGTGGATGCATAAACCGCCGGCCTGCCGACGCTGTTCCACCGGCCGCCTGTGCGCTCCGCGCCGCAGCCGCTCAGGTCGGTGGGTGCGATACTCCTCGACGCGACCGCGATGCGCCAGAGCGCCACGCTCATGCGTAGGCGCCGCTGCCGATCTGGTCGAGCAGGTGGAAGACGATGTCCTGGCCTTCGGCGGTATCCATCAACTCAGCGGGCCGCTGACCTCCGAGCGCCGGCAGCGGTTGCTCCAGCCAAGTCGCTGCCCAGACGGCGGCGTCGAAACCCGCCGCGCCGTCGGCATCTTCCACGAGCGCCTGCACGCGGCCGACAAGCCGACTGAGCCCCAAAACGCGCGAACTTTCATCGGGCGAGAGCAGGCTGGCTTCGCGTACCTTGCGGTCGATCGTAGCACGGGCCAAACCGAGCGTGCGGAACAATTGCTCCTTCGAGATGCCCATCTGTGCTGCCAGTTCGACGGCCATGGTGGCCGGCACGCCGCGCTTGATCATCGCGACGCGCTCGATCGGCGCGGCGCGATAGGCCTGCTCGAAACCCAGGGCGGACTTGCGCCTGGAAGCTTGGGCCTTGCGAGTTGGGAGGGTAGTTTTCACCGTTGATGTCCAGATTGGTTGAATGAGCATTCATTTTACATCGCATGAGCAGTTTGCGTCAAACTGTAGTCTTTTTATGCCGGCGTTTTCTGGGGTTTGAGGCGTAGGTTTTTCTCTCGTGTTGGGGGTAAAGGGTAAATCGGCCTGCCGCGCGGCTTCGGGTTGCTGCGCTGGCCGGTCATGGCTTCGATCCTCGCGAAGCAACGGTGGTTGCCGAGCGGCGGGTTCTGGTTGAGCGTAAGCCGGATGTCGCTGATGGTTTCGTCGTCGAGTGGCTTTCGGAAAAGGTCTTGGTAGGCTGTTTGCCTTGCCTGTGCATCCTTGCCAAGCGCGAGGTACAGCGGATGCGGTGTCAGGTAACGGTTGGCTTCCCCAAGAGCGATGTGAGATACCGATGAAACTAGAAAACGTGGTCTGTCCCGAATGGCACTAACTTTTCATATAACTTTTTGATTTATATTAGTATTTATGCCACTTTGATGCCATTTTGAGGTATCATAACCGGGTGGTGTTATGAAAGTGTTGGCATGAAAAAATTAAGTTATTCAAACAGTTGCTTATAAATGATTCGCAACAGTTTTGGAACACTACCGTCAACTTACAGCCAAGTTGGCGGCCTAAAAAATAGAGGAATTAATAGGTTACGTGAAAAGTTAGTGCCATTCTGGTCCGTCCCCTATTTCTCTACTATTTCTCTACTAAGAGTCGCGAGCCGGTTCGTCCTCGTGAAGGCCGGCAGCGCGAGCCCGGGTAAACCGGATCTCCAGCGGTGCTTGTCAGCTATGCCCCTTCCATGCTCGTCTCGAGCAGGTAGTTGTGCGCCAGCGAAAGCATCCCTCCCGAGATGTTCCTGGCCTTGAATCCGTTCTGCAAAAGAATCCGCGTCGCAAGGTAGGCGCGCTGGCCGGAACGGCAGATGACGTGGATCTCCCGGTCGCGGGGGAGTTCGCCGAGCCGCGCGCGGAGTTGTCCAATCGGGATGTTGAGCGCTTCCGGCACATTCTCCACGGCGAGTTCCATCGGTTCGCGCACATCCAGGAGGAATCCGGTCCTGGTGGCATTCCAGTGAACGAGCGGCATATCGCCCCTGAGCACATCGGCGGCAACCATCCCGGCAAAGTTCACCGGATCTTTTGCACTGCCGAACTGGGGCGCGTAGCAAAGCTCGGCTTCTTCCAGGTCATAGATCGTCGCGCCCATCTGGATCGCCATTGCCAGGGCGCTGATCCGCTTGTCCACGTTGTCCTCGCCGAGGGCTTGCGCTCCCAGGAGACGGCCGTCGGATTTCCGGAAAAGCACCTTCATTGCGATCGGCTTGGCGCCCGGGTAATAGCCGGCGTGTGAATTCGGGTAGAGGTAGATCTTCTCGTAATCGGTATCGCCCCTCCGGTTCAGCGTTTTTTCGCTGACGCCGGTCCACGCGACGGCCGCGCCGAAAAGTCCGATGATCGAGGTGCCCTGGGCGCCGCGGAACCGGGAGTCGCGACCGGCGATGACATCGGCCGCGATGCGGCCCTGCCGGTTGGCCGGCCCGGCGAGCGCAATGAGACTCCATTCGCCGGTAACGAAATCCCTGACTTCGACGGCGTCACCGACCGCGAAGATGTCCGGATCGCTCGTGCGCATCTGTTCGTCCACGCGAATCCCGCCGCGTTCGCCGATCTCCAGTCCGGCTGTTTTGGCCAGTGTGGTATCCGGGCGCACGCCGATGGCGAGGATCACCACGTCAGCCGGATAGGTTTTTCCGGATTTGGTTTCCACCTCGATGGCGCCGTTCGCGGCCTGTTCGAACCCGACCACCTCGTCGTTGTGCACCAGGCGAACACCATGTCGCTTCAGGAGGGCCTCGACGACACGGGCATTTTCCGGATCGAGCGGGGTCAGAACCTGATCGGGCTTCTGCAGCAGGGTCACTTCGAAGCCGCGATGGACCAGGTTTTCGACCATCTCCAGGCCGATGAACCCGCCACCGACCACCACGGCCCGGGTCTTTGGCTTTATGGCCTGGAATCCCGAATACCGGTACATGCCGGCGAGAAATGGGTTGCCCCGCTCGATCCACTCATTGATATGCCTGGCATCCGGCACCGTCCGAACGTGAAAGATGCCGGGAAGGTCGATTCCGGGCAACGGCGGGCGCACTGACGCCGCCCCGGGCGACAGCACCAGCTTGTCGTAGGCCTCGGTAGTGACCTCGCCGGTCTTCACATTCCGCAGCTTGACCTGCTTCTCCTTCGGCGAAATCCCGATGGCCTCACACTGGGTGCGTACCTCAATAGCGAACTGCTCGCGGAACAGTTGCTCGCTGGCTACCAACAGGCTTGATTCCTTCTCGATCACACCCCCGACGTGGTAAGGCAGGCCGCAGTTCGCATACGAAACGTATGGCCCGCGCTCCACCATGAGGATTTCGGCTTTCTCGTCCAACCGGCGCAGGCGCGCCGCACATGAGGCGCCGCCGGCCACTCCACCCACGATGATGACTTTCATTACATTTTCTCCTCATTACCTATTGTTTAGAGCGCCAGACGAATTCGAGGCTAAGCCTCGGAAAAATGCGTTAAGAACAGGTGCTAAGGTGATTTCCGAAAAAGATCATACCTGTGGGTCCAGTCTTTATTCCCCCCCTGCCAAGGGGGGCGCCCGAAGGGCGGGGGGGTTAAGTCCGCACGATCGAACCACCCCGGCGCTGCGCGCCACCCCTCCTTATCCAAGGAGGGGAATCCATACCCACCCACGCCCGACTTCACGGTATAGCCTTTGCCAGAA
>CAIMUS010000177.1 GCA_903844665.1 uncultured Pseudomonadota bacterium
GCTGAGCCGGTAGGGGCGGTTCGCGAACCGCCCCTACGGGGATTCCCTAGTAGCGCCGGCATTTTGCCGGCTGTTGACTGGCGTCGAATGCCCTGAGGCCGGCGGGGACGCCGGCGCTCCCAGGGTCGGATTGTCCCGCCTTAAGTTGGTAGCCTAACATTGAATGCAGTGAGTAAAGACCGATGTATAAAGGACAAGAGCCGACACAACGCAAGCCAATCACAGTCAAGACTCTGGCGAAGATGAAACAGGCCAGAGAAAAGATCGCCGTGCTGACCGCCTACGACGCCAGCTTCGCCGCGGTGCTGGAAGCGGCGGGTGTGGATATCATTCTGGTCGGGGATTCCCTGGGCATGGTGGTGCAGGGCCGGCAGACCACCGTGCCGGTCAGCATGGACGACATGGTCTACCATAGCCGGCTGGTGGCGCGGGGCTGCCGGACACCGCTGTTGATGGTGGATATGCCGTTTATGAGCTATCCCACGGTGGAACTGGCCTTGCGCAACAGTGCCCGGCTGATGCAGGAAGGGCTGGCCCAGATGGTCAAGCTGGAGGGGGATGGTGCACTGGTGGAGATTGTGCGCCAGCTCAGCCGTAGCGGTGTGCCGGTGTGCATGCATTTGGGGCTGCTGCCGCAGTCGGTGCATAAACTGGGCGGCTACCGGGTGCAGGGCCGGGAAGAAGCCGCCGCCGGCAAGCTGATCGACGATGCCTTGCGCTTGCAGGACGCCGGCAGCGATGTCCTGCTGGTGGAGTGTATCCCGGCGGAACTGGCGGCACGGCTGACCGAGACGCTGGAAGCGCCGCTGATCGGGATCGGCGCCGGCGCCGCTTGCGACGCCCAGGTGCTGGTGCTGTACGATATGCTGGGCATTACGCCGGGCCGGCGACCCAAGTTCTCCAAGGACTTTTTGGAAGGCCAACCGAGCATCCAGGCGGCGGTGGCAGCCTATGTGCGGGCGGTCAAAAGCGGCGAGTTTCCGGGCACGGAGCATTGTGTAGCTTGAGGGGAGACGCATTCCATGCAAACTGTGCACCGTATCGCTGAGTTGCGCGCCCTGCTGGCAGGCCGGCGGCAGGCCGGCGAACGCATCGCCCTGGCGCCCACCATGGGCAATCTGCATCGGGGTCATCTCCAGTTGGTGGAAGTCGCGAAAACGCTGGCCGATTGCAGCGTGGCCAGTATCTTCGTCAACCCCATGCAGTTCGGTCCCAAGGATGACTTCAACAGTTATCCCCGCACTCTGGAGGCGGACAGCCGCCAGCTCGCGGCGGTGGGGCTGGACCTGCTGTTCGCTCCGCCGGTCGCCGAAGTCTATCCGCAGGGCATGGATAACACCACCCGGGTGGAAGTGCCGGAACTGTCCCATATTCTCTGCGGCGCCTCCCGGCCGGTTCATTTCGCCGGTGTGGCGACGGTGGTGAGTAAACTGTTCAATATGGTGCAGCCGGATGTCGCCTTATTCGGCGAAAAGGACTGGCAGCAGTTGCTGGTCATCCACCGGTTGACGGCGGATCTGAATTTTCCGGTGGAAGTCGTCGGCGTGCCCACCGTGCGGGAAGCCGACGGCTTGGCGATGAGCTCGCGCAACGGCTATCTCTCGGCCGCCGAGCGGACGCTGGCGCCGACCCTGTACGCCACCCTGCAAACAGCCGCGGCGCGGTTGCAGGCAGGTGAACGGGATTATGCGGCCATCCAGCGGGACGCCTGCGCGGCGCTGGAACAGGCCGGGTTTCGCCCTGATTATTTCGAGATCAGGCGCGCCGACGATCTGGCGCCGCCGGAGGAGAGGGATACCGAACTGCGGATTCTGGCGGCGGCTTGGCTGGGGAAGGCGCGGTTGATCGATAACTGTCCGGTCAAGGCGCCGGCGCCAGTCTGATGCTCAGCTGATGACGGTCATAGAACCATAAGCGGTAACCCAGCAGCAGAGCCAGAAAAAACGGGAAAAAACGGGGACTGCAGAGAAAAACGGTGCAGAGAAAAACGGGAACGGGGACAGACCACGTTTTCCCAATGAACCAGTCTTCCCTAATAAGCGCGGCAATAAAAGAAGTCGCCTAACACTTGTCTAAGCGCCGACCCAAAACCGCGCGCCGAGATCTAAGCAGAACTTAAGTAACCGTTTAGCCCCCTCTTCCCCGCTTGCGCAAATAGGGGGAGATATTGGGTTTTCCCCTCCTTGAAAAGGAGGGGAAAGCAGCAATACCTACCTTCGCAGATATGCAAGCAGGGGGGGCTAAACGGTTACGCTGGCAAAGGCAGAGGCCACGGTCAATCCACGAAAGGTCTAGCGGGAACATTACATTATTCTACTATTACTGTTGCCGGGGACAGCGTCATGAGAACCGCTCGCCGGTTCATGCTGCCGGAGAGCGGTTCATGAGTTCAGAAATCGCCATACTGCTGGCGCTGGCGATTCCGCTTTTGGGCTCCGTTCTAATCGCCTTGAGCAGCGCCTATCCCAACGTGCGGGAGGGTATTACCCTGGTGACCTCGGCGCTACTGGCGCTGGCGGTGTACTCCCTGGTTCCCACGGTGTTGGCCGGCGCGCGTCCCACCCTGGATCTGGTCGACATCATGCCGGGGGCGCCGCTACGCTTTACCGTCGAACCTCTGGGCATGCTGTTCGCCGCCGTGGCCTCCCTGCTGTGGCCGATCAACTCGCTGTATTCCATCGGCTATATGCGCGCCAACCAGGAGACCCATCAGACTCGCTTCTATGTCTGTTTCGCCATCGCCATCGCAAGCACTATGGGCGTGGCCCTGGCCGGCAATCTGCTTACCCTGTTCATCTTCTATGAAGCGATCAGTCTGTCCACTTATCCTCTGGTCACCCATAAGGGAACATCGGACGCCATTCAGGCCGGGCGGGTCTATCTGGGGATACTGTTGGGCACCTCCATCGGTTTTTTTCTGCTGGCCATCCTCTGGACCTGGTACAGCGCCGGCACGCTGGATTTCCGGGTGGGCGGCATCCTGGCCGGCCATGTGCACGGGCCGCCATTAGGGATTCTACTGTTCTTATATATGTTCGGCATCGGCAAGGCCGCCCTCATGCCGGTCCATCGCTGGCTGCCGGCGGCGATGGTGGCGCCCACCCCGGTCAGCGCCCTGCTGCATGCGGTGGCGGTGGTCAAGGGAGGGGTGTTCGCCGTAGTCAAAGTGATCGTCTATATCTTCGGTCTGGAGTTATTGAACGCCGAAGCGGGCAGCACCCACTGGCTGCTGTATGTCGCCGGCTTTACCCTCATCGTCGCCTCCGTCACCGCCCTGCGGCAGGATAATCTCAAGCGGCGGCTGGCCTATTCCACCATCAGTCAGTTGTCCTACGTGGTGCTGGGAGCGGCGTTGTTCGCGCCGCTGGCGGTCATGGGGGCGGCTCTGCATATCGCCGCCCATGCCTTCGGCAAGATTACCCTGTTCTTCGCCGCCGGTTCGATCTACACCGCTGCCCATAAGACCGAGATCAGCCAGTTGAACGGCATCGGCCGGCGCATGCCCTGGACCATGGGCGCGTTTGCCGTCGGTTCGCTGTCGATGATCGGCCTGCCGCTGGCCGCCGGTTTTATCAGCAAATGGTATCTGCTGCAAGGCGCTTTTCAGGCCGGACGTTGGCTGGCGCTTGGGATTATCGTACTGAGCACGCTGCTGAACGCGGCCTATTTTGTTCCCATCGTCTATGCGGCCTTCTTCAAATCGGAGGATAACCGGTTACTGGAACACGGCGAAGCGCCCTGGCCGGTGGTCGTCGCCCTGGTGGCCACGGCGGTGTTGACAGTGCTGCTGTTTCTATTTCCAGGCACGGCGCTGAGGTTGGCGGAACAGGTAGTGGGAGAGGTTCGTTGAGAGAATCCGAGAAGGACCGCCTGCAAGGCAAACCCTACAACAATACAGAAACGGTGGTATTGATCCACGGCCTGTACATGCATGGCGCCTGCATGACCCTGCTGGCGCGCCGGCTGTCGCGGCAAGGTTACCGCACCCGGCTGTTTACCTATCCCAGCCTGCGACAACCGCTGGCGGCCAGTGTCCTGGCGCTTTCGGGGCTGGTGCGGAGCGCGGCAACGCCGGTGGTGCATCTGGTCGCCCACAGCATGGGTGGTCTGCTGGTGCGTCATCTGCTCGCCGGCGCGCCGGCGCTGCCGCCGGGCCGTGTGGTCACCCTGGGTACGCCCCATCAGGGCAGTCGCCTGGCGCGCAAACTCGGCGCCGGCAGGCTGCGCTTTATCCTGGGCCACAGTCTCGAGCAGGGTTTGCTGGGGGATTTACCGCCCTGGCCGGCGGACAGAGAATTGGGTTCACTGGCAGGCGCCCTGAATATCGGCTTGGGACGGCTGTTCGGACCGGCGCCGGCTCCCGCCGATGGGACAGTGACCGTGGCGGAAACCCGCCTGGCTGGAATGACCGATCATATTTGCCTGTCGGTCAGCCATATCGGCATGCTGCTGTCACCCCGGGTGGCGGAACAGGTGGGCGCGTTTCTGACGACGGGCCGGTTTGTGCATGCGCCGGGATAAAGGCGGGTTTACGGCAGCGGCTCAGGCGTGGGCGCACAGCAGTCGCCGGGGCGCGACCCGACCATCGTCCAGGATTTCACCGATTCCCAAAAAACGCTGCGCCGGCTCTTCGTACAACCGTACCCAGCCCTGGCTGGGCGCTTTGGGCGCCCATACCGCCTGTCCGTTCAGCAGATAATGTACGGCATCGCCTTGTAGATAAATCGCCGGCCAGTCGGCAATAGCGCTATCCACCGGCAGCAGTACGGCATCCAATGCGGCGAGCCCCTGTTGCGCCCGTTCCTGCAGCGCTGCCAGGGTGATCATTTGCACCGCGGCATAAGGCGCCACCCCGAGGCGGCGCAGTTCCACGATATGGGCGCCGCAACCCAGCATCTCGCCCAGATCTTCCACCAGGGTACGCACATAAGTGCCCTTGGAGCAGGCCAACTCGCAACTGAGGTGCTCACCTCCCAGTTCGAGCAACCGCAGCGTGTGGATGGTCACGGTACGCGGCTCCCGTTCCACCATCACGCCCTGCCGCGCCAGGACGTACAGCCGCTTACCCTGATGCTTGAGAGCAGAATACATGGGTGGGATTTGCTGGATTTCTCCCCGAAATCGTGCCAGTGCCACTTCCACCGTTTCCGGTTGGAGTGATCCGACGGGTCGGGTGTGCACGACCTCGCCCTCGGCGTCGCCGGTGCTGGTGGTTATGCCCAGACGGCACTTGAAGCGATAGGATTTATCGGCATTTAACAACAATCCGGAAAACTTGGTGGCCTCTCCCAGACAGATCGGCAGCATGCCGCTGGCCAGTGGATCGAGGCTGCCGGTATGGCCGGCCTTGCGGGCCTGATAGAGCCGTTTGACGGTCTGTAAGGCGGCGTTGGAGGACAGTCCGATCGGCTTGTCCAGCAGCAGCACGCCATCGATTGGTCTACGAATGTGGGCTGTCATCATGTTCGGTAAAACACAAGATCAAATTTAGTCAAGAGGGAATTCGTGGTCAAAGCCAGAACAATTGTTAAATTTTGTTACAGCCTGACGAATAGTATGCTTCATAGGTGTGTTTAGTGTCTGGCAGAAAACCTCTGTTCTGTATTGTTGTAGGATGGGTAGAGCAGAGCGTAGCGCCGCGAAACCCATCATTTTCGCATGACCCGACGGATGATGGGTTTCGCTCCGCTTGCGCTTCGCTCTACCCATCCTACGGGTTTGCCACGGGTTTGCGAAGTTTTCGGCCAAACACTAGATAAATACGGCGGGCGCCACGTGAAACCGTTTTACGAGAGCACGAATCTGCTGGATATCCAATTCCCGCCTGCCCTGCAGAATTTCAGAAACGACCTCTGCTGAGCCAACCTCCGCCAAATCAGCTTCACTTAAGCTGTGTTCTTCCATCAAAAAATGCAGCACCTCGGCCCCCCTACAGGTTGGTATAGAATAGTGTTGTTCTTCATAGGTCTGAATTAAGGCGCCAAGCGTATCCAGCAGTGTGTACAGAGGGTGTTTCTCATTAGCGCCAATCTCATCAAGCAACCCATTGAGGCGTTCGACAGCTAGATCGTATTCCTGTTCATTACGAATCGACAGCAGGGGACCGATAGCAGTCCAGTGGCGTTCAATATCTTTGGAAAGAACAGTCATTTTTTCCACACTCCTCGGTTGTATTCACTATGGGTCAATACAGCACGGATGTATACCTTTCTACGATTAAAATGAATGGAGGTAATGAGTCGATATTTGTTTCCACCGATATTGAATACTATCAATTCACCTACTTTGTCAGCCGAAGGGAAGGTGGCGCGTAGCGCGTCAAAGCTGTCAAAATTGGTTTGCTGCACGATCTTGAACCAGCGAGTCAGGGTATTTTGACTGTCGGGATATTGCTCCCAAAATTTACGTAATGCTTTCCGAGAAATGATGTGCATGCCGATCTCGATCAACCCTCTCACTCAGGAGCTAACTGCTACGGAGAATTTTGGAAACCTTGACGTCCTGGCATGTTCAGGGGGTAGTGCTTCAAAGGTGGATATTGACCTCATAAAACATCTCATAATCAATAATTTCTGATCTTCATATCCACATCAAGAACACTACCGCGTGATTTACACCTGCCCAAGCCGGGTGATATAGTCCTTGACCGCGGCGGCATCGGCCTCCATCACCACGAAGCGCTGCGAGTGTTGCTCGATATCGTCGTAACCCGGCGGCCGGTCCGGCCTGCGGCCCAGCGCTGCTTCGATGGATTCCTCGAATTTGGCCGGCAGCGCGGTTTCCTGACAGATCAGCGGCACGCCTTGCTCGCGGTATTCCAGACCGACTTTGAGACCGTCGGCGGTATGGGTATCGACGATCGCGCCGGTTTCCCGGTAGATCCGGCGGATGGTCTCCATGCGGTCGCGATGGCTGCTGCTGCCGGAGACGAAGCCGAAGCGGCCGATAGTACGGAAGTAATCCGTGGCGGCCAGATCGAAATAGCCCTGTTCATCCACCTGCCGCCACAGTTCGCGCACCACGGCGGGATCGCGATCCACCGCATCGTAGATAAAGCGCTCGAAATTGGATGCCTTGGAAATGTCCATGGACGGACTGCTGGTCTTGACGACCTGCTCCGCCGGCCGTACCCGGTAGACGCCGGTACGGAAAAATTCGTCCAGCACATTGTTCTCGTTGGTCGCCAGAATCAGCCGGCGAATCGGCAATCCCATCTGTCTGGCGATATGGCCGGCGCAGATATTGCCGAAATTGCCGGACGGCACGGCGAAGGAAACTTCCTGGCTGCTGTCCTGGGTGACGGCCAGATAGCCTTTGAAGTAGTAGACGACCTGCGCCACTACCCGCGCCCAGTTGATGGAATTGACCGTGCCGATGTGATAGCGGGCCTTGAAGTCGGCATCGTTGCTGACCGCCTTGACGATATCCTGGCAGTCATCGAATACCCCCCGGATGGCGATATTGAAGATATTGGGTTCCTGCAGGGAAAACATCTGGGCCGTCTGAAAGGGGCTCATCTTCTGATAGGGGGAGAGCATGAAAATCTGAATATTGCGCTTGCCCAGCATGGCGTATTCGGCGCTGGAGCCGGTATCGCCCGACGTGGCGCCCAGGATATTCAAATAATCCCCGCTTCTGGCCAGCACGTACTCGAACAGATTGCCCAGCAACTGCATGGCGATGTCCTTGAAGGCCAGCGTGGGGCCGTTGGACAGACCGAGCAGCCAGACGCCATCCAGCAGGGGTTTGACCGGGGTGATATCTGCGCTGCGGAAGATCTTTGCCGTGTAGGTTTTATCGATCAGCCTGCGCAGATCGGCGGGGGGGATATCCGTGACAAAGCGGCTGATGATTGCATGAGCCAGCTCTCGGTAGCTTGACTGCCGCCATTCGTTCAGTTCCCGCCCGCTCACGCGCGGATAAGCCTCCGGGATGACCAGCCCTCCATCCGGGGCCAAACCGCCGATCAGAATGTCCGAGAACGAAGCGGGCTGCATGCCGCCGCGGGTGCTGATGTACTGCATTGACACCGTCTCTCTTGAAGAAAGGGGCATTATAGCCCAATCGTCGGCGGGCAACCCTGGAAGCGCCAGCGTCTTAACACCTATCAGTTGGTAGGGCGCAATAGCGTAGCGTATTGCGCCGTTATGCTGCTGCCCCTCATACGGCGCATTACGCTCCGCTCCGCTCCGCTAATGCGCCCTACGGTCTGTGATCCCAGGGTTGGAAACAAACTGATAGGTGGTAAGGCGCCGGCGTCCTGGCGGTTGCCTGACCTGCCGGCGCGGCCTATACTCATATATGTGCACATACTTGCCAACTTCCAAACCATCATTCCCTATGCGTACAGGAAAAACCAAACGAGCGCAAATCCTGATGGCGCCGCAGGAATACGAACAACTGCAAAACATCGCCCGTTCCCGTCGCCTGTCCGTGGCTGAACTTATCCGGCAGGCCGTACAGGAACGCTATCTGGACCTGGGCCAGCACCGGACCGTGTTGCTGGAGCAGATGTTCGCCATGAATATCCCGGTAGATGACTGGAGCGACCTGGACGCCGAAGTGGCGACGGCTCACAGTACTACCTTCGCGGACGGCTCAATTTGAACCTACCCTGCCCCTATCGCTTCCCCCACGGCAAACGCAAAGCCCTGGTCATGAGCTATGACGACGGCAGCGAGCATGACCGGCGATTGGTCGATCTCTTCAACTGCTACGGCATTCGCGCCAGCTTCCATCTCAACTCCGGCAGGCTCGGTCTTCCCCACCACATCTCGCCTGGCGAGCTGCCCTCGCTCTACCAGGGCCATGAGATTTCCTGCCATAGCGTCAATCATCCCGATCTGACCCAACTACCCGAAGAGGCCATCCGGCGGGAGATTCTGGACGACCGCCATGCACTGGAGGATTGGAGCGGTCGGCCGGTACGCGGTCTGGCCTATCCCTTCGGCGCCTATGACGACCGTGTCCTGGCTCTGTTGCCGGAACTCGGCATCGACTATGCCCGTACCGTCATCTGCACCGAGACATTTCAGATTTCGCCGGATTTCCTGCGCTGGCAGACCACCTGCCATCACAACCGGGCCATGGACCTGGCGGAACGGTTTCTGCAAGACAACGGCATGGAGCCGGCCCTGCTGTACATCTGGGGCCACAGCTACGAGTTGGATGGTTTTATGAGCGGCGATCCGTCCAAGAACTGGGACTACATGGAAACGCTGTGCCGCTGTCTGCACGGCCATGAGACGGTGCATTACACCACGACTATCGAGCTGGTCGATTATCTCAACGCCGTCCGCCGGCTGGATTGGTCTGCGACCACCGTCACCAACAAGGCGTCAATGGCCGTCTGGCTGCACTGGCAAGACAACACCGTCGAATTGCAACCCGGCGCCTCCATGCGCCTGAAACACCCACAGCGATAATCCTCATTCCGACTTCAGGAGTCTGCAATGGCTGTAGTCTTTTCCCGCTTCCTGGGCATCGCTCTGCCCGCTGCGCTGGAGTGCGACGACTCCGGCAGGAATCCCACCTTCGAGATCGCCTTCAGCGCCGACGGGGTCATTCCCTTTCCCCAGGTGATTCTCCATGCCCAAGGCCGGCATCATGTCATCAAGGAAACCGCTATCCACACGGCGCCGGGCGAAGGCGCCGGGCAGACTTATATCGCCAGCGTGCCCGCCGGGCTGATGGGACCCGGCGAGATCGAGATACAGGTGGAAGGCTGCAAGAAGGCCGACTTCGCCCAAGCCGGCGGCGGCGACTGGGTCAAGGAGTTCCGTCGGCTGAAGCTTAGGTCGGGCGCACGTCCCGCGTCGCGTGTCATGGCCGGTTCGGGCGGCGCCGAAGTCAAGCTTTACTTCGGCATCCACAAGCACATGCACCAGCCCTATTACAACACCACCGACCGGAATGACTGGGATGGTGAAAAGGATGGCATCTTCGGTTCGCGGGTGGGACCTTACACCCACTTTATCCCCACGGCGGTACAGCAATACATCGACGGCGGCCTGCCGCACGCCGGCCTGTCCACCAGTTGGAGCGGTTCCCTGATCGAGCAACTCAACCGCTGCGCGGCGGAAGGATTCTGCGGCGGGCGCTTCGGCGGCTGGAATAATGAATTACGCCGCATTGCCAGGGAAAAGACGGCGCTGGGCAATCCGCGGGTGGACTTTACCGCCTTCGGCTTTTACCATCCGTTGATGCCCCTGATTCCGGAGCGGGATATCATCAAGCAGATCGAATGGCATCGGGGCATTATCGAGGCGGCCTTCGGCGTCAGTGCATCCACCGCCCTGTTCCCGCCGGAAACGGCGTTCCATGTGCGGCTGCTGCCGGCCCTGCAAAAAGCGGGGGTGAAGGCGGTCATTTACGATTCCATCCACCGGTTCCGGGCCTGCAAAGATTACCCGTATGCTGGCATGACCGAGGGGATGCTGCCACCCAATCCCGCCGAGCAGGTCAATCCGCCGGTCGATGACTGGCTGCAATTGCATAATATCTGGGCCGGCTCCAAGATCGCACCCAGCCTGCTCAAACCCGAATATGTGCGGTATGTAGACCCGGCGGGCGAGAGCTACCAGTTGATTGCCGTGCCGGCGGAGCGCTATATCGGTAACGAAGACGCCAGGGGCGGTTTCGGCGCGCTGCAATATCCACACGTGCTGGGGCAGGTGTACGACCAGATCGTCGCCACCGGCAGCTTCGATCCCAACCATCCGCCGTTCTTTCTGCTGCATTCCGACGGCGATAACCACGGCGGCGGCGCGGACAGCTATTACGGCCATAATACCGGCCACTTGGTGCAATGGCTCCAGCGCGACTCGCGCTTCGAGTTCACCACCATCCACGATTACCTGCAACGCTTTCCGCCGGACCCCGCCAATCCGGTCCATATCGAACCGGGTTCCTGGAGCGGGGCCGACAACGGCGATCCGCAGTTCATGAAATGGTTCAGCCGTTACAACGAACCTTATTCGCCGGATCTGAATTCCTGGGCGGTGCTGACCGCCTTTCAGAATCTGGTGCATACGCTGGAAGATGCGCACCCCGCCAGTCCGGCGCTGGCCGAGGCGCAACGGTTGTTGCTTACCGCCGAGACCAGTTGTTACTGGTACTGGACCGGCCAGCATCTCTGGGACCAGCAGGTGACCAACGCCGCCAATCTGGCCTATCGGCAGATCAAAAGCGAACTCGATGCCCTGCTCGCCGCCGGTCGGGATCATACCGGGCCGACGATCTTCGCGCCCTGGATCACTCCGGAAAATCCGGGCGGCAAGCGTTGGGGCCAGGGCTGCCTGCTCGATGCGTCTCGCGAGGGGACGGTGCACACCTTTATCTATGACATCTCCGGCCTCGAACAGGTGTCGCTGACGCTGCGGACCGCAACGGGCGAGACCACGCTGCCGCTGGAGAGCCATGGGCCTTATCCTTCCCAAACCGGGGCGGCCGTCACCGCGGTGTATTACACGGCGCAACTGCCGGTGGGCGCCGGCAATGTGCGCTACTTTATCGAAGCGGAGGACGGGAAGGGCAATGTGTCCCGCAGTGCGTTGGAGCGGGTGTATTTGGCTTGAGTAAACATGTAGGGTGGGCAGTTTGTCTGCCCACGCTGCGAACCGATGGGTTTCGCTGCGCTCTACCCATCCTACCGCGCTGGACCCACAGGTATGATCTTTTGGGGAAATCACCTAACCAGACCGTTCGGAGTGAGCCATGCCGCGAATCTTCGATAACATCGAGCAGCCCCTCCTGCCGGAGCTGCGGCAGATTCTCGAACTGTCGGATCGCTCCGATTTCTGCGTCGGCTACTTCAACCTTCGAGGGTGGAAGGCGCTCGATTCCTTTGTCGGGCGCTGGCCCGGCGGAGAGGGGCGCCAGTGCCGGCTTCTCATCGGCATGCAGCGCCCGCCCCAGGAGGACTTGCGCGCGTTCTTCAGTCTGCTGAAACAGGAAGATACACTCGATAACCAGAGCGCCCTCCGCCTGAAGAAGAAACTCGCCGAGGAGTTCCGTACCCAACTGACCTTCGGCGTTCCGTCGAACGAAGACGAAGCGGGTTTGAGACGGCTTGCCGCTCAACTGCAACAGCAGAAGGTCGTGGTCAAGCTGTTTCTGCGCCATCCCCTACATGCCAAGCTCTACCTCTGCTTCCGATCCGATCCGATCAACCCCGCGGTCGGCTACGTCGGCAGCAGCAATCTCACGCTCTCCGGGCTGTCGAAGCAGGGCGAACTCAATGTGGACGTCATGGACCACGACGCCACCCGCAAGCTCGCCCGCTGGTTCGACGCGCGCTGGAATGACCGCTGGTGCGTCGATATCTCCGCGGAGTTGATCCAGGTCATCGAGGAAAGCTGGGCGCGAGAGGCGCCGCTGCCGCCTTACCACATCTACGTGAAGATGGCTTACCACCTGTCGCAGGAAGCCCGCGCGGGCCTCTCGGAGTTCCGCATTCCGCCGGAGTTCGGCAACCGGCTGTTCGACTACCAAGTGGCCGCCGTGAAGATCGCCGCGCGCTACTTGAACCAGCGTGGAGGCGTCTTGATCGGGGATGTCGTCGGCCTGGGCAAGACGCTGATGGCGAGCGCGGTCGCCAAGATCCTCCAGGACGATCACTTCACCGAGACGCTGATCTTATGCCCGAAGAACATTGTCAGGATGTGGGAGGACTATGTCGCCGAGTACCGGCTGCTGGCGAAGGTGCTCTCGATAACCCGGGTCGCGCGTGAGCTGCCCGACCTGCGCCGCTACCGGGTCGTCCTGATCGACGAGAGCCACAACCTGCGCAACCGGGCGGGACAACGCTATCGCGCCATCCAGGAGTACATCCAGGAGAATGAGAGCAAGTGCATCCTGCTTTCCGCGACACCCTACAACAAGACTTACGTCGACCTCTCCAACCAACTGCGCCTGTTTGTTCCCGAGGACAAGGATCTGGGTATCCGCCCGGAGCGGCTGCTGCGTGATCTCGGCGAGACCGAGTTCATCCGCCGTCACCAGTGCCCGGTGCGCTCGCTCTCCGCGTTCGAGAAGAGCGACTACGTGGACGATTGGCGGGAGCTGATGCGTCTCTACCTGGTGCGGCGCACCCGCACCTTCATTCAGGACAACTACGCCGCACCCGATCCTGTAACCGGGCGGAAGTTCCTGACCTTCGCGGATGGCGGCCGGTCGTACTTCCCCGACCGCATCCCGCGGACGGTCAAGTTCACGGTGGACGAGCACGACCTCGGCGATCAGTACGGCCGCCTCTACGCACCCGCTGTGGTCGCGGCCATCAACGCCCTGAATCTCCCGCGCTACGGCTTGGGCAACTACCTCGGCGCGGCTCCCAAGGGCGCGAGCACACCGGCCGAAGACAAGATCATTCAAGACCTGTCGCGCGCCGGCAAACGTCTGATGGGCTTCTGCCGCACCAACCTCTTCAAGCGCCTCGAGAGCAGCGGGGAAGTGTTTCAGCAGTCCATCGCCCGGCACATCCTGCGCAACTACATCTTCCTGCACGCTATCGACAGTGGCCTCCCCCTGCCCATCGGCGCCCAGGACTCCGGGTTGCTGGACGCGGGCAACTACGATGAAGACGTCGATGATCCGAACGCCGGCGCCGACCGGGTCGAGGACGAAAACGGTGGACCTGTCGCAGCCGCCAGGACTCCGACCCTGAGTACAGAAAGCGACTTCAGGGAGCGGGCGGCCGCCATTTATGAGATGTACTCGACGCAGTTCAAGAGCCGCTTTCGCTGGTTGCGCCCGGACTTGTTCGTAAAGTCGTTGGCCACGGCGCTTCGTGACGATGCCGCCGGACTCATGCAGGTCCTGGCTCAGAGCGGCGACTGGAACCCGGAACGGGATCAGAAGCTCGCCGCTCTGCACCGGCTCCTTACCCAGCAGCACCCCAAGGACAAGGTTATCGTCTTCACGCAGTTCGCCGACACTGTCCGTTACCTCGAGAAACAACTGCGGACGCGCGGCCTGCAACGCCTCGCGGCAGTGACCGGCGATTCCGAAGACCCCACGAGTTATGCCTGGCGCTTCAGTCCCGACAGTAACCAGAAGCGGCAGCAGGTAGGACCCGAGGACGAACTGCGCGTGCTGCTCGCCACCGATGTGCTGAGCGAGGGCCAGAACCTCCAGGACGGCAGCATCATCGTGAACTTCGATCTTCCCTGGGCCATCATTCGGTTGATCCAGCGCGCGGGGCGGGTGGACCGTATCGGCCAGAAGGCGGAGAAGATTCTCTGCTACTCGTTCCTGCCCGCCGATGGGGTGGAAAAACTCATCCACCTGCGGGCCCGCGTTCGGCAGCGGCTGCACGAGAATGCCGAAGTCGTGGGTACCGACGAGGCGTTCTTCGAGGACGAACACGAGCAGCAAAAGCTGCTCGACCTGTACCACGAGAAGGCAGGCATCCTGGATGGTGACGCCGAAACCGAGGTGGACTTGGCGTCCTACGCCTGGCAGATCTGGAAGAACGCCATCGACCGGCAGCCGGAACTGCAAAAGGTCATTCCGGCGCTGCCTCCGGTGGTCTACTCGACGCGCCCGCATCAGGCCACAGACAAGGCCCCGTCTGGTGTTCTCGTCTATCTGCGAACCGCGGAGGGCAATGACGCGCTCACCTGGATGGACCCGAGCGGGAGCAGCGTCACGGAGTCGCAGTTCGACATCCTCCGGGCCGCGGAGTGCGCTCCCGCTACGCCGGCGTTGCCGCGCCAGGACAGTCATCACGAATTGGTGAAGAAGGCCGTGGAGTTCGTGGTCGCGGAGGAAAAGTCTGTAGGCGGGCAGTTGGGGCGCCCATCCGGCGCCCGCTTCCGCACCTACGAACGGCTCAAGCGGCACGCGGAGCACGTTAAGGGCACGCTGTTCGACTCGCCGCCACTGGCCAAGGCCATCGAGGATATCTATCGCTACCCGCTCCGGCAATCGGCCATCGATACCCTCAACCGCCAGCTTCGCGCCGGCATCGATGACCAAGCCCTGGCGGATCTGGTCCTGGCGCTCCGCGATGACGACCGCCTATGCATGGTGGAGGATGTAGGGGCGCGATTCATCGCGCCCGAACCGCAGATTGTCTGCTCGCTTGGCCTCGCCGCCGCTGGAGGGCAGCAGCCATGAGCAGCAACCTCACCCGCATCCGCCAGCGCCTCAAACAGGGCGATTTCCGCGCCTTGTTCATCGAGGAGCTTGGTTGGGACCGGCACGACGCCCACCTCACCGTCCAATTCGACGGCCAGTCGTGGGCGCTGCAGGCCTGCGCTCACAAGCGCGGCATGGTCGCGTATCTGTGCCCGGCGCCCGACGGGGTGCGCGTACCCGATTATGCGGTACGCCGCAAGATCGAGCACCAGGTCGCCAAGTCGGTGCACGAGCATCTCATCGTGTTCACGGACGCCACCAGGACCACGCAGGTGTGGCAGTGGGTGAGGCGCGAGTCCGGCAAACCGACCGCCTGCCGGGAGCACCACTTCCACCGCGAGCAGACCGAGCAGACCGGCGAGGCGCTGGCCCAGAAACTGCAAGCGATTGCGTTTACCCTGGCCGAAGAAGAGAGCCTCACGCTGACCGACGTCACCCGCCGTACCCGTAGCGGCTTCGACATCGAGCGTGTCACCAAGCGCTTCTACGATCAGTTCAAGAAGGAGCACGCCGTCTTTTTGAAGTTTATCACCGGCATCACCGAGAGCGCCGACCACGAGTGGTATGCCTCCGTGATGCTCAACCGCTTGATGTTCGTCTACTTCATTCAGCGCAAGGGTTTTCTCGACGGCGACGCGGATTACCTTCGCAACCGCCTCGGCCGCTGTCGGCAACAGAAGGGAAAGGACACGTTCTATTCCTTCTACCGTTACTTCCTGCTGCGCCTGTTCCACGAGGGGCTGGGCGGCAAGACCCGCACCGCCGAACTCGAGCAGCTTCTCGGCCGCATTCCGTACCTGAACGGCGGCCTGTTCGAGTCGCATCAGATCGAGAAGGACTATGCCGACATCCGGATTCCCGACGAGGCTTTCGAGCGCATCTTCGATTACTTCGACCAGTACCAGTGGCGCCTGGACGAGCGTCCGCTGCGCGCCGACGATGAGATCAACCCCGATGTCCTCGGCTACATCTTCGAGAAGTACATCAATCAGAAGCAGATGGGGGCCTACTACACCAAGGAGGACATCACCGGCTACATCGGCAAGAACACGGTTATTCCGTTCGTTGTCGACGCCGCCCGCGCCAAGTGCAAGGTGGCTTTCGAGAATCCGCAAGGGCCGACCGTCTGGGATTGGCTGGCCGCCGACCCGGACCGTTACCTCTATCCCGCTGTCCGTTACGGCGCGGACCAGCCGTTTCCGACCGGGATCGCCGCCGGGATCGACCCGCCCACGCTCCACCAGCCGGTCGGTGAGGGGCCGGTGCAGACGCTGGAACTGCGCAAAGGCTGGAACAAACCCGCGCCCGCCGAGTTCGCCCTGCCTACCGAGACCTGGCGCGAAGTCGTGGCCCGCCGGCAGCGGTACGAAGCGGTCCGAAGCAAGCTCGCGGCGGGCGAAGTCCGCGATATCAACGACCTGATTACGCTCAACCTCGACATCCGCCAGTTCGCGCAGGACGCCATCGAGGACTGCGAAGGCCCGGAACTGCTCCGCGCCTTCTGGCACGCCATCGAGCAGGTCACGATCCTCGACCCCACCTGCGGCTCCGGCGCGTTCCTGTTCGCCGCGCTCAACATCCTCGAGCCACTCTACGAAGCCTGCCTGGAGCGGATGGAGGCGTTTGTCGAGGATCTGGACCGTGCCGGCGAGAAGCACCGTCCCGAGAAGTTCTCCGATTTCCGCAAGGTGCTGGATCGCGTCGCGGCGCATCCGAACCGCCGCTACTTTATCTTCAAGAGCATCATCCTTAACAACCTCTTCGGCGTGGACATCATGGAAGAGGCGGTGGAGATCTGTAAGCTCCGCCTCTTCCTCAAGCTGGCCGCCCAGGTCGAACCGGACACGACACACGGCAATCTCGGTATCGAGCCGCTGCCGGACATCGACTTCAACATCAAGGCCGGAAACACCCTCGTCGGCTTCGCCACCTACGACGACGCCAGGCGCGCCATCACCAGCACGCTCGACTTCGATAATGCAATGGAGAAGATTTCCGTCAAGGCC
>CAIMUS010000178.1 GCA_903844665.1 uncultured Pseudomonadota bacterium
CGATCCGATTCTGCTGGAGGTGTTCAATAATTTGTTTATGTCCATCGCCGAGCAGATGGGCGTCACCCTGGCCAATACCGCCCATTCGGTGAACATCAAGGAGCGCCTGGATTTCTCCTGCGCGTTGTTCGACCGTCAGGGTCGGCTCATCGCCAACGCACCGCATATCCCGGTGCATCTCGGCTCGATGGGCGAATCGGTCCAGGCGGTGATCCGCCAGAATGCCGGCTCGATGCGACCCGGCGA
Organism: uncultured Pseudomonadota bacterium; assembly: GCA_903844665.1. Classification (GTDB taxonomy): domain Bacteria; phylum Pseudomonadota; class Gammaproteobacteria; order Competibacterales; family Competibacteraceae; genus CAIMUS01. Next base: position 247 of record CAIMUS010000178.1, read on the forward strand.
TGCCTATGCCCTCAATGCGCCCTATAACGGCGGCACCCATCTGCCGGATGTGACGGTAATTACCCCGGTGTTCGATACGGCTGGTCAGGACATTTTGTTCTACGTCGGCTCGCGCGGCCATCACGCCGACATCGGTGGTATCACTCCCGGTTCGATGCCGCCCCACAGCACCCATATCGAACAGGAAGGCGTACTGATCGACAATTTCAAGCTGGTGGACCAGGGCCGCTTCCGGGAACAGGAGTTGCTGGAACTGTTGAAGAACGGTCTTTATCCGGTGCGCAATCCCGCCCAGAATAGCGCCGACCTGCAAGCGCAGCTCGCTGCCAATGAGAAAGGCGTGCGGGAACTGCGGCGGATGGTGGCTCACTTCGGCCTGGAGGTGGTCAACGCCTATATGCAGCACGTTCAAGACAATGCCGAGGAGCAGGTCAGGCGGGTACTGGACGGGCTGCGGGATGGCGCCTTCAGCTACGAGACGGACGACGGCAGCGTGATCCGGGTCGCCATCCGCATCGACCGGGAGCGACGCCGCGCGGTGATCGACTTCAGCGGCGCCTCGCCGCAGCAGGCCGGCAATTTCAATGCGCCCACGGCGGTGTGCAAGGCGGCGGTGTTGTATGTATTCCGGACCCTGGTGGATGGCGATATTCCTCTGAACGCGGGCTGCCTTGAGCCGCTGGAAATTATCATTCCCGAGGGTTGCATGCTCAACCCCCGCTACCCGGCGGCGGTGGTGGCGGGCAATGTCGAGACTTCCCAATGCATTACCGATGCCTTGTATGGCGCGCTCGGGGTGATGGCGGCGGCCCAGGGCACCATGAACAATTTCACCTTCGGCAACGATCGCTATCAATATTACGAAACGATCTGCGGCGGCAGCGGCGCCGGGCCGGGCTTCGACGGCACGGCGGCGGTGCACACCCACATGACCAATTCCCGTCTGACCGACCCGGAAGTGCTGGAATGGCGCTTTCCGGTGCGGGTGGAGGAGTTTCGCATTCGCCAAGGGAGCGGCGGTCAAGGCCACTGGCGCGGCGGCGACGGCGTCATCCGGCGGATTCGTTTCAACGAGGCCATGACGGCTTCCATTCTGTCCGGCCATCGGCGGGCGCCACCTTACGGGATGGCCGGCGGTGAGCCGGGACAGGTGGGGCGCAACGCGGTGGAACGGGCCGATGGGCGGGTAGAGGAACTGGCCGGCGCCGCCAGCGTGGCCATGCAGCCGGGCGATGTCTTCGTCATCGAAACGCCGGGCGGCGGCGGCTATGGCGAGCCGACAGCCGCGTGTAGGGCGGAATAGGCCATCAGGCCGTATTCCGCCGAATGGGGTTTCGGGGCTTCGGCTCCATCCTTCATGCGGCGCATGACGCTTCGCTAACCCGACTGCCGCAACTCGAGGCCAAAGACGGGTATCCACTTAAGCCGGGACGCTTTGCAGGCTGACCTCAGAGGGGTTTACCTGGGAGCGCTGGCATCTTGCCGGCTGTTGACTGGCGTCGATGCTCTCAAGCCGGCGGAGACACCGGCGCTCCCAGGGTCGAATTGTCCCGCCTTAAGTGGGTAGCCGTTCATCGCCGGGCAGCCGTGCGAGGCTTGCTGTGAAGGTGTCGGCGATGAGGAAGTCCGTCATGCTATCTCCCAAAGCCCGCGAATTGGCACAGCGAACAAGCCGTCACCAAATGGCGCCGTCACCTCGCCATCGTAAAGCACCACGCCCGTGGCAAACCGCTTGCCCGCGGCCTCTTTCAACTTGCGCAGCCCTTTGAAATCGGCTGCCGTCACCGTGGCGGCTGCCTTGACCTCAATACCGGCCACCTGCTGGCTTGCCCGTTCAAGTACGATATCCACCTCGGCCCCGTCCTTGTCGCGGAAATGATGGAAGGCAACGGGATCCTCCTCCCAACTCGCCTGGCGGCGTAGCTCTTGATACACGAAGGTTTCCAGCAGTTGCCCCAGTAGGGCGCGATCGGCCACAAGCGTTGCGGCTTGCACGCCGAGCAGCGCACAGGCCAGACCCGTATCGCCCAAGTGCACCTTAGGGGTCTTGATCAGACGGTTCAGCCGATTGCTGTGCCAGGACGGCAACTCCTCCAGCAGAAAGATGCGCTCCAGCAGGGTGACATAATCGCGAACGGTGGGGCGGCTCAACTGGAACGGTGTGGCCAGCTCGGCGACATTGAGCAGACGCGCGGTCTGCCCCGCCACCAATGCCATTAGGCGCGGCAGAGCATCCAGCGCGCTGATGCGCGCTAGATCCCGCACATCGCGCTGCACCAGAGTATCGATATAGTCCCGATACCAGGCCGCCCGCCTTCTCGCCGTAGACCGGGCCAGCGCCGCCGGATAACCGCCAGCCGCCACCCGCTCTGCCAATTCCCGGCCCAGCCGCGGGCGGGACCCGGACTTGAATTTGGCGCCGAACAGCGCTTCAAGAAAACCTGGTTGCGTCCTCGCCAGTTCCGCCTGCGCCAAGGGATAGAGCCGCAATATCTCCATTCTCCCGGCCAGCGAGTCCGCCAACTTGGGCACCAGCAACACATTGGCCGAGCCCGTGAGAATGAAGCGCCCCGGCCGACGGTCACGATCCACCGCCGCCTTTATGGAGGTAAACAGCCCCGGCACCCGCTGCACCTCGTCCAGCACGACATTGTCCGGCAGATCGGCCACAAACCCTACTGGGTCCGCCTGCGCCGAGGCCCGCAGCACATCGTCGTCGAAACTGATATAGGCATAACCCGCCGCATCGCCCACGACACGCGCCAGCGTGGTCTTGCCACTTTGGCGCGGGCCATGGATCAGCACCACAGGGGTATCCGCCAGGGCCTCGGTCAGGCGCGAGAGCACGAGTCGGGGAAAGAAATCGGGGCTGGCCATGGCGGCCAAGTGTAAATCAAGCTCCGTCCAATTGAAAGGTTTTGCTTCGGCTAAATGAAGGGCTACGATATAGCCGCGCCCTAACGATCTGCCATGACCGCCTCCATTCTATCTGGCCATCGGTGGGTACCGCCTTACGGGATGGCCGGCGGCGAGCCGGGACAGGTGGGGCGCAATGCGGTGGAACGGGCCGATGGACGGGTGGAGGAACTGGCTGGCGCCGCCAGCGTGGCCATGCAGCCCGGCGATGTGTTCGTCATCGAAACGCCGGGCGGCGGCGGCTATGGCGAGCCGGCAGCTGTGTGAGCGCGGAATATACTCATTTTTATGGCAAAATTCCCCTTGCTGTAATTTTCCAGTGGTGGACTATGAATCGAGATGAGGTCATTGCAACCTTGCAGGCTTACCAGCAGGAACTGAGACGGCGCGGTGTTCTGCATGTTGCTGTCTTTGGTTCTATCGCCCGCCGTGAGGAACGGTCGGACAGCGATATCGATATCCTGATCGAACTGGAGCCGGGTCAGTCGCTCGATGTGTTTGCTTATACCGGCCTGAAACGGTTTATTGCCGAGTTGTTTCCCTTATCGGTAGATGTAATTAATCAAGCGGCATTAAAGCGGGGTTTGCGGGAGTCGGTGCGACGGGATGCCGTTTATGCTTTCTAAGCTCACCCTACCGGGCTACAGGTCTAGGCGGTGCCGCCCCTTGGTCGCGTCAAGTGCTTGCGGTCACCCATCGTTTTGTCTACTATTAAGGTGCTTGGGGTGTGCTTAACCCTTTGATAATCAAGGTGAGTGCAGGGGAAGGTTAGACAGAATGGGGCAAAATGTCCAATGTCGCACGCCGCTCCTCCTTCGGTGCATAATATACTTTACACTTGGCTGCCAGATCATCTATAGATGGCGGGTGCGGACCACAGCCGGTTGCAGGACAGCAGGAAACGGCTTCTTTTAATATGATCGTTAATTTTTATCGGTTATTAAATATGAGCAAAGTTGTAGAAGTTCATTTGGAGTGGAAATACACCCCTCCAGATTATCTGGAGGACCCTATTATAATCACTGAACCAGGCATACATCTGGAAATTTCCCAAGGAGTTGCCATTGCGAGCATAGAGCCAGCAACCTTTGAAAATAATAGTTTAATATCTGATGAATTAACAAAAATGGTAGAGAATAGACTGTATGCCGTTCAATTCACGACACATAAAAAATTTTCTTTGAGCGAACCATCAAGAAGTGATCTAAGAGAAGATGGGGGGAAAAATGTTTATCTTAAGGGTGTCGATTTTATCAGCTTTACTGATTTTGCTGCTGATTTAGTAGTAATAGATAAAGATGGTAAAGTTACTTCTACTAAACAAGAGCGACTAAAAGAACAAGGCTGGCTCATAGAAATGATGAATAAATATAGATCAACTGATAAAGTCCTCGATCAGATGTTAGAAAGCTATAAAAAGTCTGTCCATGATCCAGATAATGAATTCGTATATCTTTATGAAATTAGAGAGAGATTAAAAACTGCATTTAATAATAGTGAAGCGAATACTAAGCAAGAGTTGAACATTACTCAGACACAGTGGAGTGATCTTGGGAATTTAGCTAATAATACACCAGTGGAACAGAGTAGACATAGGGGCAAATTTAACAATCTACGCGCAGCTGAGTTCTCTGAATTAGAAAAAGCTAGAAAGACTGCGGTAGATTTTATTAAAAAATATCTTGATTATCTTGATAAATCCGCTAACCAAAACAATCACAGAAAATTTACCTAGCTCATAGATACCGTCTTGGCGCTTAGTTTGCAGTTGCCCATTTAGGGTCACGACTTGAGCCAGGTAGGGTGGGCATGGCAGGGCTTTAAAGGTGCCAAGAATAACCTATTGATTATTTTATGAAAAATTTTGGTGCAGTGCACAAAATAGCGTTGTAACCTATTGATTTATATAGGCCACCTTTAAAGCCCTAGGTGGGCATGGCCCACGTTTTCTTTTGAACCCCGGTTAGCCGGGTAGGGTGGGCATGGCCCACGTTTTCCTTTAAACCCCGGTTAGAAGGGTGGGCCGTGCCCACCCTACAAGGCTACACCAGCTACACGGGCTCATTTAATCGTTGAGATAACCTGTAATCCCTTCACACCAGCGAAATCGGCTGGATTGTGGGTCACAAGAGGAGTCTGCAATTCCAAGGCTGTTGCAGCAATCCACGCATCGGCAGAACCGATGGGCTTACCCTGACGGCGTGCACTGAAAGTAGCCTCAGCCCACTGTTGTCCTAAACGCTGGCTATAAGCGACGACTCCAAAATGGGCAATAAACTGCGCCAGTCTGGCTTTACGCTGTGGCCCCCACTGACCTACCAACGCCCATAGCTCAAGTTCCGCCACTGTTTGAAAACTGATCGCGATAGCCTTGTTTTCTAAATACGGCAAGTACGCTTCGGCGCGTGAGTCCTGCCGGAACAAAAAGCTCAGTACGTTTGTGTCCACTACCAGATCGACTTTCATGAGGGAAACCGGGCAGCCTCGATTTGACGGTCTCGATCTCGCAAAGTTTTTAGCATGGGGATGAAGTCATCCGCCTCAGAATCGGTGTATTGCTTAATTTGATCCCAATGGAAAGGTTGAATTTCCAGCGCGGCTTCAGGCTGAAACTCCAAAAGATCGGTTGCAGTAACGGGTTGTCCACTTGCCCGCTCCAGGGCAGATGCGACAATTCCCAAGGTTTCAAGATCTACGCGCTTGGTTTTTCCAGAGGCTAATGCATCGAAGACTTCCGGTGTAATGCGGCCTTGCGCCTCTTGCATTAAGTGATAGGCGCTTAGGCTGCGCCGTTGCAATTCCTCACGCAGGCGGATATGTACGATCATAGTTTACCCTCAGAGAAGTGATGCAAAACCGCTACTCTTGATCGGGTGGGCGGCTTTGTCGTTTTGCAATCCTGCCAGGCGTCGGGGATTCCCGGCAATGATTGTGCAAAATCAGGGCTATCAGCGCGGCTCGGCGGCGGGGTGCCTATACCGCTTCACGTCGATTTCTCCGGCGCGGCGGCGCATGGCGTTGGCGTCGTGCCATGCCTGCATACGCAGCAACATTTCCATGTCCACGCCGAACGCCTTTTCAACCCGCAGCGCCATTTCCGGCGAGAGGGCCGCGTTGCCGTTTACGAGGTCGGAGAGGGTGGCACGCCGCACACCTAGCACGTCCGCCGCCTTGCTGACGCTCAGGTTTAGCTCGCTGAGAATTTCATCACGGATGAACTCGCCAGGATGCGGCGGGGTCATGCCGATTTTGCTCGGTGCGGTGCTCATCAGTGGTAGTCCTCCAAGTCGAGGTTGCAGATTTCTCCCTGTTCGAGGTCGAAGGTCAGCCGCCAGTTGCCGCTTACCGAAATGCTCCATGTTCCGGCGCGGTCGCCTTTAAGTCGGTGAATGCGCCAGCCGGGTGGGCCGACAACCCCGTTCATGTCGGTGGCGGTAATCAGCACCGCGAGAATGTTGCGCAGCCGCTTCACAAGATCGGGGCGGAGTTCTCGGCTGTCGTCATCTTCGATGAGGCGCAAAAGCCCTCTGTGCTGGACGCTCCGAATTTGCATGCCGGGAGTGTACTGTCTGACAGTACGCCCGTCAACATGATTCGGCTAACCGACTGAAAATGGAAATAAAATTGCCATGCCAAGTTCTTTGTTCGAAGCCGGAAAGCCTGCCTCTGAATTTGCAGCAATCCATGCCGCCAACTCGCCGCGCTCATCTTCGCTCCAGTAGTCAGCAGCAAGCTTGGAAAGCGCCAGGATTCCCTTTACACCCGCACAAGTATATGCAAGTATAGGCGCATGAATCATATAGATGCGTCGCAACGCCTTTCCACAGCGGAGGTTGCCCGCCTCGCAGGCGTACACAAGGACACCTTGCTCCGCTGGCTGCGCGCCGGCCTTGTGCGGGAGCCTCATCGCGACCGGCATGGCTGGCGGTACTTCACGCCGGCCGAAGCCCAGGCCGTGGTCAACTTTGCGCAATCCTCGACGGAAGCCACGCAGCCCTTGGTGCTCGTTGCCGGGGAACCACTTACCCCTTATCTGGGCAAGTTGGCCGCCATCGACTGGGATTTCGCCGATGCCAAGACCAGTTACCTTACCCACGGCATTCACCCCTATCCGGCGAAATTTATTCCCCAGATACCGAATGCGCTTATTCAGGAACTGTCCAGCGTGGGCGATACCGTAGCGGACATCTTTTGCGGCAGTGGCACCACCCTGGTCGAGGCCCTCACGCTCAAGCGTCACGCCGTGGGTATCGACGCCAATCCATTGGCCTGCCTGATATCGAAGTCCAAAACCACGGTCATTTCCGAGTCCGAAGCTTTGGACCTGCTGGCGCTGGCACAACGCGCCAGAACGCTGGGGGATTCGCTGCTGCCGACCGGCGAAGACGATCTTTTTCCTGCTCCACGTTTCGTCTCCACCGCGTGGCGTCCTGCCTTCGACAAGCTCGATTTCTGGTTCGAGCCGCCTGTCATCGAAGAGCTTGCCGAGGCGCTGGCCTGGTGTCGGGAGTTTGCCGGCGAGCTGGCGCGCAACCTCGCCCTGACCGCATTCTCGGCCATCGTGGTGGCGGTCTCGAAACAGGATTCCGACACCCGCTACGTCCGCCGTGACAAGAACATCCCGACGGGCGAAACGCTGCGGCGCTTCGCGCGCTCGCTCGAACAGGCGACAAGGGCCGCAGTCGAGTTCTCGCAATTGGTCGAGCCTCGCTTCCGCTGTGAGGTGATTGCGGCGAATCTTCTCGATTTGCCCGAAATTCCACGACTGGATCTGGTAGTCTGCTCTCCGCCGTATCCCAATGCCTACAGCTATCATCTCTACCACATGACGCGCATGGTCTGGCTTGGCATGGACCAGCCGAAGTTCAAGCGGGACGAGATCGGCAGCCATCGCAAGTACAGCAGCAACAGCAGGAACGGCGCCACAGCCCAAACCTTCAAGGCGGAGTTCGCCAGAATCCTGCGTTGGCTTGCAGGCTCACTGAAACCAAGTGGCTACGCCTGTTTTGTGGTGGGTGATTCGACGCTCAAGGGCCAGCGGATCCATAACGCCGACCTGATCAGCGAAGCAGGGCAGGCGGCCGGCTTCGTCGAAGCCATGCGCATCGACCGCACAATGCAGGCCAGCAAGAAAGCCTTCAATCCGACCATTGGCAAAATCAAGACCGAGAACATCCTGATTCTCGAAAATCGTGGAGGAAGGACATGAACACGCTGTGTGTCAGGATGAAACCCTATATCCAACCTTTCGAGAGAGTATTGGCGCTGCGGGAACTGCGGGCTATCAGCGGCGCCGAACCGCGTCCGCTGGGACTGTTCGAGGAAATGAGCATCGATTTCGAACTTCAGTCAGCCCGCGCGCAGTGCGACTTGGTGGACCGTCTGGCCTATTGGGAAACGGTCGGGCACGGCTCGCGCAGGGTCGTGACCGAACAGTCCCTGCGAGAATCGACCGTCAATGTGGTGCGCAACGGCATCGCGCTCGATACGCTCAGGAAGCAGTTGCCCTTCAAAGGCGAGATCCCCCTTCCCAACCGGCGCTGCCTGCGCTACGGCACTCATGGCATTCATGAGTATCGTGGCAAGTTCTTTCCGCAACTCGTACGCTCGCTAATCAACATCTCCGGAACACCGCCAGGCGGAGTCGTGGCCGATCCAATGAGCGGGAGCGGCACAACGGTTGTCGAGTCCTTGCTGGCGGGCTGTCGTAGTCTTGGCATCGACCTGAACCCACTCTCGGTCTTCCTCGGAAAAGTCAAATGCACGCTCCTGGCGGCTGACGCTGAGCGACTGGAAGCGAGCTACGAGCGGGTGCGTGCTGAACTGCTGGCTTTGGAAAAGTGCAAAGCCAGGCGGCTGGACTACCTGGAGAGCCTGCCAAAGATGGACCAGGAATACCTTTCCGTCTGGTTTTCGGAAGATGTGCTGGCCGGACTCGATGATATCGGCAGGGCCATCGCGCAAGTTACCGATGAGCGGGCGCGAGACCTCATGCGTGTATCACTCAGCAACATCCTGCGTCGTGTCTCCTGGCAGAAAGACGACGACCTGCGTGTGCGCAAGGATATCCGGCTCGACGTTGAAATCGATCCCAAGAAGGAATTTTTAGAGGAACTGAGCCGCTCCATCCGGGCAGTTCTGGCCTTCCTCTATCAGAACGGGCCGCTTCGGAACATTGACTTCGATATTATCGAAGGCGATGCGAAGCTATGCGGAGAAGCCTGGGGTGAGAACTCGGTCGATGTCGTGATTACCTCGCCACCCTACGCTACGGCTTTGCCATATCTCGACACCGATCGCTTGAGCTTGTGTTACCTGGGATTGCTGCCGCGACCGGAACATCGTGCCCGCGATCAGTTGATGATTGGCAACCGGGAGGTATCCGAGAGCTTGCGGCGGAGTTACTGGGCACGTTTCGAAAACGAGGGACAGACGCTTTCCCACCCCGTTCAAGAGCTCATCCGTCGTATCGATTCTCTGAATGCTTCCGCCGACGTGGGCTTCCGCCGCCGCAATCTGCCAGCGCTTCTGGCGAAGTACTTCTTCGATATGAAGGAGGTGATGGGGGGCATGTACCAGGCTTTGAAGCCTGGACGTTTCGCCTTTGTGGTCGTCGGCAACAACCACACGATCGCGGGTGGGCATCGCGTCGATATTCCCACCGCTTCGTTCCTACAGGACATTGCCCGCATGGTAGGCTTCGAAATCGCCGAAGTACTGCCGATGGACATGCTCGTGTCCAGGGAAATCTTCAGGAAGAATGCGATGGCGTCCGAGGAAATCCTCACATTCCGCAAGCCTGCTCAGATATAGTCGTAACGTTTCTGCGAATTTGCAGCCACCCTGATGGTACAAGCTGCAGCCAGCGCCACAAACCGGGCGTCGGTGGATGGGACCACCTCGAAATCGTAATCATGGGCAGCGCCCGGTGGAGCCGCTTTGAGAATCAGGATATCGCCGACATTCCCGGCAGCCCGCAGTTGCTCGTGGCGAATGCGGAGGTCTGTCTTTTTGGGGTAGTACCATATTGCGGCGCTCACGACCGAGCCGGTGTTGACGAGTCGGATTTGCACACCGTTCCGGTCCATCTTCTCAAGCGGGCGTTCCGAGCGACGAGGTTTAGCCTTCTCACTGGCAATCCACGCCGCATACTTAAGAGACCATGCCTGATCGACAATAAACCGGGCTGGCCAGCCCCAAAAGGCTGGGTCTGTGTCTACAGCCTTCATGGGGACAAAGATTTCCGGCGAACGACGGGAAGTACCCGAGGTAACCTGTCCGTAGCCGACATCGGTTTTCTGGAGGGTCATAAGAAACGTCTTTGTGGATACGGCTGCGACTGGAGGCACGGCTTCGGTTGGATTCACTTCAACCGGTGGTACAGCGACACTTGGCGCGCCCTTCCCCTTTTTCGCACTTGGAGTTGCCGCACCTCCAGATATCCTGGCTTTGCCTGCTGAACCCGGAGCCTTGGGCGCAGCCCTCACCCTTACGGCCTTGAACAGAACATCACCAGCCTGGCTGCTGCCCGACTTGCCAGTAGCCGCCCCTTCCTCAGTTTCCCTGGCCTGCGCCTCAGTAGGCACCTTGCCGGAATCGATGAGCCGCTTGAGTAGCACATCGTCAAGTGCAAAACAGACGCCTGATTGCAGCGTGCTCCACCGGTCGAGTGCTGCTTCGACACTTGCAAGCAATGCTCGATGCTCTGCGCATGATAGGTCGAACTTCAGCCGAACGCTCGCCTCGTAATTGGTGTAGAGCCCGCCTTCGGTAAGATTGCCGGAGCCGATAACCAGATCAGCGGCGCTTGCGTTCCTGAAGAGGTAGATTTTGGGGTGGAAGGTTGAACTGTTGGCGTTATGGAACACCCATAGCTGACCGGTTGTCCCAGCGGCGGCGATAAGATCCTGTAGCCCTTCTATCGAAGTCCCTCCGCTGTCGATACCGACGGAAATGCGCACCCTTGCCCGCTTCGAGAACGCCGCCAGCGCTTCACGAACGTGCTTAGTGCCGGAACGCTTGACGAAAGCTACTGCCGCGCGGAAATCGGTCCAGTCGGTATTGCCGAACGATTGGATTAGGAAATCACCCAGTCTGAATTTGTCGTCTGGTTGCGTTAAGAAATCCAACAGTTTCCCCTTGATTTATAGTGGACCTCGAAAACTGGACAGGTTGTTAAGATAGAACTGGAGTCAGTAGCAGTCAACCATATCGGAGATAATGACCATGTCGAAGCAGCGTAAGCGACATAGTGCAGAGTTCAAAGCCAAGGTCGCGCTAGTCTTGTAGGGTGGGCAGCTTGTCTGCCCACGCCGCTTGGAACTGCCCACCCTACCACTATTCGCCGACGCCCGCCGGTTCCAGGGCAAGGACAGCATCCTGTCCGGTCCCGCCGGCGGCATCGTCGGCGCCGTCGCCACCGCCACCCAGGCCGGTTTTACCAAACTGATTACTTTCGACATGGGCGGCACCTCCACCGATGTCGCCCATTATGCCGGCGAGTACGAACGCGCCTTCGAGACCCTGGTGGCCGGGGTGCGGATGCGGGCGCCGATGATGCATATTCACACGGTCGCCGCCGGCGGTGGTTCGATCTGTCGCTTCGACGGCAGCCGCTTCCGGGTGGGACCGGAATCCGCCGGCGCCAATCCGGGACCGGTCTGCTACCGGCGCGGCGGAC
>CAIMUS010000179.1 GCA_903844665.1 uncultured Pseudomonadota bacterium
CGATCAGGTGCGGGAGGGCGTCCATACCTTCCTGATGCTGACGCGCGACGGTCTGGAGACCTTGCGGCGCGGTTATACCCCGGCCACCCTGTTCGACTCCGCTCGTGACGCCCTGGAGCAGGCCCTGGAGCAGGCGGATGTCGAAGTGGCGGCGATTGCGCTGACGGTGGCGGACGCCGACGTGAGGCTGGCCTTGCGCTGGCGGCGGCAGATACTTCAAGATCCTCCTCGGGTTTCGGTCACGGTCAGTGGTGAGCCCAGAGCGGTTCAATATGACTGGGTCGACTGGAACGGCGATCTGAACAGCACGCAAGGTCTGAGACTGTATGCCTGTGCGTTGACGAAGGCCCAGGTGCAGGCTGCCGATGTGCCGGTGTTGCGCTACCGTTGGGAGGCTGAGAGCAATTATCTTTATGTCGATCTGCTACCACCCGGACCGCCCCATGAAGAATGAGCCGCTGTCGTTCTCTGTAGAGCTTTCAGCCGCACAGTTGGCTCTGACTGCCGATAATGGGCTGGAGACGCTGTATTTCAACGCTGGAGTCAATGCCGTTGAGCGTGGCGACTGGGAAGCCAAGGCAGATTACCATCGCCAGGGGCTGGAACACGCCGAAATATTCCTCGCTGCCGATGAAACCGCCGCTGGCATACGTGAGCAGATACTTCGGCGGTATGACAGTGACGGCGATTACAAAGTACATACCCTCAATCAACCCGAAGAGGGCGCTCGACTATACCAGCAGGGTCTGCGCCGTGCCCAGGAATTCCTTGCTGCCGAGGAAACCGCCGCCGGCGTGCGCGAGCAGGTGCTCAAGCTGTATTACGATGCTGGTCACAATGCTGAAGTCCACCTTGTCGCGGAGTGGGATCACTTGGAAGTCGCGGCGGACTACTTCGACCAGGGGCTGGAACACGCCGAGACCTTCCTCGCCGCCGGCGAAACCGCCACTGGCGTGCGCGAGCGGGCGCTCCGGCTGTATCACGACGCTGGATTCAATGCCGGCAAACGGGGCGACCAGGAAGCCGAGGCAGATTACTACCACCAGGGGCTGGAACACGCCGAGACCTTCCTCGCCGCCGGCGAAACCGCCACTGGCGTGCGCGAGCTGGCGCTCTGGCTGTATCAAAACGCTGGATTCAATGCCGGCGAACGGGGCGACCGGGAAGCCGAGGCGGCCTACTACCGCCAGGGGCTGGAACACGCCGAGACCTTCCTCGCCGCCGGCGAAACCGCCGCTGGTGTGTGCGAGCACGTGCTCTGGCTGTATTTCAACGCTGGAGGCAATGCCGTCGAGTGTGGCGACCAGGCAGCGGCGGCGGCCTACTACCGCCAAGGGCTGGCCCAGGCCGAGGCCTTCCTCGCCGCCGGGGAAACCGCCGCCGGCGTGCGCGAGTGGGTGCTCCGGCTGTATGTTAACGCTGGAGGCAATGCCGTCGAGTGTGGCGACCGGGCAGCGGCGGCAGATTACTACCGCCAGGGGCTGGAACACGCCGAGACCTTCCTCGCCGCCGGGGAAACCGCTGCCGGCCTGCGCAAGCAGGTGCTCCGGCTGTATAACCACGCTGGAGTCAAGGCCGTCAATCGGGGCGACCGGGCAGCGGCGGCAGATTACTACCGCCAGGGGTTGACCCACGCCGAGACCTTCCTCGCCGCCGGCGAAACCGCCGCTGGTGTGTGCGAGCACGTGCTCCGGCTGTTCAGTAATGC
>CAIMUS010000180.1 GCA_903844665.1 uncultured Pseudomonadota bacterium
CCTCAAATTCTTCATACTCACCGCTATTTAACCGCTTCCGCACCTCCTCGAACAGTGATGGCTGGTCGCTCGACTTCACCACAATGATGTAATGATACTTTAGCTTTTTCAATAACTTAATATGGGGACCGTCGGCCGACAGGCTGTCTTCCACCACGATCATGGGTAACTGCGGAAACGCTTCGCGCAGCGCCGGTAACAGCCGTTTACTGGCATTGCTTTCACAATCATTCTTGCTCGCTCCATCCTGGTGCGTGATCGGCTCAGGAAATAAGGGCAGCACCTGACTTTTGTCAGGATAGCAAATTCTGTCCAACAGTCATAGGCAATTCGATCACGTGGAAACGATTGGCTGTAAAAGCATAATCCTCCCCGCTTTCATCCACAACGCGAATATACCCATGCACCGCAGCCTCGCCATCGGGGATCATCCGATACAATTTTCCCACCTCCAACGAAGCCGGGTATCCTTCATTATTGAGGCATATAGCAAATTTTACAGTCTGGTGTTGCATGGTTAATCAAGAAATGGAAGCTTGAGTTTGAATTCTCTCTTGCCTATACCGTGAGCTTCATACCAATGAATTTCAGCCAGCCGTATCGCACCATCAACCAAACGGACACGTGCTACTCCTTTAAGTTTTCGCCATCTACCTTGCCCATACTGCTTCTGCAACCGTAGGCGGTTATGAACACCGCTGCCGCTCGCAATCGTTTCGGTACGGGTGATTTCTCCGATAATCTCAAAGTCCATGTTGGCTCATACTACTGAACTACCAACAATGATGCAATTGAGTAGCCTAACGCCTCAAGCTCAGCCAGCCGGCGTAGCACGGTCGGCTGGAGCGTTCAGTTAGGGCAGATGCGGCTTCCAGAAACCCGCCGTTTCCGAACCGCCGCCCTACCCAAAACTATAGCACAACTTTTTCAACTTGCCACCCGCCGGGTGCTTCCTTAAGCAAAGACGGGATGGCGCTGAGCAGTCCAGACAGTCGGTCGGGGTGGAGAGAAATTCCATTCGCCCTAACCTTAAGCTCAGCCGCCGGCGTCAGCCGGTCGGCTGGAGCACTTGATTAGGCGCCAGGCTTTCCAGTGTCCTGGTGCTTGGCTATCAATTCCCGCACTATCGGTACTAACTCCGTGGGTATTTCCATGACCGTTTGGGTTTGATCCTCAAAGGCTGCCTCGTCCTCTGTAACGGCTTCCTCTTCAGTCTGTGCCTCATAGTGCGCAATAACTTTTTGAACCCGCTTATCGTCCCAGCCAGGGGGAAATTGGCTTTGCTTCATCTTCTGTCTCACTTGCGTCTACGCCGCCGCCGATATGCCGTTAAGGGTTTGCCTTGCAACTCATAAGCTGTGATAACAAATACACTGTCGGGTTCTGGATCAGGGACGTAGATAACTCGTAAATAGCGACCGCTTCGGGTTTGACCAAGGGCTACTCGTGAGCCTTCACGGCCTGGCCGGTCTTCACCAGGATTTCGTAAAACGTCCTCGACTTCATCCTCGCCAACACGATGATTATAGATATGAGGCGCGCCTGTTTGAGGATCAATGTAAAAGCGGGCTTTCATTATCGTGCTGCGATTACACGGTCACCGCTACCATGGTGCCTAACGCTCAGCATGCAGCCGACGCGCTACGCGCGCGGCTGCATGCTGAGCGTTAGGGTTATCGGAATAAATCGAGCCTGGCCCATTTTTTCTTTTTCTGCCTTTTTCACCTTCCTCGCTTTCTTTCTGACCCTGAGGCATCCTCACGCGGCCCGCTTGTCTTCCGCAGCACGGACATATCGGTAGAGCGTCTTAGGTTCTATATCCACTTGGCCATTCAAGAATTCCAAACATCCCCATTCTGGATCTATGTGTGCAGTAAGCAACGAATCTACTGCGACGTGCTGGCCGATCAAATCCTGTAGATCAGCCTCCTTAACTTCCCCGTTCTCGAAGGTCAGCACAAACCGGTAAGCTTCTTGATGTTCAAAATGCGTAAGCTTCATCTGTCACTCCAAAGGCTGAATGGGATGGAAGTTTTGCGTCTCCCACATTTCGATTAACTCATCTTGATGAATTTCTGCCCATTTGTGAACTAGCTGGCGACACTTCTTTGGCATATTACCTTCGATGATATTAAGATTCAGTAATTCCATGACCGCTTCGTGCTCACCATACTTGACATGAATATGTTTCGGCGGATGCTCCCGATCAATCAAGTACATTCTGATAACTATTCCATAGAATCGACAGATCTCAGGCATTGCATATCTCCTGTTACTGCTAGACCGCCTATCCTAATATTATGAGCCTCCAGATTAACAAGCCCGATGCTAACTTTGAAAGGTTGGTCTTAGTGGCAAAAAACCAACCAATTAAAAGAACAATTCCACCAATTATATATCCACCGTATTTAGCTTCAGGTGCGGTCCCACCACCAGCAGTGCAACCGCCCAGAAAGATCACTAACGACATAACCACGATCACCATTTTTAACTTGGACATATATTTTGCTCTCGTTAACGTTCAGCATCAGCCGCGCGCGTAGCGCGTCGGCTGCATGCTTTTGTTAGGCAACATCTTGCTCACCCTGGGATTTGGCTTTTGCTTGCTTGGCCAGCAAAGCTTCTGTACGTCGCTGCCAATAATCCAACTGTTCCTGAAGCGACTTTCCAGCCAACTGTTTTGCGACATACTCAGCCCCACGCCGCTTTAAGGCGACACATTCCGGTTCACGAGTCGTCATAGTCATAGTTAATGACCTCTAGAGGTGAATAGATACCTATTTGACCATAGCCGCTTAGCGTATTCACTGCGTTGTACTTGGGAATTTTGTCGAAGTGAACGATGTGCTTAAAATTCCAACTGACAATCAGGTTGCATTGTGACACCGTTGCAACAGCCACATGCAGTGCATCCTCTGTGGATTTTTCCGTGACAATGCCAGAACTGACGTATTGCTGTTGAAGTTGGATCGCTTCCTGGCTTAAGTGAACCACTTCAGCGACTTTGACATAACGAGCGAAAAACTCACGGATGTGTTCTGGAGCAGGCTCAATTTCTGCCTCAACTATCGCGGACGTTACCAAGGTAAATCGACCGGCATCAACTTCAGCGAAGAACCGCCTGCTTGGACTTGCGAACTCTGCATCGAAGACGCCACCAAACACGGATGTATCTGCATAAATTCTCATGGGTCAAGGATACCGGAAAAGTGTATCAATGTAGTACCTTAATATCGTGTCTGACCCCTTTTCGCTACCTTACCCTGGTTCTATGTAAAATATAGCAAAGCAGGTTCACTTTGCCACTGTCAGAGCCTAAAAAGGTGTCTGACCCCTTTTCCCCTGGTTCTATGGCAAGAGCTTGTTGAAATTCTATAATTGCGTTTTTGAAATCATTTTTCTCAAAATGAGATTTCGCTTTGCTTAAGTGATATTGAGCATCTTCATTTTTCATAGATTACTTCCTTCTTGCAGAGCCTAGCGAGGCTGTAGGGGTAAGTTCAT
Source organism: uncultured Pseudomonadota bacterium (assembly GCA_903844665.1). Taxonomy (GTDB): domain Bacteria; phylum Pseudomonadota; class Gammaproteobacteria; order Competibacterales; family Competibacteraceae; genus CAIMUS01. The sequence continues at coordinate 3,505 of CAIMUS010000180.1, forward strand.
TTCATGAAATGGCCTAAGGCGATAATAATGAGCACTATGAAAATAACGATTAAGTAATACATCAACGAAGAATTACCTGGAAGTGGTTCATCCATTGAAAGGACGCCCATTACTGTCCATTTTCCATTTCTTACAATAAACCTGCGACGGCATTGATTGCAAACATACCCGTCACCCATGTCCCCCATCATTGGATGACCGACCCGTTTTTCTATATCTTCTCGAACCCATGGGTCCATGGTTAGTTTCCCTTCATGTAACCAAGTGCCACTGTCGCATATTGGACATTTCGTTTTCATTCTACCCCCTCAAATGTGTTGCCTAACCAGTGATTGAACAGTTCCGTTTATCTCTACCATCATCCCCCATCCCCCGTCAAGCAAAAATTCTCAGTTAACCGTAGCGGGTTGCCTTCAAAAGTTGTTTTTATGCAACAAGCCGATGAGATTGTTTTAAATTTTATTCTATATCAATGCCTTAAGAAATTTTACTCAAAAGTCACGATTTGGCAAGAACGCCTGCTTCACTACCGCTGGCTGTCTGTTTATCATTACCTACCGCAAGATAAACAGTTTCTGGATATCATGACAGGCTTACCATCCCCCTGAGCTTGGTCGTCGGTACGACACGTTGCTGGAGCGCAAGGGCGTTGCCGTTGAGCAGCGTCCTCACTACAGGAAGTGGCTGCGCTTTTACTGGGACTTCTGCCGTAAGTATGCCTTTGAGCCGACGGAGCGACAGAGCTTTCCGGCTTTTCACGAGAAGTTGCGGGCCAAAAATCAGTCTGAAGCATCGTGCAAACAGGCTTATCAGGCGGTATCTCTTTATTATGAAATGGTTTATTCCGATAGTACCGGAGGGCGGGGGCTGGTCGGTGTCGATATTCATTGGAGTTACCGTGGTGGTCGAGCCGCCATGTCGGGTTACGACGCGCCCTTAGCGTCCGTGCTATTGGCTGGCTCGGTAGAGGCGCGTCTAACCCGACCTACTAAAGAGACACGAGCTACCGTATTTGATCGAGCACCAGATTGAGCTTAAGCACATTCACTCTCGGTTCGCCCAGAAATCCCAACAGAGGCATTTCGGTCTGCGCCTCAACCAGTTGCCTAATCCGGTCGGCGGAAAGACTGCGGGCGCGGGCCACCCGTTCGACCTGATAATAGGCCGCCGCCGGACTGATATGTGGATCGAGGCCGCTGCCCGAAGCCGTGACCAGATCGACCGGAATGAGGGAGTCAGGCTGCGAACCGGCCGCCTGAAGCGCTGCAATTCTCGCTTTCACCGCTTCCAGCAGAGCCGGATTCAGGGGACCGAAATTGGAACCCCCCGAGGCCATGCCATTATAAGGATTCGGTGCGGTCGCCGACAGGCGCCCCCAGAAGTAGCGGGGAGCGCTGAAGTTCTGACCGATCAGTTCCGATCCCGCGATCTTGTCGTCCTTGACGATAAGACTGCCCGCCGCCTGCTGAGGAAACAGCAGCCGACCGATACCGGTCACCAGGGCCGGATACAGCAGGCCGGTGATAATCGTCAGTATGATGAATAAAACCAATCCAGGACGCAGTAAGGACCACATGGAATTTCTCCCTTCAAATCCAGCCCAACAATTCGAGGGCCAGGTCGATCAGTTTAATCCCGAGAAAGGGCACCGCCAGACCACCCAGGCCGTAAATCAGCAGGTTGCGCCGCAACAGGGCGGCGGCGCCCAGGGGCCGGTATTTGACACCTTTCAGGGCCAGAGGAATTAACAAGACGATGATCAGCGCATTGAAAATCACCGCCGACAGAATGGCCGAAGCCGGACTCGCCAGCTTCATCACATTCAGAGCGATCAATTGCGGATAAGTCGTCGCGAAAGCCGCCGGGATAATGGCGAAGTACTTGGCGACATCGTTGGCGACGCTGAAGGTGGTGAGGGCGCCGCGGGTGATCAGCATCTGCTTGCCGATCTCGACGATTTCGACGAGCTTGGTGGGATTGGAATCGAGATCCACCATATTGCCGGCTTCCTTGGCCGCCTGCGTTCCCGTGTTCATGGCCACCGCCACGTCCGCCTGGGCCAGCGCCGGGGCGTCGTTGGTGCCGTCGCCGGTCATGGCTACCAGCCGACCTTCGGCCTGCTGTTGCCGGATCAGGGCCAGCTTCATCTCCGGGGTGGCCTCGGCGAGGAAATCGTCGACGCCCGCCTCGGCGGCGATGGCCGCCGCCGTGAGCCGGTTATCGCCGGTGATCATCACGGTCTTGATGCCCATCCGCCGCAACTCGGCGAACCGTTCCTTGATGCCGCCCTTGACGATATCCTTAAGCTCGATCACGCCGAGCGCGCGCGGACCGTCGGCGACCACCAGGGGGGTGCTGCCGTGCCGGGCGACTTCATCGACCAGGCGGTTGATCTCCGCGGGAAACGGCTGACCGAAGGACTCGACATGCTTGCGGATGGCGTCCACCGCGCCCTTGCGGATCTGGCGCTCGCCCAGGTTGACGCCGCTCATCCGGGTCTGGGCGGAGAACGGTACGAAAGTCGCATCCAGGGTATGCAGTTCGCGTCCCCGCAGTTCGAAGCGTTGCTTGGCGAGCACCATGATGCTACGGCCTTCCGGGGTCTCGTCCGCCAGGGAGGCCAGTTGCGCCGCATCCGCCAACTCCCGTTCGCCGACGCCGGTGGCGGGCAGGAACTCGGCAGCCTGGCGGTTGCCCAGTGTGATCGTGCCGGTCTTGTCCAGCAGCAGCACATCGACATCGCCGGAGGCCTCGACGGCCCGCCCGGAAGTGGCGATCACATTCGCTTGCAGCATCCGGCTCATGCCGGCGACGCCGATGGCGGACAACAGCCCGCCGATGGTGGTGGGAATCAAGCACACCAGCAGCGCCGCCAGCACCGTGATCGTGATGGGATTGCCCGCCTGCATGACATCCACGCTGAACAGGGAGTAAGGCAGCAGGGTGGCGGTCGCCAGCAGAAAGATGATCGTCAGCGCCACCAGCAGGATGGTGAGGGCGATTTCATTGGGCGTCTTCTTGCGCTTGGCGCCTTCGACCATGGCGATCATGCGGTCGAGGAAGGTTTCGCCCGGATTGACCGTAATCCGCACCACGATCCAGTCCGACAGCACCCGGGTGCCGCCGGTCACGCCGGAAAAGTCGCCGCCCGCTTCCCGGATCACCGGCGCGGATTCGCCGGTGATGGCGCTTTCGTCCACCGATGCCACCCCCTCGATGACTTCGCCATCGCCGGGGATGGTGTCGCCCGCTTCCACCAGGACCACGTCGCCCTTGCGCAAAGTATCGGCCTGAACCGTTTGCGTGGGGGCGCCGTAACGAGGTTCATTCTGTTTCTTCGCCCAGACGGTCTGTTGCAAGCCGCGCAGAGAGGCCGCCTGCGCCTTGCTGCGGCCTTCGGCCAGGGCTTCGGCGAAGTTTGCGAACAGCACCGTGAACCAGAGCCAGAGCGCAATCGCCAGGATAAAGCCGGGAGACGCCTCACCCCGGCCCAACAATGCCTGAATATACAACGCCGTGGTCAGCAGGCTGCCGATGTACACGACGAACATCACCGGGTTGCGCCACTGCACCCGTGGGTCGAGCTTTTTGAACGCATCCAGCAAGGCGGTGCGCGTCAAAGTGGGATCAAATAAGGAGAGTCGCTTGCGTGTCATTTATTGAAACTCCTTTATCAGTGGGCTGGCCACAGCATGAAGTGTTCGACCACCGGCCCCAGCGCCAGGCCGGGAATATAGGTGAGAGCGCCGACGATCAGCACGGTGCCGACCAGCAGGGCGACGAACAAGGGGCCGTGGGTCGGCATGGTGCCGGCGGTCACGGCGATACGCTTTTTCATTGCCAGGGAACCGGCGATGGCCAGCACCGGGACTTTCACGGTGAAGCGGCCGAACCACATAGCGATGGCCAGCAGAGTGTTATAGAAAGGGGTGTTGGCCGACAGTCCCGCAAAGGCGCTGCCGTTGTTGTTGGCGGCGGAGGAAAAAGCGTACAGCACTTCCGAAAAGCCATGTGGACCGGGATTGAAGATGCCGGCCTTGCCGGCCGCCGTAGCCACCGCCACCGCCGTGCCGACCAGCACCAGCAGGGGCGTGATCAGAATCGCCACCGAGGTCATTTTCACGTCGTAGGCTTCGATCTTCTTGCCGAGGTACTCCGGAGTGCGGCCGATCATCAGCCCGGCGATGAACACGGCCAGGATGGCGAACAGCAGCATCCCGTACAGGCCGGAGCCAACCCCACCGAATACGACCTCGCCGAGTTGCATCAACCACATCGGGACGAAGCCCCCCATCGGGGTGAATGAATCGTGCATGGCGTTGACCGCGCCGCAGGAGGCGGCGGTGGTAATGGCGGCGAACAGCCCGGAAGCGGCGATGCCGAACCGGGTCTCTTTGCCTTCCATATTGCCGCCGGCTTGCAGGTCCGAGGCTTGCATATCGACACCGAGAGGGGCCAGCAGCGGATTGCCCTGTTGCTCGAACACGGTTACTGCGATGACGGCGGCCACGAAGATCGACGCCATGGCCCCGAATACGGCCCACCCCTGGCGGGTATCGCCGACCCGGTAGCCGAAGGTGTAAGTGAGGGCGGCCGGAATCAGAAAAATAGCCAGCATTTGCAGAAAATTCGCCAGGGCGGTCGGATTCTCATAGGGATGGGCCGAGTTGGCGTTGAAAAAGCCGCCGCCGTTGGTGCCCAGCATTTTGATGGCTTCCTGCGAGGCGACCGGACCCATGGGTAAAGTCTGGGTCTGGGTGGTCTTCGGTTCGACCACCGGCTGCCCCTGGGCGTCCTTAAGGGGCTGGCCGTCCGGTCCGAGCACCGGTTCCTCGTAAGTCGTGGTGTCGAGCGTCGTGGCCTCCTGGTAGGAGGCGAAGTTCTGGATCACGCCCTGGCCCATCAACACTACAGCGATGATGAGAGACAGGGGCAACAGGATATAAAGGGTGGAGCGTGTCAGATCGACCCAGAAGTTGCCGATAGTGGTCGCGGAATGACGGGCGAAGCCCCGGATCAGAGCTATTGCCACGGCGATGCCGCTGGCGGCGGAGAGAAAATTCTGTACCGCCAGAGCCAGCATCTGGGTCAGATACGCCATGGTGGATTCGCCGGAGTACCCTTGCCAGTTGGTGTTGGTCACGAAACTGACGGCGGTATTGAAAGCGGAATCCGGGGTGACGTTGCCGAATTGCTGCGGGTTCAGCGGCAGGAAAGCCTGCCAGCGCTGGAGCGCATAGACGAAGAGTGCGCCCAGGGTGTTGAAGATGAGCACGGCCAAGGCATACTGCTTCCAGTTCATTTCCGCGTCGGCCCGGATGCCGCAGAGGCGGTACAGTCCGGTCTCCAGCGCATTGCCGCGTCTCTGCTCATCCATCACCCAGGCGATATAGAGCCCCAACGGCTTGGTGCAGGCCAGGAGGATAGCGAGGAAAACGACCAGCAACACGATCGCTTGAGTCGTCATCAGAAATCCTCCGGTCTAAGCAGCACGGCGAACAGGTATGCCAGCAGCAAGACCACGATGACGGCGCCGAGGATGTACATGATTACCCCCTTTCCTTGAGCTTGGCGCAGCCGCTGACCAGCGCGACCATGAGCAGGAAAAAGACGATGATAGCGAGTACAAAGAGAACATCCCACATGTTCCGGTCCTCCGGTAATAAGAATGATCAATCTTATCAGTCTAACGCTGGCAAGATAAAGACTGGATAAAAAAACGGAAGTGAGGTGTAAAAAAGATATAAAAATCGCGCTCTATCAAGTCATTATAGTGAACGCTGCTTCAGCCTGTTGCGGTAGGGGTGGTGTTTCAGAAGTGTTGGTGCAATAGATTTTAGTCAGTTAAATCAACTGCTTGTTACAACTAAGCAGGCTACCCACTTAAAGCGGGACAATTTGACCCTGGGAGCGCCGGCGTCCCCGCCGGCTTGAGGGCATCGGCGCCAGTCAACAGCCGGCAAGATGCCAGCGCTCCCAGGTGAACCCCTCTGGGGTCAGCATGCAAAGCGTCCCGGCTTAAGTGGATACCCACTAAGCAACACTTTTAGAACACCATCGGTTTTCGTAACTTTGGGAACTTCAAACAGAGAATACTGGTCAGTTTCGCATAAGTCCACAAAACTCCTTGAAGAACCGAAAAAGCAAAAAGCGTGAAAAAGCATCCGCCAAACTTTCTGCCGTCAACGCATCCTTCAAGGACGCCATCGCATAACAATAGGTCGCATCATGACCGCATTTCAGATTATCGCCGCTATCCTGACCTTGACCGCCGTTGGTAGTTATCTGAACCAGAGATATGTGAAATTTCCCACGACTATAGGCCTGATGGCCTTCGCGTTCCTGATATCGTTGACAGCCATTATTCTGGATGAGTGGGGGTGGACGGATTTGCGCATGGCCGTCGCCTTCGTTGGTCAGATCGATTTCTCCGAAGTCCTTTTGCACGGCATGTTGTCTTTTTTGCTTTTTGCAGGGGCTTTGCATATCAATCTGAAGGATCTGAAGAGCGTCAAATGGCTGGTGGCCATACTGGCAACCGTTGGCGTTATCATGGCCACCTTTATAACAGGAACCTTGGTGTGGCTGGGGTCCGATCTTATTGGCTTGAAACTGCCCTACCTCTACGCCCTATTGTTTGGCGCTCTGATTTCACCGACCGATCCGATCGCCGTTCTCTCCATTCTGAAGGAGGCCGGGATCTCGAAAAATCTGTATGTCAAAATTGGCGGAGAAAGCCTGTTCAATGACGGTATCGGTGTCGTCGTGTTTCTTACAATCCTTGGCCTTGCAACCGGAACTCAACGGCCAGAATTGTCCGGTATATCAATGCTTCTGACTCAGGAAGCCCTGGGGGGCGCAATTCTTGGCCTGTTGCTCGGCTGGATTACCTACCGGTTGCTGCATTCAATTGACGCCTACAAGGTCGAAGTTTTGTTGACGCTTGCCTTGGTTACCGGAGGTTACGTTCTCGCTGAGTTGCTGCATGTGGCGGCACCTATTTACATGGTTACTGCCGGTCTTGTGGTTGGCAATCATGGACGAAACTTCGGCATGTCGGAACAGACGCGCAATCGACTGGACGGTTTCTGGGAATTGCTGGACGAAATTCTTAATGCCGTTTTGTTCATGCTGATTGGCCTTGAAATCATCGTCATCACGATCACAGGCCAGCATATTCTTTTGGGCATTCTGGCAATTGCTGCCGTTCTTATCGGGCGAATAGTCAGTGTAGGGATACCGGTTGGTCTCATGGGGCTGCGCAAACCATTCGAGTGGAGAACGGTCGGGCTTTTGACGTGGGGTGGGCTACGCGGCGGGCTTTCCATCGCAATGGTCTTGTCGCTTCCATCCGGCCCGGAAAAAGCCATCATCCTGCCGGTCACCTATATCGTTGTTCTGTTTTCGATCCTTATTCAGGGGCTCACCTTTAAGCCTGCTCTGAAGTTCTTGATCAAACGGTAGAAGCGGAAATTACAAATTCCTCCTCGCCCGATTGATTCCTCGCGCGGCCTCGGCGGCAACACTGCGCTTTCTGTTTCGGCGCCGCGAGTTTTTCCGCATCGGTCTTTTTTCTCTTGGTGTCGGTCATATCGCGCCCCTTGTTTTTCTCAAGCCAGAGAACATCATTTTGGCAGGAAATATCCTAGCGGGTGAATTGCCGGAGCGGAGCGGAGGCATGAGGGCAGGCAATGAGGCCCTTGCAAAAAAGCCGTGAGCATAACGAACACCATTTTGTGGCAAACGGCTGAGAATCCGGCTAGAGTTTAATAGGCTTCGATTATGGTTAACGGAGGTAGCAAGTTGGGCGCGGGCAGCCCCACAGAGTTCATCCCGGTCGCCGGGGTCAGCGCCATGGAACTGGCCGATGCCGCCCAACTGGCCTCCCTCGCCGATGAGACCCCGGAGGGACGTTCCATCGTGGTGCTCGCCAAGAAGCAGTATGAGCTGCGGGGCCGTAACCTGCATGAACTGGACGCTACCTTTATGCCCTTTACCGCCCAGACCCGGATGAGCGGTGTCAACCTGGGCGACCGCCAGATCCGCAAGGGCGCGGCGGATGCTATCGCTGCCTGGGTGCAGGAAAGCGGCGGCGACTTTCCGCCGCCAGTGCGCGCTGCCGTCGCGGCGGTCGCCCGCCAGGGCGGCACCCCGCTGGTGGTGGCGGAACAGCGGCGGGTGCTCGGGGTGATCCAGCTCAAGGATATCGTTAAAGGCGGCATCCGCGAGCGGTTCGAGGAACTGCGCCGAATGGGGATCAAGACCATTATGGTGACCGGTGACAACCCGTTGACTGCCGCCGCCATCGCCGCCGAGGCCGGAGTGGACGATTTCCTGGCTGAAGCCACACCCGAGGACAAACTCAAGCTGATCCGCGAACTGCAAAGCGGCGGGCGGCTGGTAGCGATGGCCGGCGACGGCGCCAACGACGCTCCGGCCCTCGCCCAGGCCGATGTGGCGGTGGCCATGAACAGCGGCACCCAGGCCGCCAAGGAAGCCGGCAATCTGGTGGATCTCGATTCCAATCCCACCAAATTGATTGAAATCGTCGCGATCGGCAAACAACTCCTGATGACCCGGGGGGCGTTAACCACATTCAGTATCGCCAGCGACGTCGCCAAATATTTCGCCATTATTCCGGCGGCGTTCGCCACCACCTATCCGCTGCTGCAAACGCTCAACATCATGGCGCTCCATTCGCCACGGAGCGCGATTCTGTCCGCCTTGATTTTCAATGCTTTGATCATCGTCGCGCTGATTCCCCTGACTTTACAGGGAGTGGCTTACAGCAAAGTCAGCGCCGTCCAACTGCTGCGCCGCAACGTGCTGATCTACGGGCTGGGCGGCCTGGTGGCGCCGTTCCTCGGCATCACTATGCTTCGCCCATCCTAATCTTGCGTCAGTCCTGTTCTTTTATCAGTGAGCCGGCCACAGCATAAGGTGTTCGGCCACCGGCCCCAGCGCCAGGCCGGGAATGTAGGTGAGGGCGCCGACGATCAGCACGGTGCCGACCAGCAGGGCGACGAACAAGGGACCGTGGGTCGGCATGGTGCCGGCGGTCACGGGGTGATGTTTCTTCAGCGCCAGCGAGCCGGCGATAGCCAGTACCGGGACAATCACAGTGAAGCGGCCGAACCACATGGCGATAGCCAGCAAAATATTGTAGAAGGGGGTGTTGGCCGACAATCCTGCGAAGGCGCTGCCGTTGGTGTTGGCGGCGGAAGACAAGGCGTACAACACTTCCGAAAAGCCGTGCGGACCGGGGTTGAAAATGCCGGCCTTGCCGGCCGTCGTGGTTACCGCCACGGCGGTGCCGACCAGCACCAACAAGGGGGTGATCAGAATCGCCAGCGAAATCATCTTCATATCGTAGGCTTCGATCTTCTTGCCCAGGTACTCCGGAGTGCGGCCGATCATCAGCCCGGCGATGAACACGGCCAGGATGGCGAACAGCAGCATTCCGTACAGGCCGGAACCGACCCCGCCGAACACGACCTCGCCAGTTTGCATCAGCCACATTGGCACGAATCCCCCCAAGGGGGTGAACGAATCGTGCATGGCGTTGACCGCGCCGCAGGAGGCGGCCGTGGTGATGGCGGCGAACAGACCGGAGGCGGCAATGCCGAACCGGGTCTCCTTACCTTCCATATTGCCGCCGGCCTGCAGGTCCGAGGGCTGCTGATCGACGCCGAGAGGGGTTAGCAGCGGATTGCCCTGTTGCTCGAATGTGATCGCCGCGACGGCGGCAACCACGAAAATCAATGCCATGGCTGCGAAGACAGCCCACCCCTGGCGGGCATCACCGACCCGGTAGCCGAAGGTATAGGTGAGGGCCGCCGGGATCAGAAAAATGGCCAGCATTTGCAGCAAATTCGCCAGGGCGGTCGGATTTTCATAGGAATGGGCGGAGTTGGCGTTGAAGAAACCGCCACAGTCGCCGCTGCTGAGTACTTTGATGGCTTCCTGTGAAGCGACCGGACCCATAGGCAAAGTCTGGGTCTGCGTGGTCTTCTGCTCGATTACCGGCTGTCCCTGAGCATTCTTAAGGGGTTGGCTGTCCGGCCCAAGTGCGGGTTCCTCATAGGTCGTGGTGTCGAGTGTGGCGGCCTCCTGGTAGGGCGCGAAGTTCTGGATCACCCCCTGGCCCAGCAGGACGATGGCCAGGACCAGGGAGAGGGGCAACAGGATATAAAGCGTAGAGCGCGTCAGATCGATCCAGAAGTTGCCGATGGTGGTCGAAGAGCGACGGGCAAAGCCCCGGATCAGCACCAGCGCCACTGCGATGCCGGTGGCGGCGGAGAGAAAGCTCTGGACTGTCAAACCCAGCATCTGGGTCAAATAAGCCATGGTGGACTCGCCAGCGTAACCCTGCCAGCTCGTGGCGGTCACGAAGCTGATAGCCGTGTTGAAGGCGGAATCAGGACTGACGTTGCCAAATTGCTGAGGGTTCAACGGCAGGAAAGCCTGCAAGCGCTGGATGCCATAAAAAAAGAGCGTCCCCAGGGTGTTGAACACCAGCACCCCCAGCGCATACTGCTTCCAGTTCATTTCCGTCTGGGCGCGGACGCCGCAGAGGCGGTACAGCCCGGTCCCCAGCCGGTTGCCAGGTCTTTGCTCGTCCATCACCCAGGCAATATAGAGTCCTAACGGCTTGGTGCAGGCCAGGAGGATGGCGAGGAAGGCTATCAGCAACACTATAGCTTGAGTCGTCATGAGAAATCCTCCGGCCCGAGCAGCACGGCGAACAGATACACCAACAGCAAGACCACGGTAAGGGCGAGAATATACATGGCTACCCCCTTTCCTTAAGCTTGGCGCAGCCGCTGACCAGAGCGGCCATGAGCAGGAAGAAGACGATGATAGCAAGCACAAAGAGAACATCCAACATGTTCCGGTCCTCCGGTAATTTAAGAATAATCGATCTCATCAGTTTAACGCTGGCAGGATAAAGAGCAAATAAAAAAAGGGTATTGAGGTGTAAAGAAGGTATAAAAATCACGCTCTATCAAATAATTACATTTACTGCCTGGGGTATCCACTTAAGTCAGGACGCTTTACAGGCTGAGCCGGTAGGGGCGGTTCGCGAACCGCCCCTACGGGGATTCCCTAGTAGCGCCGGCATTTTGCCGGCTGTTGACTGGCGTCGATGCCCTGGGGCCGGCGAGGACGCCGGCGCTCCCAGGGTCGGATTGTCCCGCCTTAAGTTGGTAGCCTCTGATTAGTAGAGCGCATTAGCGCAGCGTAATGCACCGCCTGAGGGGTGAGCCGAAACCATTCGGCAGAATACCTGGCTACAACCCATCAATAGTAACCAAGCCGCCCTCGACAAAGTGGATCACAAGTTCACAGTTCTCCAGCAGTGCCGTCCCAAGTAAGGGACGGCGTCCGAGCGCCAGGACCGGGACTTGACGCTCTACGCCATTCCACACAATCGTGGCAGCGTGAACATTCAGTTCGATGGTACTGGCATCTGCCAGGTCAGCAGGGATGCGATGCAGAAACGGCAATTCCATTGCCGTCACTGCCGCTGGCGGCAACGTAAGGAAACCGGTAAACCCCGTATCAACTACGAACTCGATGGTCAGGTTCGGCTGATTGGGCAGTCGGAAGACCACAGAAAGCAAGACATGAAGGTTTACGACGTTTCCAGTCATCATCGAGCGGATCGCTCCAGCACGCCGCCGAAGGACTCGACCGCCTTGTAACCGATGCGAAGAGCATAGAGGGGCGATCCTGGATGCCGGGCTTGCAAGTGACGTGAGGCTTCGATACCCAGTTTGTCAATCTCGTAGTCACCGCTCTCCACGTCCATAACGATGAGCTTGCCGATATTCCCTGGCGTTTCTACTTCTGATCGAAGTCGCTCGTAGAGATCTCGTGCCCGCTGACCCAGTTCGGTATTGGTCAGGCGCGTGTCGGTCATTGCTGTTTCTCCTACGCTTTGCGTTTTGGGCCACGATCATCGTTTCGGCCATTACCCCATGCGACGGCTCTCAAGAAAGGGCTACCAACTTAAGGCGGGACAGCTCTGTAGGGTGCGTCCTACGCACCATTGTCGATCCAGCAAGGTGCCGCGGGCGTTGGTGCGTAGGACGCACCCTACGCTTTACTAAGGCGTCCCGGCTTAAGTGGATACCCGCATCAACAAGCTCGCCGGCTTCTGGCTCGACCCTCGCGACGAGCGCAGTAATCGTAGTAGTCGTAGGTCGGGCAAAAGCGTAGCGCCACCTGACCCTGACTTACCTGGACCCTCGCTGGCGCCCTGCCGACTCTGGCGTATTATAAGGGCTGAATCCACCGGCAATCCGCCCTCGGGACGCTACCACCCTCGTTCCCAGCGCTACGAAGCCGCTTTTAGTGCAGATGAGGCGGCCTGCACCAGGCGTGCACCCTGTGGCCAGACATTCGCCGCCTCCCTCAGTACAAAGTCCTTGAACGCGAGGGCGATGGGTGAGAGCCGCTTGCCGCTGCGGTGCACGACATACCAGTGGCGCACAATGGGAAAGGACTCCACGCTCAGCAGCACCAGGGCGCCGGTGCTTAATTCCAGATCCAGGGTGTGAATGGATACGATACCCAGCCCCAGGCCGGCCGCCACCGCCTGCTTGATGGCTTCGTCGCGGGTCAGCTCGATACTGGTGGAGAGCGCCAACTGGTGTTCGGCGAGAAACCGCTCCACCGCTATCCGGGTGCCCGAGCCCGGCTCGCGCATTACGAAGTCTTCCGCGACCAGTTCTTGCAGGGGAATATTCCGCCGTCGCGCCAACGGGTGCTCCGGCGCGGCGATCACGACCAGGGGATTTTCCATAAAGGATTCACTGATCAGATCCATTTCCTCGGGTGGCTGGCCCATGATCGCCAGATCTCTCTCATTATTCTCCAACTGCCGCAGCAGGCGCTCCCGGTTGGTGACATCCAGATTGAAGGTGATATTCTGATATTGCTTGCAGAAAGCCGCCAGCAGCCGGGCGGCGAAATAATTCGCCGTGCTGACCACCGAAATGGCCAGCCTGCCCCGCTTGACACCCTTGAGTTCGGCGAAGACTTCATCGACTTCCTGCAATTGTTGGGCGATGGCCCGGCTATAGCGGTACATTTCGCGCCCGGCTTCGGTAAGATAGATTTTCTTCCCCAGTTGTTCGAATAAAGGCAAACCGAGATTGGCCTCCAACTGCCTGATCTGCATGGAAACCGCCGGTTGCGTCAAGTGCAGTTCCGTCGCCGCCTGGGTATAGCTCAGGTGACGTGCCACTGCCTCGAAGATACTAAGTTGGCGCAGAGTAAAGTGCATGGCGTGCTGGGTAGTAAGTAGGGCTTTTAGTAGAGGGAGCCGATTCTTTCTGGGGAGCGCTGGAAACCAGCGCCGCCGGCTGGAAGCCGGCGCTACCGGCCGGACAGCGGCATCATAGCATGAGTCGAATCGGATGCCTGCGGTTAAGTCGGGAACCATGCCATTCGCCGCAGTTCGGCGTGCTTGCCGGAAGTCAGTCCCCCGATTAAGCCGATGTGATTCCGGCCAGGCAAAGCGCCTGCAGGGTGGTTGCCAATCCCTCCCGCCAGGGAGGGGCTGCGATGCCGAAGCGCGCCTTGAGCCGGTCGCAAGCCAGTACGGAATTGGCTGGCCGCTGGGCGGGCGTGGGATACTCGGCGGTGGTGATCGGTACGATGGTCTGAACCCGCAGCGGCTCATGGGTTCTTGCCAGGTCGATAATCGCCTGGGCGAAGCCGTGCCAGGTAGTGGCCGGCGAGCCGCAATAGTGATAAGTACCGGCCCATTCATCTTCCTCGCCGCCACCGATGCGCTCCGCCAGAGCCAGCAGGACGCGGGCAATATCGCCGGCGTAGGTGGGGCGCCCCCGCTGGTCCATTACCACCCGCAATTCGTCCCGTTCTCTGGCCAGGCGCAGCATGGTCTTGACGAAATTATTGCCGTGCTCGCCGAACACCCAACTCACCCGCAGGATCAGATGGGCCGCATGGGTTTGTCGCACCGCTTCCTCTCCTTCCCACTTGCTGCGGCCGTACACTCCCAACGGCGCTACCGGATCCGCTTCCCGGTAGGGTTCGCCGTAAGTGCCGTCGAATACATAATCGGTGGAAAGATGCAGCAGCGGTAGGTCCAACCGTTGGCAGGCGGCGGCCAGAGCGCGTGGACCCTCACGATTGACGGCAAAGGCAAGCTCCGGCTCCTGTTCGGCGCGGTCCACCGCGGTATAGGCGGCGGCGTTGATCACCACCGCCGGTCTGGTTGCCGCCAGCAGAGCCTGCACGGCCGGGGCGTCGGTGATATCCAGGGCGGCGCGATCCAGGGCGAGCAGATCATGTTTTCCACCAAGCCGCGCCAGCTCCCAGCCGACCTGGCCGTTGGCGCCGGTGACTACGATTTTCATTCTAATCTCCCAGGTACAGCGGCAGCTTTTCCGGGACCTGCTCCGCCAGAAGCGGCAGACGCAGATCCTTGGCGGACAGCAGGGGTTCCTGAATGGGCCAGTCGATGCCGATGGCGGGATCATCCCAGAGAATGCCCTGTTCGGATTGCGGATGATAGTAATCGGTGCATTTATAGAAGAAATCCGCTTCCTCCGACAGCACGCAGAATCCGTGGGCAAAACCAGGCGGGATATAGAACTGGTGGTGGTTGCTATCGTCCAGGACGGCGCCCGCCCAGCGGCCGAAGGTGGGAGAACCGCGCCGAATATCCACGGCCACATCGAATACCTGGCCGCGCGCCACCCAGACCAGTTTGCCCTGTGGCTGTACCAGTTGATAGTGCAGGCCACGCAGCACACCCCGGCGGGAGCGGGAGTGATTATCCTGGACGAAGCGTTGCGGTATGCCGACCTCCTGATAGCGCGCCTGGTGATAGGTTTCCATGAAAAAACCGCGCTGATCGCCGAAGACATGGGGTTCTATCAGCAACACCCCCGGCAGCTCTGTGGTGATCACTTTCATTGTCAAATCTCTTAGGATAGCCGGTAGACACTACTCCACCGGAGCGTTTTTAAGCAGATCCCGCTTGCGACAAGCCAGCAGCACCGCCACCGCGCAGGAAGCCAGACGCGCCAGAATGTCATCGGAACGGCTGGTCAGGACGATCGGGACGCGGGCGCCCAGCACGATACCGGCCGCCGCCGCGCCGGCCAGGTAGGCCAATTGCTTGGCCAGCATATTGCCGGCTTCCAGATCCGGTACGACCAGGATGTCGGCTTCACCCGCTACCGCTGAAATGATATTTTTGGTTTCAGCCGCCTGTTTGGAGATGGCGTTATCGAAAGCCAGGGGACCATCGAGAATGCCGCCGGTGATCTGGCCGCGCTCGGCCATCTTGCACAGCGCCGCCGCGTCCATCGTGGCCTGCAGCTTGGGTGTAACGGTTTCCACCGCCGACAGAATCGCCACCTTGGGTTGGACGGTTCCCATGACCAGAGCCAGTTCGATGGCATTCTGCACGATATCGCGCTTCTCCAGCAGATCCGGCTCGATGTTGATGGCGGCGTCGGTGATAATTAAAGGTTTGGGATAGGTGGGCACGTCCATCACGTAGGCATGGCTGATCCGCCGCTCGGTGCGCAGGCCGCTATCCGGCCGCACCACCTCGCTCATCAGTTCATCGGTATGCAGGCTGCCTTTCATCAGAATCTGGCCGCGGCCGGCCCGGATCAACTCCACGGCTTTGGCGGCGGCGGCATGACTGTGGGGTACAGCGACGATCTCATAGGCGGTAATATCGATGCCGGCGGACTGGGCGGCGGCCTGAATTCTGGCCGGCGGCCCGACCAGGATCGGTTGGATCAGATTGGCCTCGGCGGCCCGCACCGCGCCTTCCAGCGACACCGCATCCGCCGGATGGACCACCACCGTCGCAATCGGCTCCAACTGAGAGGTCATCTCCACCAGTTTTTTATGCCGGGCGCCGCGTTCAGCCAGATGGAAGACAGGCAGTTCCGCCGGCGGACTGCAGATCCTGACGGTCGGCGCCTGTACCCGGAGGGTGCCGCTGAATACCCGCCCGCCCTGTCGATCCACGCAGACGCAATCCAGGGTGATGCTGTGATCGGCCCGGTTCTTACCGGTCACCGTCAGGGTCAGTTTGATCGTATCGCCCGGTTGCATGGCCTTGTGGAAATGCAGATGATGCTCCAGGCAGAGTCCACCCGGCCCCGGCAATTGCGTGCCTATCACCCAGGAAATCAGGGAGCTGCTCCACAGGCTGGGCGCCGCCACCTGTTGCAGCATGTCGGTGGTGGCGTAGAACTCGCCGCCACGGCCAAGGGCGGTGTCGCCGCCGGCCAGGACGATGAACAGTTCCAGGTCCCGTTCGCTCAGGGTGCGCGCCGTGCTGGCGGCATCGCCGACCCGGATGTCATCGAAGGTACGGTTGGGAATGCATTCCATCGGTTCTATCTCCTTAGTGTCTATCACGGCTGCAATACATAAGTACCGGGCGCGTTTCCCAGCGCGACGTAGCCCTTATCGGGATTGCCCAGGGACGGCGGCGAGGTCAGGCCGCTGGAGCGTTCTACCAGCCACTGGCGCCATTCCGGCCACCAGGAGCCCGACTTGATGGGGGTGCGCTCGAACCAGGCGTCCGGGTCCAGGTAAGGCCGGCCTTCGACGTGGGTCGCCATGCGATAGTGGCGGTGTGGATGGCCCGGCTCGCTGACCACGCCGGCATTGTGACCGCCGTTGGTGAGCAGAAAAGTCAATTCGACATCGGCCTGCAATTGAATCTTATAGACCGAGCGCCAGGGCGCCACGTGATCCTTTTCGGTGGCCACCGTGAAGATCGGCGCCCGGATGTCGCTGAGGGCGACCGGGCGATCATCCACCAGATACTGGCCGTTGGCCAGGGCGTTATGCAGGAACAGCCGGCGCAGATATTCCTTATGCATCTTGTAGGGCATCCGGGTGGTGTCGGCGTTCCAGGCCATCAGATCCGTCATCGGGCTGCGCTCGCCCAGCATATAATCGCGCACGATTCGCGACCAGACCATATCGTTGGAGCGCAGGAGCTGGAAGGCGCCGGCCATCTGGGTGGTGTCCAGATAGCCCTTATCCCACATGATATCTTCCAGGAAGGTCAACTGGCTCTCGTCGATGAATAACAGCAATTCCCCGGCCTGGCGGAAATCGGTCTGGGCGGCGAGCAGAGTCATGCCGGCCAGCCGGTCATCGCCGTCCCGGCCCATGGCGGCGGCGGCGATCGACAGCAGGGTGCCGCCCAGACAATAGCCGACCGCATGAATCTTACGCTCCGGCAAGACAGCCGCCACCGCCTCGAGGGCCGCGCCCACGCCCAGGCGCAGATATTCGTCCATGCCCAGATCGTGGTCTTCGGCGTGGGGATTCTTCCAGGAGATCATAAACACGGTATGACCCTGTTCCACCAGATACCTGACCATGGAATTGTGGGGCGACAGGTCCAGAATATAGTATTTCATGATCCAGGCGGGCACGATCAGGATAGGCTCGGCGTAGACTTCCTGGGTCGTGGGCTCGTACTGGATGACTTCCATCAGCCGGTTACGGTGGATGACCTTGCCGGGGGTAATAGCCACGTTCCTGCCCACCTGATACTTTTCGGCGCCCGCCGGTTTTTCATTGGCGATGACCCGGCCCGCATCCTCGAGCCAGTTATGCCAGCCGCGCAACAGATTGGCGCCACCCTGTTGCAGCGTGCGCTCCAGGATGATGGGGTTGCTCCAGGGAAAATTGGACGGCGAGGCCATATCCAGCAACTGCTTGGCGACGAACCAGGTGATGTTTTTATGCTGCTCCGAGGGGCCGCGCAGGGCGGTGGTGGCGGTATACCACCACTGCTGTCCCAGCAGAAAGGACTGATAGTAAATATTGAAAGGCCACTGCCGCCATTCCGGTTCCTGGAAACGGTGGTCCTCGGGCAGGGGCTGAACGTAAGGTTCGGTCTCGGGATGCAGGGCCGCGCGCTGGGTGTAGACGGCCAGTTGGGCCAGCTTGCGCACCGTCTTGCTGGCCAGTTCCAGTTGCATGCCGGGGGACATGGCCAGATGCAACGCCCAGTCCTGATAGGCTTGCGCCAGGGCGACCGGCGAGATACCCATGGTCATCCGCCCGATGGAGGCGCGAATCATCCGATCGAGCGCGCTGCGGAAGGTCAGTTTCGAATCAAGCGGCTGCATGGTATTGCCTCCGTGGAAAACGGTCGCCGCCCGGGTGGCCGCAGCGCAGTCACCCGGGCGCGACGTTATGGAGTGATTTTGTGCACCGCATCATTATACCGCAATAGCGTTGCAGGCATGCTCAAGTTTGCCGGCGGGAGGGAGATAGCTGGAAAAGGAAGGCGGAAGAGGGTTATGCAAAACCTGCCGGCCCGGTGAACGGGCAGACCGGAAAACCGCTTAGTTCGAACTGTGAGTTTCGCTGAGTTTTGAACCCAAAGATTCGAGATAATCGCGGAAATCGTCGCCCAGCTCTTCATGCTTGAGACCGTACTCGATGTTGGCGATTAGATAGCCCAGCTTGCTGCCACAATCATAGCGCCGCCCCTCGAACTCATAGGCCAGCACCTGCTCTTCCTGGAGCAATTTGGCAATACCGTCGGTGAGCTGGATTTCGTTGCCGGCGCCGCGGGGCGTTTTCGCCAGCAAATCGAAAATACGGGGCGTCAGAATGTAGCGGCCTACTACCGCCAAGTTGGAAGGGGCTTCCGCCGGTTTCGGTTTTTCTACAATACTGTCCACATTGCTCAGTTTTTGGTTTTGGGCAAAGGGCAAGGGGTGGACAATGCCATATTTATAGGTTTCCTCCGGGGGTACACGCTCTACCCCCAGGATGGAGCACTGAAACTTTTGAAAATGGGCTATCATCTGCGCCAAGGCGCCGCCTTCCGGAGCATCGATCAGGTCATCGGCAAGCAGGATGGCGAAAGGTTCGTCACCGACCACCGCGCTGGCGCAAAGCACGGCATGTCCCAAACCCAGCGCTTCAGATTGCCGAATGTATACACAACTAACCCTCGGGGGTACGATGTCCTGCACCAGTTTCAGCAGATCATGCTTGCTCCTGGCTTCCAATTCCGCTTCCAGCTCATAGGCTTTGTCGAAGTGATCCATGATGGCATTTTTGGTACGGCCGGTGATGAAAATCAATGTGTCGACCCCTGCTGCCACGGCCTCTTCGACGCCGTACTGGATCAAGGGTTTATCCACAACGGTCAACATTTCCTTGGGGTTGGCTTTGGTAGCCGGTAAGAACCGGGTTCCCAGACCGGCCACTGGGAAAACCGCTTTACGAACTCTCCGTTTCACGGAATCGACCTCGCTGTTGAAAATTAAGTGAACTATAGTATTAAGTATGGGACAGCAGCGTATCAAGGGATCAAGCCATAGGCAAGCTGATCAATCCCTGGCAGGCAGGAAAGGTTGTCAGATAAACTTTATTTCAAGCAAGCGTAATGTGCTTCTTCAACACCGCCGGTCCGGTCGATTGCCGGGAACATTACTGCATACCCCCACTGGAGCGGCTGGATTTGGAGGACATGCTGCTGCTGATTCAGCGATGGAACCCTGCTGATCGTCGCCCTGACCGGGCCGCTCGACGGCATCGCCCAGGTGCTCGCCCGAGACTTAGGTATCCACAACGCCATCGTGCTCGATAACGGCGGCAGCGTCGGCTGGCTATACTGGGCGGGGGGTAAGGCCAGACCGACTCTGCTGGTGGCCGGACCGAATCATCGGCCTAATGGAACGGTTTTTCTGGACCTTCCTACCAGCGGTTTTCCGCAACCGCAGGCTCACCACGGGCTTTCTGGCCACCTTGATCGACACGGTCTACGACCTGCAACCGGGCTTGCAGCCGGCGGATTACGCCCAGGCCGCCGCCCTGCTGCTGACGCGCCAGCGCAAGCGGGCGCTGGTGGTGTTGCTGACCAATCTGCGGGACGAAGACAGCGAGGAGTTGCAAGCAGCTTTACACGGGCTGAGCCGGCGTCATCTGTTCCTGCTCGCCAGCCTGCGGGAACGCATTCTGGGGGAGATTGTGCGCCAGCCGGTCCAGGATTTCCGTCAGGCCCGTCTGTACGCCGCCACCTGTCATTATCTGGCGGCACGGCGGCGTTGCCAGGAGAATTTCCGGCGGTTGGGTGGCCTGCTGCTGGAGGTGGAGCCGCAGGAATTACCGGCGGCCCTGGTCAATCGTTATCTGGAGATCAAGCGCGGCGGCCGGTTGTAACGGCGGCCCGGAAAAAGCGCAAACATGAGCCGCAGTCCAGTGGTTGAAAACAACCAGTTGGAACGTATAACCCTTTCTTACCTTAACTGCATTGATCTACAGCA
The DNA here is from genome assembly GCA_903844665.1 of uncultured Pseudomonadota bacterium. Lineage (GTDB taxonomy): Bacteria > Pseudomonadota > Gammaproteobacteria > Competibacterales > Competibacteraceae > CAIMUS01. The sequence goes on from CAIMUS010000180.1 coordinate 23,817, forward strand.
ATAAAAGTGGCTGTATATCAATAGTTTTTAGAACCGGTTCGGAATTAAAATAGCACCTGTGAATGCAAACATTCTCCATAAAATCCGAATCAATCGCCATAAGCTTATATTGCGAGGCTCTAACTATGAAGCGGCTCACTCTTGCACAGGGAAGGTCATTCCTGGCGTTCAGTTGCTTACTGGTGCTGCCAGCCATTGCGTTCCTGGCTGCTCCCACCGCCAGGGCAGTACCCAGTTTTGCCCGTCAGATGGGTGTGGATTGTTCACAATGCCATACTCAGGCGTTCGGACCGGCCCTGACGCCGTTCGGCCAAAAATTTAAAATGTATGGCTACGTCTGGAGCAAACCGGATGCTCCCCTGTTACCTCTCGCCGGGATGATAGAGGGTCCATCTTACACCTGGACCAAGAAAGGACAGCAGGCGGGTGCCACCAAGAACTTCAGCGCCAACGACAATATCCAATTGGATCAGTTAAGCGGGTTCTATGGCGGAAAGATCCTGGATAAACTCGGCGCCTTCGGTCAGGTCACCTACGACGGCGTGGCCGAACAAACCCACTGGGACAATCTCGATATGCGCTTCGCCAGTGACGCCACGCTCGGCGATACCAGACTGGTTTATGGGATTACCGTCAATAACAATCCAACGGTTCAAGACCTCTGGAATTCCACGCCGGCCTGGGGATTTCCCTACGCCAGTTCTCCCGTGGCGCCCACCCCGGCAGCCTCCCCGTTGATCGCCAACGTAGCGCAACAGGTGTTGGGCGTCACCACCTACGCTATGTGGAACGAACTGCTTTATACAGAAGCGGGGGCGTATCGGTCACTGTCGAATTCGACGCTGAACCGGCTGGGCGCCTCCAATCTGGGTGCATTCGAAATCGACAGTCTGGCTCCCTATTGGCGCCTGGCTCTGCAACACGACTGGTCCGGCCAGCTTTTTTCCATAGGGACTTATGGCCTTTACGCCCGCGGTAATCCCAGTTGGGACAGCAGCGGCGGCGATGATTATTATACGGACCTCGGCTTCGATGCTACCTACCAGTACATCGGGTCCCAGGATCATATCTTCGGCCTCGATACGACTTATATCCACGAGAATCAAAACCTGTCTGCCAGCCATAAGCTGGGAAACGCCGAGCATTCCAACGATAACCTGAATACCTTCAACGCCAATATATACTATACTTATCACCAAACCTATAAAGGTACGTTGGGTTATTTCAATACGACCGGCTCCCAGGATACCGGTCTTTATCAGCCCGGTTCTGTTTCCGGCAGCGCGAATGGCAAGCCGAACAGCAACGGCTGGATTATGGAACTGGATTACACCCCGTTTGGTAAGCCGGGTTCCTGGCTGGCGCCCTGGGCCAATGCCCGTTTTTCCTTGCAATACGTGATCTATAACAAATTCAACGGCCGCAATTCCAATTACGACGGCTCCGGCAGGAACGCGGACGATAACGATACCCTTTATCTGCTGGCGTGGTTTTTGTTCTAAGGGGCGGAAGGTCGACTCGAAGCCCTCTCCCTGTTCACCAGGGAGAGGGGTTTATGAATTGAAGAAGACGGTTATTTATTGCCAACCGACAGGCTGCCAAAGGCAGCAGCCCGCCTTCGATCAGCCAGCCTTCTTGGTCCAGGCGGTGCACCAGCCATTGGCATTAACCAATTGGCCCTGGAAGATACTGCAAGGACCCGAGGCGTCACCGGCTTTGCCGCTATAAAGCTGACAACTCTTGCAGAAGCGGTCGGCGCCGCCCCGCTTGCCCTGGTCGGCCTTGGCGGCATCGCTGACATAACTCAGGCTTTTCGCCATCGGGCTGTTTTCGTCCACTGCATTGGCCGCTTGCGCACCCCGGACCAGAATATTGCTCAACGGGATGGCAGCCAATCCCATGGCGCCCAGCTTGATAAAACGTCTACGGCTGTTATCGGAAGTGTTATCGGACATAATGGTTACCTGGCTATATGCAAGTTAAGCGACAGGAAATGGCAGAGGACTCGTTGCAACAGGCCCGGAGTCTGCCGCGATTGCGGAACCGGCCATCTCTCCTCCGCCACGGGACGACTTCCCTGAAAACACAGTCATTCCGTAACTAAATGCTTAGGAAAATCTCGAAAACCTCGGATTTTCTTAGACATCTTCACGCCGTCAACGCCGTTGCCAATGGTCTTACACGACTCTTGCGTGCGTTTTAGGTCTCCCGGTTACGTGTGGCGACCGTTTGAAACCCATATATTATCAAACATTAGCGTAGATTACACGTCACAGTTTCTACCCCCTAGTATGATGGCCGGGCCGGCGCTCAGGGTTACTGCCCCGGCGCATAATACTTGGGTCGTTGCTGCAACATATCCCGCGTGACCAGCACCACGCCCTGGGAAGAGACCCGGAAACGCCTGGCGTCCTCTTCCAGGTTTTCACCGATCACCGTGCCATCGGGAATAATACAATTCTTGTCGATAATCGCCCGGCGGATACGACAATTCCGGCCGATTTCCACCTCCGGCAACAGCACGGATTCCTCCAGCTTGGCATGGGCGTTGACGACCACATTGAAAAAGAGGAGCGAGCGCCACAACTGGGCGCCGGCGATCACACAACCGGAGGAGGCCATGGAATCCACCATACTGGGCTGCTCGCCGTCGCTGACGATCAATTTGGCCGGTGGCAACTGCGGTTGCGCGGTCAGAATCGGCCAGTCCTTGTCATAGAGATCGAGTTCCGGCTCGACGTCCACCAGTTCCATGTGGGCTTTCCAGAAAGCATCCACCGTACCCACATCCCGCCAGTAGCCCCGCTTGCCGGTCTTGGGATCGCGGAAGGGATAGGCGAAAACCTGATAATCCCGGATGATCGAGGGAATGATATCCATCCCGAAGTCATGTTTGGAATCTGGATTTTGCGCATCCTTGATCAACTGCTCATACAGGAACCGGGTGCTGAAGACATAGTTACCCATCGAGGCGAGCGTTAAATCCGGCTGCCCTGGAATCTGAGAGGGATTTTGGGGCTTCTCGTCGAAGCGGATCACCCGATTGTTTTCATCCACGGTCATCACCCCGAAGGCGCCCCGAGCCTCGTCGATGGGCACTTCCAGGCAGGACACCGTCATATCGGCCCCCTGCGCCACATGGAAGGCCAGCATATTGCCGTAGTCCATCTTATAGATATGATCCCCCGACAGGACCAGTACATATTCCGGATCGTGGGCATTGATGATATCCAGGTTCTGATAAATCGCATCGGCGGTGCCTGCATACCATTCCTCCCCGACGCGCTGCGACGCCGGCAGAATCTCCATGAACTCACCCAATTCGGCCTGAAACGAACTCCAGCCGCGAATCAGATGACGGATCAGGGAATGCGCCTTGTATTGAGTCACCACGCCGATCCGACGGATGTCGGAATTGACGCAGTTGGACATGGGAAAGTCGATGATGCGAAATTTGCCGCCGAACGGTACGCCTGGCTTGGCGCGCCAGTCGGTCAGTTCATAAAGCCGCGAACCACGACCACCCGCCAAAATCAGAGCCAGGGTTCGCCGGGTCAGGCGGCTGACAAAACGTGAATCAGTCTTGATTTCCATGCTTCCTCCGCAAGCCGTTGGGAGTGTTTTACCTAGGGGAAGGAGACTTTAAGCCGGGTTGCCCGCTTTAAACGACAAGTTTAAGCCGCTTTTTGCTGCAATGCGATACCTAACTGGTCATGCTCGGGGAAAAGAGCAGCCCCGGCGATGAAAATTGGCTCCTGTGTCGGGTTACGGTGCGCCCCCAAGTTTCTGCTATCTCCAGGCTGAGTGGAAGGGCGCACCTAACCCGACCTACGGGGATTTTCACGGTAACATGCCCTGAATTAGCTAATTTTTCAGGGTTCTGCCGGAGGCGAGGAGATCCTCGAAAGCGCCGGCCTGCAACGGCCGACTGAAATAATAGCCCTGCATGTCATCGCACTTCTGCCAGCGCAGAAACTTAAGCTGGTCTTCGTGCTCCACGCCTTCGGCGATCACCTTCAGTCCCAGACCGTGAGCCATGCCGATAATGGCGCGCGTGATTTCCGCATCGTCTTCATTCGAAGTGATGTCGCGCACGAACGATTGATCCACTTTCAGCCTGTCGATCGGAAAACGCTTCAGATAACTGAGACTGGAGTAACCGGTACCGAAGTCGTCGATGGACAGCTTGATCCCCATGGCTTTGAGTTCCCGCAGGATCATTATGGCGTCTTCGGCATTCTGCATCACCGTGCCCTCGGTCAATTCCAGTTCCAGGCGGGAGGGATCGAGCCTATTTTCCCGACAAGCCTGCTCGATAGTCTTCAGGATATCCTCTTTGTGAAATTGCACGGCGGACAGATTGATGGCGATGGTCAGCGGCGGCAACCCGGCTTCCTGCCAAAGACGGCCCTGCCTGCAGGCTTCGTGCATCACCCATTCGCCGATAGGAACGATCAGACCGCACTCTTCGGCGATAGGGATAAACTGGCTCGGGGCTATCATGCCCGACTCCGGATGCCGCCAACGGAGCAAGGCTTCGACACCTACAATCGCCCCTTTTCTAAGCTCCACCTGCGGTTGATAGTTCAACTCGAACTCGCCTCGTTCCAACGCCCGCCGCAGATGGTTTTGCATCATCAGATATTCATAAGCCCGGCTGTTCATCTCCGGGGTGAAGAACTGGTAGCGGTTGCGGCCGTTCTGTTTGGCAAAATACATCGCCGTATCCGCGTTCCTGAGCAGGGTTTCTGCGTCCTGCCCGTCATCCGGATAGATGCTGATACCGATACTGGCGGAAATATGGAGGTCGATCCCATCGATGGTATAGGGCCCGGCCAGCGATTGCAGCAGCTTTTCGGCGACGTGGGCGGCATCCTCGACGTGTTTGAGGTCGGACAGGATCACCAAGAATTCATCGCCGCCCCGCCGGCTCAAGGTATCGCCTTCCCGCAGACAATGCTTGAGTCGTTGCGCCACTTGCTGGAGCAATCGATCACCGACCTTATAGCCCAGGGAATCATTGACGATCTTGAAGCAATCCAGGTCGGTGAACAACAAGACTATCTGCTTTTTGCTACGACGGGCATTGGCCAGCGCCTGCCGCAACCGGTCCTCCAGCAGGGTCTGGTTGGGTAAACCGGTGAGTGGGTCGTACTGTCCGATATAACGCAACTGTTCCTGGAGCTGTTTCTCGGCGTGAACGTCATGGCAGGCGCCGACATAACCGAGCAAGGTCCCGTCGGTGTCCAGGCAGGGCTTGCCCTGATCGTAAATCCAGCGGTATCCCTCGCTATGGTGCTTCAGGCGGTATTCCCTGATCAAGGACCGCCGCTCTCTACCGGCTTCCCGTAAAGCGCGCAGCCAGTCCTCCCGGTCATCCGGGTGGATGTCGGCGACCCAGCCGTCGCCCAATTCCTGCTCCAGGGTGCGTCCGGTAAATTCCAGCCAGGACTGATTGAAATAGCGGCCCTGGCCGTCGGGATCGGCCCGCCAGACAGGATTGGGAAAGTGCTCCAGCACGTTCGCATAGAACTCCCACCGGTCAGGCAAGGAGGCTTTCAAGACTTGACGCCGGCCGATATCGCGGATGCTGCTGTGACGGAATTGGCGGCCATTCGCTTCGATCGGCCGCACGCTCACTTCCGCCGGAAAGGTCGTGTTGTCGCTACGCTGGCATACCGTCGCAAAGATCGCTCCCTCCGGTTCTCCGGCCCGTTGCCAGTGCCGGGCGAAAGCGGCTCTGGCGGCGGGATCGAGCAATTCCGGCAAGGTGCGTTGCAGCAGGGCTTCCCGACTCTCGCCGTAGGCTGCAACCGCACGATCATTGGCATCGATAATCCGGTCATCGGCATCGGTGAGCAAGATGATGTCGTTGGCACATTGATTCAGTAGGTCAAGAGTTACGTTGTCCTTCATCGGTAATCCCCATGTTAGTTATCTATTCGGATCGGTGACTCGTGTCGCCAGCACCGTTGCCCTGGCTAAGCCCGACTGCCAGGCAAAAAATTGAAGAATTGGCAAAATCCATCGGCGCCTCTATTTTCTCATGATTATCTGGTTAAAATTTAGGTTAATTAAAAACTGCCGATTTAAATTTCCAGCCTTGAATTAAGATTAAAAATTAGTAAGATCATAGCTTTAATGAACAACCTGGACAAATTCCATTATCCAGGAAAATTGTAAAAAATTGCAAGATGAATGAATAAAGCCGCTTATTGCAAACAAGCGCCGGCGATGAAGGATATAGCGCCTATCCTAATAAGGTCCGGTTCGATCGCCTGCCCGGTATACCGCAGCCCATACCCTGTCGATATGTCAGGATTCGGGCCTTATCCCCTAAATCACCCTGGAGAATCGCCGGGCTGTCTGCCGGCGCAGATAACGATCGAAGATCATGCAGATATTACGGATTAACAAACGGCCTCCGGGTTGCACCTGGATGCCGTTATCGCTCAGACGCAGCAAGCCGTCGGCCTGCATCCCGGCGAGTTCCTTCAGTTCGGTGGCAAAATAATCCGCAAAGCAAATAGCATGGTGCGCCTCTATAGTAACGAAGTCCAGGGCGAAATGGCAAATCAGGCGCATGATCACCTCCCGCCGCAGGCAATCGTCGGCGCTCAGGCGCACGCCCCGAAACACGGCCAGTTGTCCGGCATCGAGACAGGCGTCATATTCCTCCAGGGTCCGCCGGTTCTGGCTGTAACTGTCTCCCACCATGCCGATCGAGGTGGCTCCCAAGCCCACCAGATCGCAGTCGGCATGCGTGCTGTAACCCTGAAAGTTGCGATAGAGGGTGCCTGCCTGCTGCGCCAGAGCCAGTTCATCGTCGGGCCTGGCGAAGTGGTCCATGCCGATATAGACATAGCCGGCGGCGCCGAGCCGTTCGATGACGGCCTGGAGGATAGCCAGCTTTTCCGCCGGCGAGGGCAAAGCCGCGGCGTCGATCTGGCGCTGGGTCTTGAACAGCTCCGGCAGATGGGCATAGTTGAACACGGCGAGCCGGTCCGGCCCGGCGGCGATGACCGCATCCAGCGTACGCTGAAAACGGTCTACCGTCTGCCACGGCAAACCATAGATCAGATCGATGCTGATGGATTTGAAATCCTCGCGGCGGGCGGCCTCGAGCGCGGCCAGGGTGATTTCCTGGGACTGAATGCGATTGACCGCCTCCTGGACCAGTGGGTCGAAGTCCTGTACTCCGATACTCAGCCGGTTAAAGCCCAGTTCCCGCAGCAGGGTGATGGTGGCGGGGTCAGCCTCGCGCGGGTCGATCTCGATGGAGTATTCGCCGCTATCGTCGCTTAACAGTTGGAAGTGCCCGGCGGTAACCGCCATCAACTGGCGCATTTCCGCGGCGCTGATGAAGGTGGGGGTGCCGCCGCCCCAATGCAGTTGGGTCACCGGGCGGGAGCGGTCGAACAAGGCCCCTTGCAGGGCGATTTCGCGGTGCAGGCGTTGCAGATAAGGCGCCGCCCGGGCCCGATTCCTGGTGACGACCTTGTTACAGGCGCAGTAGAAACAGACCGTATCGCAAAAGGGAATGTGGAAATACAGCGACAGCGGTTTTCCGCTGGCGTTGCTGGCCAGCGCCAGCGCCTGGTAATCGGCGGCGCCGAAACTCTCGTGGAATTGGACCGCCGTTGGATAGGAGGTGTAACGGGGGCCGGCCTGGTCGTATTTGCGGATCAGTTCACTGTCGAAAACGACTGAAGTATCCATTAGGATATAGCTATAGCAAAGTGTCTGGATCCCGACCGGTTGGAACGGCACGGGAAGATTCCGGCGGCGCCGCATCCAGTTCCAGCGAATCGGCGCCGCTAAATACCAGAAAGTGTTTTCCCTTGGCCCGTCCGATCAGGGTCACGCCCAGCCGTTGCCCGAGTTCCAGGCCCATCCGGGTAATGCCCGAGCGGGACAGTAGCAGGGGGATTCCCATCTGCGCCACCTTGATGACCATCTCCGAGGTGAGGCGGCCGGTGGTGTAGAAGATTTTATCGCCGCCATCCACGCCATCCAGCCACATCAGGCCGGCAATCGCATCCACCGCGTTATGCCGGCCCACATCCTCCACGAAATACAACATTCGCTCACCCTGGCACAGGGCGCAACCATGCACGGCACCGGCCCGCCGGTAGACCGCATTACCGGCGGTGACATTAGCCAGCAGGGCGTAGATGACGGATTGCCGAAAGCGCAGGCGCGGCAGTTGAATCCGTTCCAGTCGGTCCATTAGCTCGCCGAATACCGTACCCTGGCCACAGCCGGTGGTTACCGTGCGCTTGTCCAGTCGGGAGGCTGCTCCGGCGGCGCCCGTATAACTGGTGACGGCGACGGCCTCCGTCTCCCAATCCACCTGCACAGCCTTGATCTGATAGAGGTCTTCGATGAAATACTGATTGCGCAGATAGCCGATGGCCAGCGCCTCCGGCTGGCTTCCCAGGGTCATCAGGGTAACGATTTCCCGCCGGTCCAGATACAGCGTCAACGGCCGTTCGCCGGCAATCTCGACGGTGCGGTATTGACCGTGCTCGTCCAAGGCGACGACGGGATGCGTGGGCGCCAATCCCGCCTGGGTTAACTGGGGGCGAATGGTGGTCATGCCAGGCAACAGGGTTACCGTGAAAAATCCCCGTAGGTCGGGTTAGGTGCGCCCTTCCGCCAAGCCTGGAGATAGCAGAAACTTGGCGGGCGCACCGTAACCCGACGTATGGACCGATTTTCATCGCCGGGGGGCTTCTTTCTGAAAAGCATGACCAGTTAGAGTGGGCGGTCAGGGAGAGGAGGGTACAGACGCTCAATCCGACAGCTTGAACTCACTTTTGAAATCGGCGATGAGCAGCCGCAGTTGCCGCAAGGCATAAGGCGTCAACCGGGTGATTCGAAAACCGGTATCGTAGAAATCGGGATTGATATCGTTCTTGCTCCATAGGCTGTGGGCTTCGAATTCGATATGCTGCCGTGGTCCGGTATCCCGGGGCACCTCCAGGTACAGACGAAACGGCTGGTCGATGGGAAGGGGTTGATCACTGACCAACAACATCCCACCTTCTGAGATATCGACAATGTGACCCAGCAGAGAACCGGTATCCTGATCGAACACTCGAAGATAGAAAATCAGTTGCCAGCGCCTAAAATTACGCTTCTCGGCGGCATCGTCGTCCTGTGGTGTAGCCATCGCGCAAGCTCCTAAGACAAGTGACCGGCCGCGGCCGGGAGTGGGGATCGACGCTGCAACCTTCGGAACATCAGATACCCAGGGCTCCCAGCAACAGAAACTCGATCAATGCCTTTTGCGAATGCAGGCGGTTTTCCGCCTCGTCCCATACCCGGCTCCGAGGGCCGTCGATCACGTCCGCGCTGACTTCCTCGCCCCGGTGCGCCGGCAGGCAGTGCAGAAAAATCGCCTCGGGTTTGGCCTGAGCCATGAGTTGGACGTTGACCTGGTAAGCGGAGAAGGCCTGCCGGCGGCGCTGCTGTTCCTGTTCCTGGCCCATGCTGGCCCAAACATCGGTGGCCACCAGATCGGCATCCCTGGCGGCGGCCAGGGGATCGCGCAGCAACTCCACCTGCGAGGCACAGGCTTGCAGCAATCCGCCGTCCGGCTCATAACCCTCGGGCACGGCCAGCCGCAACTGAAAATCGAACTGGCGGGCGGCGCAGATATAACTGTTGCAGACGTTATTGCCATCGCCTATCCAGGCCACCGTTTTACCCTGAATAGGACCCCGCTGCTCCACGAAAGTTTGCACGCTGGCCAGGAGTTGGCAGGGATGATGGGCGTCGCTCAGGCCGTTGATGACGGGTACGGTGGAGTAGGCCACGAAGCGCTCCAGCGTAGCGTGGGCGAAGGTGCGCAGCATGACGATATCCACCATGCTGGACAGCACCCGGGCGGTATCTTCGATGGGTTCGCCACGACCGAGTTGGGTATCGCGGGGCGACAGGAAAATGGCGCTGCCGCCCAACTGCGCCATCCCGGCCTCGAAGGAAACGCGGGTGCGGGTGGAGGATTTCTCGAAAATCATGCCCATGATTTTATGGGGGAAGGGAGCATAACCCTCACCACGCCGGTGCATGGCCTTGAACTCCTGGGCGCGCCGGATCAACCGCTCCAGTTCCTGCGGAGCCAGATCGAACAGGGTAAGAAAGTGGCGTGGTTTCATTAACTATGCTGATCCACTGGTTATATCTGAACAAATGACCTTAGGTTAGCAACAGAAGAGGGTATCCACTTAAGTCGGGACACTTTGCAGGCTGAGCCCGTAGGGGCGGTTCGCGAACCGCCCCTACGGGGATTCCCTGGGAGCGCCGGCATTTTGCCGGCTGTTGACTGGCGTCGATGCCCTGAGGCCAGCGAAGATGC
>CAIMUS010000181.1 GCA_903844665.1 uncultured Pseudomonadota bacterium
ATCTTCTAAACTTGACATGGCAGATTCTCCTCTAAAAGGCTTCTATTAATTATAACACATATTTAATAGTTAAAAAATCTATTTTAGTAATTTCGAGTGAAATATTTAAAAAATTTACAACCTGTAAAGGAGCGCTATAGAGTGAATATAAAGTTGTGCTTTTTTTTAAATTATCGATATATTCTTTGAAATTGTTGACCTGCTTGTAAAGCCTTATAAACTCCACTATAGAAGTTAAAACTAATATAATGATAATGTTATTCAAGTGATATGAGAGATACATAAGCTACCACCAGATGGCTAGAATATACAGGATTTTTCAGATCTTAAAATTTCATTTACCAAATATTTCATCTATTTTTTTTCTAATAATTTTTCCATGCTCTTTCCCTCGATCATAAGTATTACTGTATATAGTATCAGGAATTTTTTGATATTCATGTGGAGGAGTTTGAGAAGGTATAGCTTTTTGATATTCATGTGGAGGAGTTTGAGAAGGTATAGCTTTTTTATATTTACGTGGAGGAGTTTGAGAAGGTATAGGTTGTTGATACTCATCTGGGGGGATTGATAAGGTATAGGTTGTTGATACTCATTCTGGGGGGATTGATAAGGTATAGGTTGTTGATACTCATTCTGGGGGGATTGATAAGGTATAGGTTGTTGATAACAAGAAGGTATTCCATAATAGTAGTAGCAAATAGTTCTGACACAAGTATTTGTATAGGGGTTACAGACTGTCTCCTGGCTATTACAAACACATGGTAATAAAATTGAAATAACAAGCCCTGGCAAGTATTTCATTATACTACCCCTAAAAATTAAGGCTCAATATGGATTCCGGTCAGTTCAATCGGTTACGTCAGCAGTAGATTCTGGATATTCAGCATCGGTACCGAGGTTCACAGCATGGCGAAGGCGCGGTAGCTTACCCTATACTCCAACTTTTACGGAAACTTTGGTTGAACTGTCCGAAACACATAAAGGGCCAAAATTAAAAAAGCCACATATAAAACCAAGAATATAAGCTACAATTATAGTTACAATTATCGTAAATAATACCTTTTTGATTTCTTTCCACATAGACTTTATTTAACTCACACACGGGCACCGTAATTACTGTCTTTATACGCCTTCCTGCGCCTACCCAAAAAACGGACTTATCAATCATTTTTACGCAGCCAGCCTAGATACCATTAGGAAGTCCAGCCAGCGTAACCCGGCTGGAGCGGATCTGGCGGAGCGCCATCCAGATTCCTTCCTGACCTCTCTTCCACATGGCTCCCTCCATCTGCCTACGGCAGCGAAAAACCTCAGTATTTATATAACTCGACTATCAAGTTCTTACCACCTATCAGTTTGCTTCCAACCTTGGAATTACAGCATTTCAGCCGATTTGATATATTTGTAAATCAAGTACTTAGTATTACTTACTGAAGCGTTAACTCTGCGATTTCTTAAACTCGACTTTGGCCATTTTCTCGGTAGCATACAAAGCTAAGTTATTAAAATTATCATGCTAAAATAAATAGGAGCATGTCGTTGTTGGAGTACGACATGCCGCAATTACCGAGTTATACATCCAAGTCACTGATATTCCTTGCCTTGCCAAGGGGCCAAAAATGCCAAAGTCGAGTTAAACTGATAGGTGGTAAGCTATCAAGTTTTTTCACCTTAGACTTTCTGTTTAATCTATAATTCTTTTACTTTTCAGTAACTTATAGATTCCTAATTGTTGACAGAACTGATAGACCAGAATCCATGAAGTCCTGCTAAGCTGTTGATTATTCGATAATCTAAAAAGTCAAGCGCTAAAAATTTGATAGTCGAGTATAACACAAGATAGCCGCAGTACAACCGTATTTTAGTCATCAAAATTTACTGTTTTTAGAAAATTGTTTATAGAATCAAAAACTTGTCTTTTAAATCCTGATACAACTCAGAAAGTTTTTCGTAATAATATGATTTTACAGATAATTTTATAATTGTTAAAAATTGTTACATGTTGTTTGAGTAGTTGCTTTACTACTTGAATTGTTCAGGGTAGAGATTGCAGCTTTCCCCTCTTTTCCAAGGAAGTGTGGCGCGTCAGCGCCGGGGTGATTTTGTAGTTCCCCAAATGGTGGTAGTGTGTGTCGGGAACGTCCTGTGCCCGATCTACCGGATTGACAGTGGCAAATCAGACGGCAAATCGATATCGCGCACGATTCCCGGATCGTCGCAAGGCACCCAGGTGACCCGGTCCGCATACGCGGCCAGTAGTTCACGCGCACCGGTATCACCCTGCAAGGTAGCGAGCGCCGGGTAGCATTGCCGGCTGAAGCCTACTGGATGGCCGTGCCGGCCATTCCATACCGGCGCCGCAATCGCCGCGCCGGCGCGCACCACCTGCGCCACGGCGACGACGGTAGCGCCGCGCAGGAACGGCATGTCGGCCAGCGCGATAACCCAACCCGCCGCGTCGTGAGCGGCCCTTACTCCACAGGCCAAGCTCGCTCCCATGCCGGCGGCGGCGTTCCGGCAAAGCACCGTCTGCATCCCCTGCGCAGTCAGAAGGTGCCTCAGTTCCGGCCGTTCCGACCGCAGTACCGCCAGGGCCCGGTCCGTGCCCGCCAGCAGGGCACGGGCGCTGGCCAGCGCGACCGGAGTCCCGTCGGGGAGCAGCACCCGTAGCTTATCGGCGCCGAAGCGGGTGGATGCCCCGGCGGCCAGGAGAATGCCGACAATCCCGCCGGTCACGCCGGCAGACATTGACTCGAGACGGACGGCGTCACCCGTTCGGGCCGTTGCCCCGGCGACGCCACGCCGTTTCTCACGGCGATGAGTTCCGCCAGGATGGAGATGGCGATTTCCGGCGGCGTGCGGCTGCCGATGTAGAGTCCGACCGGACCGTGCAGCCGCGCCAGCGCCTCCGCGGCAAGATCGAACTGTCGTAACCGTTCCTTGCGCTTGGCGGTGTTGGCGCGGGAGCCGAGCGCGCCTACGTAGAAGGCTGGCGACTTCAGCGCCTCGATCAGGGCGAGATCGTCGAGCTTGGGATCGTGCGTCAGGGCCACCACCGCGCTTTGCGGATCCGGCTCGAAGGCGGCGACGGCGTCATCCGGCATCAGGGTCAGCCGTTCGACGCCGGGCAGATCCCAGCTTTGGGCGTATTCCCGGCGTGGATCGCAAACCACAATCTGATAATCCAGCGCCAGCGCCATCTCCGCCAGGCAGCGGGAAAGCTGGCCGGCGCCGATCAAAAGCAACCGCCAGCGTGGTCCATGCACCGTGGTCAGCGTCCCACCGTCCCACCGATTTCGGTCGCCGCGCCGGGCCGGCAGCAGGGATACCGTGCCGGCAACCATATCCACCCGACGGGCGCTGAGCTGGCCGGCCGCCAGCCGCTGCCGCAACTCCTCCAGCACGATCGCATCCGGCGCCGGTTCGACCACCAATTCCAGCACGCCTCCGCAGGGCAGGCGGAAGCGTTGCGCCTCCGCCGCGGTGGCGCCATAGGTGAGGACGAAGGGCCGGTCGCCGGCGAGGCGTCCCTGCCGCATCCGGTCGATAAGATCGTCTTCGACACAGCCGCCGGACACCGAGCCGACCACGACCCCGTCCGCCCGCAGGGCCAGCCAGGCGCCCGGCGCGCGAGGTGCCGAGCCCCAGGTGCGGGCGACGGTGATCAGGGCGAAACACTGGCCCTGTTCCGCCCAGGCGCAGGCGGTGTTCAGAACCTGCAAGTCGAGTGAATCCATCAGGTCAACCGCAGCGGCAACTGGCGCAGACGCTGGCCGGTGGCCGCGAACAGTGCATTCGCGACCGCCGGGGCAATGGGGGGTACGCCCGGCTCGCCCACGCCCGTCGGCGGCTCGGTCGAGGGCACGATATACACTTCGACCGCCGGCATCTCACCGAGCCTCAGCAGGGGATAATCATGGAAGTTCGATTGCTCCACTTGCCCCTCTTTGAAGGTGATCGCACTGTAAAGCGCCGCGCTCAGGCCGAAACCGATACCGCCTTCCATCTGCGCCTGAATGATGTCGGGATTGATAGCGATGCCGCAATCCACCGCGCACACCACCCGGTCCACGGCAAAACCGCCGTCCGCCCGCACCGTGACTTCGGCCACCTGCGCCACAAAGGAATTGAAGGATTCATGTACGGCGACGCCGCGCCCGCGCCGCTCCCCGGCCTTACCCGGCGTCAGCGGCTGCTCCCAGCCGGCCTTGGCCGCCGCCAGCCGCAACACCCCCGCATGGCGGGGATGTTGTCCGAGCAGATCCAGGCGAAATTGCACGGGGTCTTTGCCGGCGGCCTGGGCCAGCTCGTCGATCATGGTTTCCGTCGAGAACGCCGTATGCGTCGAGCCCACCGACCGCCACCATTGCACCGGCACGGCCAGCTTCGGGGAATGCAGATCCACCTGAATATTGGGCACGGCGTAGGGCAGGTTGGCCGCGCCTTCCACCGAGGTGGGATCGATCCCGTTTTTCACCATGCCATCGAGCGCGGTACCTGCCATGATCGACTGGCCGACGATCCACTGCTGCCAGGCGAGCAGCTTGCCGTCCTTATCCAGACCGGCGCGCAGGCTGTGGAAATACAGCGGCCGGTAGTAGCCCGCGCGCATATCGTCCTCGCGGGTCCACACCAGTTTGATCGGCCTGCCGGCAAGCGGCCCGGCGCCGAGCGCCTTGGCGATGGCCGCCGCTTCCACCAAGTAATCGGAGTGGGGATTGGCGCGGCGGCCGAAGCTGCCGCCGGCATAGAGCATATTGATCTTGACCTGCTCGGGCCGCAGCCCCAGCAGGTTGGCGAGGGTTGCCTGATCCACGGTCTGGAACTGCTCGCCATTCCAGATTTCGCAGCCGTCCGGCCTCAGTTGCACCACGCAGTCCATCGGCTCCATCGCGGCATGGGCGAGAAACGGGAACTCGTACTGTGCCTCCAGCACCTTGGCGGCATTCGCCAGCGCCGCCTCCGGATCGCCGTCCTTACGCGCCACCGCTCCCGGCTGGCGGGCGAGTTCTCTGTACTGGGCCATGATCGTCGCCGAGTCGAGCTTGAAAGCGGCGCTTTCGTTCCAGTCGACCGTCAGCGCATTCCGCCCTTTCTGCGCCGCCCAGAAATCCCTGGCCACCACGGCCACGCCGGCGGGAATCGACACGACCTCCTCGACGCCACGCACCGCCTTGGCGCGGCTGGCGTCGAATCCTTTGACTTTGGCGCCGAAGCGGGGTGGATGGGCTACGACCGCAGTGAGCATATCCGGCAATCGCAGGTCCAGCGTGAAGATGGCTGCGCCCTGGATCTTGGCGCGGCTGTCGGTGCGGATAACCGGCTTGCCGATGAAGACGAAGTCCCGTGGATCTTTCAGCTTCACCTCACTCGGCACCGGCAGCGTGGCGGCGGTCTTGACGAGTTCTCCGAAACTGGCCTTACGGCCGCTGGCTGGATGCGTCACCACGCCGGCGCTTACTGAGAGCGATTCCGCTGGCACCTTCCATTGCTGTGCGGCGGCGTCGACCAGCATGGCGCGGGCGGTCGCGCCGGCCCGGCGGAGTTGCTCGAACGAATTGGCGGTGGCCGTGCTGCCGCCCGTACCTTGCATCGGTCCCCACAGTAGGTTGTTATAGCGTTTGGCGTCCGCCGGCGCGCCCTCGACCCGAAGCTGCGACCAAGCGGCGTCGAGTTCTTCGGCAACCAGAGTGGGCAGGCCGGTATAAACGCCCTGCCCCATCTCCAAATGCTTGACGATCACCGTCACCGTGTTGTCCTCGCCGATGCGCACGAAGGCATTCGGTTCCAGCACGGCGTCGCCCGCCTCGCCGGTCGGGGCGGAAGCGGTTTGCGCCGGGCCGGGCCGGAAATAAAGCGCCAGCGTGAGCCCGGCGCCCACCTGGAGGAAGCGGCGGCGGCTTTCATTGACGATGTGGATCATTTCATTCATGGTCTTGTCCCCCCTTCAGCGTGGCGGCGGCTTCCTTGACGGCGGCGAGGATGCGCACATAGGTGGCGCAGCGACACAGGTTACCCGCCATGGCCGCGGCGATATCGGCGTCGGCGGGCTGCGGATTCTGCGCCAGCAGCGCGGCGGCGGTCATGATCTGCCCGCACTGGCAGTAGCCGCACTGCACCACATTGAGTTTTTCCCAGGCCGATTGAACGGCTTTACCCGCCTTGGAATCCAATCCTTCGATCGTAATGACGCGGCGGCCGATAGCGGCGGAGACAGGCGTAACACAGGCGCGTGTGGGCTGGCCGTCCAGATGCACGGTGCAGGCCCCGCAAAGGGCCATGCCACAGCCATATTTGGCGCCGGTCAGCCCGAGGTGGTCACGTAACACCCACAGAAGCGGGGTATCGGGTTCAGCGTCTACGGACACGCTGCGGCCGTTTACAGTTAAATTGAACATTCGATCTCCCGACAACGATGGTAAGACTGGATCCATATAACTATAATCGAACGATGTAACGGTTTGAAGCGTGAGCGGGCTGAAAAGTGGGCGGATCGATGCCTTTCCGGCGGAATGCAGATGCGCCAGCGCTGGCGTCGGACCATGTGAGGTGGACTATGACGACAAAAAACGAGTTGATGCCAAACGAACTGCCGGAATCGGCGCTGTCGAGCCGGCTCGCCTTTCTCCTCAAGTGGGAGAAATGGTCGAAAGCGGTGCTGACAGGTTTTATGCTGGGCAGCGGTCTGCTCGGAATCGGGCAAGAAGCTGCCGCAGGAACAGACTGGAGCAATAACGGCGGGGGTTGGGTCAACCCAGACCAGCAAGTGATCCCTCGCGGCGGAGGGTGGGTCACTCCCAGCCAGGGGTGGGTCACTCCCAATCAGAACTGGGGCGCTCCCAATCAGGGAGGGAATAATCCCAATCAGGGATGGGACCATCCCAATCAAAGATGGGACCATCCCAATCAGGGAGGGGGTGATCGCGGCAGGGGTAGCGGAGTCAACCGCTAATCCCAGCTCGCTATCGGGGGGAGGGAGAGGTATTGTGCTCTACGCGAGCTCAGGTTATGGTAGGAAATAATCATACCGTTTGATTGGGGTGCATCATGGCTACTGTCGAAAAAATTGGTAGTGTCCCTCAGTTTACGTGATGCACTAGCTTACTGAGATCTAGATGTTGTGTTCCTATCCAGAGGATTGCATAGATGTAGTAGTTGGAAGCTAATTATTACTGAATTTATCGTGAGAATCGGATATTTCGTGTCGAAATTTACTATATGTAGTATGACGTGTGTATATCACTACAACATAAGGGCAGTTTGAGTTAAATTCATCACGTAAACTGAGGGACACCACCTGAATTTTCATGAAAAAACCAGGCCGTAATGATCCCTGCCCCTGTGGTAGTGGTAAGAAATATAAACAGTGCTGTCTGCGCAAGGAGGCAGAACAGGCAGAACAGGCGGTGAGTGACCGTTTCCGAGCCGTTTCGAAGGCGCTCAGTTGGTTGATGACGGTGCACGGCCGGGCCGCACGGGCCGCAATCGACGCCGCCTTCTTCAAGCAACTCAGCGACGAGGAAAATGAACTACTGCAGCACCTGGAGCCTACGTTATACCAAGGCATCATGTTCAATACCCTGGAATGGCTGCTGGCGGAGGGGTTCATCACCGTCAAAGGTGAAGAGCGGCGCGTGGCCGAAGTGCTGCTGGGGCGAGGAGGTCCCTTATTTTCCGCGGAACAACGACAGTGGCTCGAACTCCTGGCGTCTCGGCCGCTGGGACTCTATGAAGCGATCGAGGTGGCGCCGGGAGAGTGCATACGCCTGAAGGATGTCCTGTTTCCGGAACAGGCGCCCATCCTGGTCAAAGAAAGGGCCGGATCGCAGCAGATGGCGCAATTCGATCTCATCGCGGCGCGGATCATGCCGGTCGAGGATCATTTCATCCTGTCCGGCGCCGTGTACTCGATGCCCCGGCATCGGAGCCTGGAACTGATAGCAAAACTTAAGCATGAACTGGAGGGCTTGACGCCCGATTCTCCTTTGGCCAAGGGAATTCTAGGCGCGACCATTCCAATTTACTGGCTCAAGTTGTTTGCAAACCCTCAGATCACCCGACTGGTCGATTATGTGACGGGGGAACCCCTGTTGCTGATCACCGATCACTATCGGGTGCAAGACTGGGACGCGCTGGAGTGGGCGATGGCCAGCGCGGCGGATGTCGAAGGCGACCGTGAGGCGGGCTGGAGCCGCTTCTTCGAAGGGAAGGACGGCTTGCGGCGCAGGAGCGTTGCCATCGAGCCGGGCCAGAAACCGGATCGGATAAAAGTGTTTTACCGTACCCGGGGCTTCGCCGACCAGGGACGACCCTGGTTCGAGGGCCTTGCTGGCCCTGCGGTCGAATTTGTCAGCCGGGAAATCTCCGATCCTATGAAGATGCCTGCCGAGAAGCGACCCGATAAGGTCCCGACGCCTTCGCCTCCTGTTCAAATGTCGCCGGAGATGATAACCGAAGTCATCGGCGATAGCGTTCGACAGCTTTATGCGGGCTGGGCTGACCAGCCGTTACCCATCTTGGACAACAGAACGCCGCGTGAGGCGATCGAGACGGCGGAGGGATTGGAACAGGTAAAGTTCCTACTGCATACCTACGAACACGGCGAAATGCAGCAGGCGAAGGACCAGCATCGCCCACCGGTTTCCTACGATTTTCTCTGGCGCGAGTTGGGGATAAAACCGTAGGGTCGAGGCGCCGGGACATCGGGGCAGGTCTTGCAATAACATGATTTGCATGATTGCTAGACCTGGCCCCAGGTGCACACGGCTCTACCGCCCAGAAAACAGTAAATACTGGAGCGGAAGCGGGAGCAAGAGAAAAGAGATGAGTGAGATTACGCCAAAGAAAGTATCTGCAAAAACGGCCAGAGCGATTGAAAAACTGGCGCAGGTGACTCAGGAATTGTACCAAGGAAAAAATTATAATATTACCCGGTTAACCACCCTCAAAAGCTTATGTCAAGATCCGGCTGCAGCCAATCATTTTGTCTTCTATCTTGCTCAACAAACGCAGAAGAGAATGGCGCAGAAGGAGGCGCCGAGCCATCTTTCTCCTGAAAAATGGCGCCGACATAAGGCACTGGTGAGGGAAGCCGTTGCTCATATAAAAAGTTATCTCGCCAACCCAACTGCTCAGGCAAAAGACAACTTGCGAAACCTCCTGTATAAAATAATACAACTCCAAAATACCTATCAGAATCAGCGAGGTGGAGCAGTGAGAATGATTGAAAGTAGAGACACCTTATTAGTGGAAAATGCGATACAGTGTATCCTGTCGCCAGCGCAATCGGCATTTTGGGGATATCATGTGGGTCGGGAATATGCCGAACGCTATCATATTTATCATGGCACAGGTTTAATGCCCGAATCGGCTCCCTTTTTAGCGGATATCGTCAACTTTTGGTATCACTATTACGATATGAAACAATAACTCTTCTGGCTGAACTATACTTTATCCATGTGTGGCCGATTCTCCCTCTCTACACCCGCCGAGGTCCTCGCCGAGCGATTCCAGGCGGAACCTCCGCCGGAGGGCCTGCGCGCAACCTACAATGCGGCCCCTTCCCAGGCATTACCTGTCATCCGCAATGACGATCCACAGCATATCACACTGGCGGTATGGGGCTATCTTCCCCACTGGGCGGCCGGGAAGCCGACGGTGCGACCGCAAATCAACGCGCGGGCAGAGACGCTGACAGAGAAGCCCTTCTTCCGGGAATCCCTGGCGCAACGCCGTTGCCTGGTCCTGGCGGATGGTTTCTATGAATGGAAACGCGAGGGGAAGCATAGGATACCGTATCGCATTCTCCTCGACACCGAAGAACCGTTCGCGTTTGCCGGGATTTGGGATCGAATTCCGGGTCCACAGGGTGAGTTACTCCCCCATTTCGCGATCATTACCACAGCATCCAACACCTTGGTCAGTGCGATTCACGACCGTATGCCGGTTATCTTGAGGAAGGAAAACGAGTCGCGCTGGCTCGACCCGATGGCTTCTGCTACCGCTGTCTTGCCTTTGCTCCAAAGTTATCCAGCGGCTGAATTAAAGCTGTACGAAGTATCCCCCCGGGTTAATTCGCCGAAGGTGGATAGTCCTGACTTGATCCTACCTCGAGGTGGCGGTTCCCGTCTATGACTGGCGTTAACTGCAGTGCTGGGGGTTGCGACATACTATCACCCGATCAACGGAACAGCCTTTTTTTGCTTGACGCTGCCCTTGGCGGTAGTCATAATCTTGTAGCCGCGCATCGTTTTGTCCAATGTTGAAGGCTTGGAGGCAGACTTAAACCATTGAATTGAAAAGTATATGGTTTGAGAGATTGGACACTTTGGCGCATTTTGTCCAGTGTTTCCTCGCCGCATGGAATGTTTCCCCTCGGCGTGTGGTAGAATGCCCAAACGCTGAACCAGCCGTGCGATAGAATGAGGCTAGTACCCCTGCGCATAAATTCATGTACATACTTTTCACCCTTACGAGGGCTTTTTTCCTCAAGGGAGGAAGCAAGGGGAAGTGTATACGAACTTCTGCGCAGGGGTACTAGGTAGATTACAGAAGCTATATAGTCGCTTGTTAGACACAAAAAGGTAGGTGCTACATATGGGTGCGGGAGAATATGCAAGAACAACTTATGATGCGGCGCGCCAAGAAGTTCTTCAAAGAATGAGACTCCGAGATCACGCACTTCTAGCTTATCTTGGGTTTATTGGGGCGATATTTAGCGTTGCGCTAAGCCAGAATAACAAGGAAATTCTGCTTTCAATACCCTTTATTACTCTTGGCATATCAATTATAATGTCTCAGCATTACATGATGGCAGCAATAATAGGCACCTTTTGCACTAACGAGCTAGAAGAATTTTTATTGAGACACGAACCAAACGAATATGCTCCACAGTGGGATAATTCCTATACTTTTAAGAACCATGCAGCCACATCTGCACTATTTCGTGTTCTCGGTCATTCTATCATTATCTCGGTCCCTTGCTTTATAGCTCTTGGTGTCAATTGGCTCCATATAATGTCGCCTTTCCCTTTTGGAATTGCGTGGTGGTTTGGGCTTGTATGTTTCCTGGGAGCCACCTGGGTTATACGTTATGTACATATCGTGCGCACAGAAATATACAAAACTAGACAATGGCGGTCATCCTCTTCCACATAATATGGAGTAGACTAAACATGAGACAGTTAGGGCCTAAGTGTCCAATGTCGCGGCGGCGCTATTCCTCGTCCGGGTGAAAAATGGCGTCCAGCTTGTAGTCGGGCACAGGACGTGCCCGACAGCCGCCGCCAGCGCCAACCTGGGGAATTCGCGGGCCAGTTCGCTCCTGCGTGCGCTGCCACCTGGTAGAATTTCATGTTATTGTTTTACCACGTTCCCGGTTTAGGAGGATATAAACGATGGCAACGCCGCTTGTTTATCTCGCCGATGAAATTGTTTATCCAGATTCCGATGGTCGACCCGTGGCAGAAAGCGATTTTCAATTGACCCCTCTGATTTACGCCCTCGATGCGCTGAAAGCGTACTTCCAATCGCGTGAGGACGTGTACGTTGCCGGCGACATGTTCCTCTACTACGAAGAAGGCAATCCCAAAGCAGCGGTTGCACCCGATGTGTTCGTGGTGCTTGGCGCCCCCAAGGGAGACCGCCATTCCTATAAGCTCTGGCAGGAACCGAAAGCGCCGGATTTTGTGCTGGAGATCACCTCGAAGAGCACCCGCAGCGAAGACCAGGGGGTGAAGCGGGGCGTGTACGCTTTCCTGGGCGTGCGGGAATACTGGCAATATGATCCCACCAGCGATTATCTGAAACCACCCTTAAAGGGGCTTCGGCTGGTCGGTGAAAATTATGAGTCGCTGCCGGCAGGCATTGCAGAAGGTGGCGAACTGTCCATCCATAGTGAAGTTCTGAATCTGGACATCCGGCTGGAAAAAGGGAGCTTGCGTTTTTACGATCCGGCCACTGGGCGGAAGCTGCTGAGCTATCAGGAGATCGAGCAAGCCCGTCAGCAGGCGGAGCAGGCCCGTCAGCAGGCGGAGCAGGCCCGCTTACAGGCAGAGCAGGATCGCCGACAAGCTGAACAGGTTCGCCAGGAAACTGAACAGCGATTGCAGCAGGAAGCCGCCGCCCGGCAGTCGCTGGAGGCCCGGCTGGCCGAACTCGAAGCGCAGTTACGGCGCCGGCAAGGGGAAGGGTCTGAATAAAAAACGGCTACCAACTTAAGGCGGGACAGTCCTGTAGGGTGCGTCCTACGCACCCTTGTCGATCCAGCAGGGCGCCCCTGAGTAAATCCCCCGGCAAAGCCGGGGGTTTACTTTACTGAGTTATCCCGCCATCCCTAAGTAGGGGCGATTCGCGAACCGCCCCTACTCATTCGAACTCGACAATCGACTGATCCACCATCAGGCTGTCGCCGGCCTTGGCCAGCACCTTCGCCACCACGCCATCCCGCTCGGCGTACAGCACGTTCTCCATTTTCATCGCCTCGATCACCGCCAGCGTCTCGCCGGCCCTGACCTCCTGGCCCGGTTCGACCGCCACCTTGGTCAACAGGCCCGGCATCGGCGAGAGCAGATATTTGGACAGGTCGGGCGGCGCCTTGACCGGCATCAGCTTATGCAGCTCCGCCGCCCGGGGCGCCAGGATCAAGACATCCACCTGGGAACCGCCGTGAAACAGGCGGTATTCCTGATAACGGCGTTCCACCTGCATGCAGATATCGGCGCCGTTGAGGGTGCCACGGAACAGGGATTCACCGAACCGCCAGTCGCTGCGCACGGCGAACAGTTCACCCTTGTAGATCACATCGTGGCCATCGTCCACGGGTCGGACGGTGACCGGATGGTAGTCGCCGCGCATGAACACCACCCATTGATCTTCCACCCGCCGTTCCAGACCCTGCATCTGCCCGCTGATCAGGGCCGCCCGATCCATATAGCGGCGGTGGATGGCGGCCGCCACGGCGACCAGCATGGCCGGGTCCTCGTGGGGCAGATCGTCCGCCTGAAATCCATTCGGATATTCCTCCGCGATCAGATTGGTGCTGAGCCGCCCTTCCACGAAGCGGGCATGCTTTATCAAGGCCGTCAGAAAGCCGATGTTATGGGACACGCCGCGAATGTAGAACGCATCCAGCGCCGTGCGCATGTGGGCGATGGCCTGATCCCGCGTGGCGCCATAGGTGATCACCTTGGCGATCATCGGATCGTAGTACATGGAGACTTCGCCGCCTTCGTAAACGCCGGTATCCACCCGCACCACCTCGCTTTCCGCCGGCGGCATGTAGCGCGTTAAACGCCCGACCGAAGGCAAAAAGTTGCGGAAGGGATCTTCGGCGTAGACACGCGCCTCGATGGCCCAGCCGTTGAGCTTGATATCGGCCTGGGTCAGGGGCAGCTTTTCGCCGGCGGCGACGCGAATCATCAATTCGACCAGGTCGGTTCCGGTCACCATTTCGGTGACCGGATGCTCCACCTGCAAGCGGGTGTTCATCTCCAGGAAATAAAAGTTGCGCTGCCTGTCGACGATAAACTCCACCGTACCGGCCGATTGATAGTCCACGGCCCTGACCAGGGCCACCGCCTGTTCGCCCATGGCCTGCCGGGTAGCGTCGTCCAGAAACGGCGAAGGACATTCCTCGATCACTTTCTGGTGGCGCCGCTGGATGGAGCATTCGCGCTCGCCCAGATAGACCGTGTTACCGAAGCTGTCGGCCAGCACCTGGATTTCGATATGGCGCGGTTCTTCGATGTATTTCTCGACGAAGACCCGCTCGTCGCCGAAGCTGGAGCGGGCCTCGTTGGTGGCGCGTTCGAAGCCATCCCGGCATTCGGCATCGTTCCAGGCCACCCGCATGCCCTTGCCGCCGCCGCCGGCGCTGGCCTTGATCATGACGGGATAGCCGATGTCGCGGGCGATTTCCACCGACTGGTCGGCGCTGGCGAGCACCTCGGTGTAGCCGGGAATGGTGTTGACGCCGGCCTCCCGGGCCAACTTCTTGGAAGTGATCTTGTCGCCCATCATGGTGATGGCGTGGATATTGGGGCCGATGAAGGCGATGCCTTCCCGCGCCAGGGCTTCGGCAAAGGTGGGATTCTCGGACAGGAAGCCATAGCCGGGATGGACCGCCTCGGCGCCGGTGTCCTTGCAGGCCTGGATGATCCGGTCCATGACCAGATAGCTCTGGGTCGACGGCGGCGGACCGATCAGCACGGCCTCGTCGGCCATTTCCGTATGCAGCGAGTTCTGGTCGGCTTCGGAATAGACGGCGACCGTAGCGATGCCCATCTTGCGGGCGGTCTTGATAACCCGGCAGGCGATCTCGCCCCGGTTGGCGATCAGAATTTTCTTGAACATGGGGGGCCGACCTTACAGTGGAATGTTGCCGTGTTTGCGCCAGGGATTTTCCAGCTTCTTGTTTTTGAGCATATTCAAGGAGCGACAGATGCGCGTGCGGGTAGCGCGCGGCATGATGACGTCGTCGATAAAACCGCGGCTGCCGGCGATGAACGGATTGGAAAACTTGGTGCGGTACACCTCGGTGCGTTCGGCGATCAGCGCGGCGTCGCGAATCTCCTGGCGGAAAATGATCTCCACCGCCCCCTTGGAACCCATCACCGCGATCTCGGCGGTGGGCCAGGCGAAATTCACATCGCCGCGCAGGTGCTTGGAGCTCATCACGTCATAAGCCCCGCCATAAGCCTTGCGGGTAATCAAGGTGATCTTGGGCACCGTGGCCTCGGCAAAAGCGTACAGCAGTTTGGCGCCGTGCTTGATGATGCCGCCGTATTCCTGATCGGTGCCGGGCAGGAAGCCGGGCACGTCCACGAAGGTGATGATGGGAATGTTGAAGCAATCGCAAAAGCGCACGAACCGCGCCGCCTTGAGGGACGACTTGATATCCAGGCAGCCGGCCAGCACCAGCGGCTGGTTGGCCACGATGCCTACGGTGGACCCTTCCATCCGCCCGAAACCGATGATGATGTTCTTGGCGTAATCCGGCTTTAATTCGACAAACTCGTAATCGTCCAGGACCTTGAAAATCAATTCCTTCATGTCGTAAGGCTTGTTGGGATTGGGCGGCACCAGGGTATCGAGCGCCGGTTCGATCCGGTCAGCGGGATCGGGGGTGGGGCGGATTGGTGATTGCTCGCGGTTGTTGGAAGGCAGGAAATTGATAAAGCGGCGCACCGCCAGCAGGCCCTGCACATCGTTATCGAAGGCCCAGTCGGCGACCCCGGATTTGGTGGAGTGGGTCATGGCGCCGCCCAGTTCCTCCTGGGTCACGTCCTCGTGGGTGACGGTCTTGACCACTTCGGGGCCGGTCACGAACATATAGGAACTGTCCTTGACCATAAAGATAAAGTCGGTCATGGCCGGCGAGTAGACCGCGCCGCCGGCGCAGGGTCCCATGATCACCGAAATCTGGGGGATGACCCCCGAAGCCAGGACGTTGCGCTGGAAGACGTCGGCATAGCCGGCCAGGGAGGCCACGCCTTCCTGGATGCGCGCCCCGCCCGAATCGTTCAGGCCGATCACCGGCGCGCCGACCTTCATGGCGTGGTCCATGATTTTGCAGATTTTTTCGGCGTGAGCCCCGGACAGGGAGCCGCCGAAGACGGTGAAATCCTGGCTGAACACGAACACCACCCGGCCGTTGATGGTGCCATAGCCGGTAACCACGCCATCACCCGGAATCCGCTGGTCGGCCATGCCGAACTCGGTGCAGCGGTGTTCGACGAACATATCCCACTCTTCGAAGGTACCGGGGTCCAGCAGTAACTCGATGCGTTCCCGGGCCGTCAATTTGCCCCGTTTATGCTGTGCATCGATCCGACGTTGACCGCCACCCAGGCGGGCGGCATCACGTTTTTCCTCCAATTGCCTGATAATGTCATACATGGTTTTATTCGCCTTATCGTTTAAGTTTTCCTCCGCGGTGGAGGCGGAGATTTCTGCCGGCAATGCGCTTTCACCGAGGCTGACGGGGGTCCATTATCGTGCTGACTGCGGCCGGACGTTCAGCCATCTTGCGCTCAGAGCGGCATCGCCGAATATTACTGGTAGCTGTCCGAGATGCATAGCGAATTGTGCAGCGAAACATATAGCATAGTTAATGTTGCGCCGCAACAATTTTTAACAAAGCAAGGCTGTCGAAGCCTACGACATCGGCGGGCCGCTTCGCCCTACTATAGTGTTCATGTCATCCTGACGCTATACTGAAAAAGTAACCGTCCAGACCCCCCACCCCAACCCTCCCCCACAAGGGGGGAGGGAGTTTTTACAAAACAGCAGCTTAACCTATTCCCCCTCCCCTTGTGGGAGGGGGTAGCTTAACCTATTCCCCCTCCCCTTGTGGGAGGGGGTTAGGGGGAGGGGTGTGAACGTTTACCTGAAAAATACAATTCCGGCGTCCCGTCGCTTTTTCTCACCGGTGAGAAATCCGGCGACCAGGCGCTTTTTCTCACCGGTGAGAAATCCGGCGACCAGGCGCTTTTTCTCACCGGTGAGAAAATTTGGCAAAAAAATCAGCATTTGCATAAAATCAGCCAAAGTGAAACAAAATAGCAAACAGGAGAGGATAATCCGTCATGCTTATCAGTGGTTTCGACCTGGCGCAACTGGCAGAGCAGGCCGCGCTTCGTGGCCGGCAGTTGCTGGGCGATCTCCAGGTTTATCTGGAACGGGGCTATGAACAACGGCAGCTTCCTGAACTCGGCATCGAGAAAGCCGCCGAGTTGATCGGCTGCACCAGTCAACATATCCGGGACAAGGAAGGCGATGGCCTGCTGCCGCCGCCGCGGACCCTGCGCGCCGGCAGCCTGGATCGGCGGATCTACAATTACAACGACATTAACGAAATCCGTCGCCGGCTGGGACGCCATCCCAGCCGGCCGGAGTCCTGCATCTGCATTATCTTCAGCAACCTCAAAGGCGGGGTCGGCAAGACCAGCCACGCCCTGCATCTGAGCCACTATGCGGCGCGCGAGGGACTTCGGGTTCTGGTGGTCGACCTGGACCCCCAGGCGACGCTGACCACCGCCTTCGGTCTGGCGCCCGGATTGAATGTCGGCGCCGATGAGGATATCAGTCCGAGCCTGATGCTGGATCCCGCCCGGATCGCGGAGAGCATCAAGCCGACGCGCTGGAATGAGATCGACCTGGTGCCGGCGCAGCTGTCGTTGCAGTATACCGACTGGCAGATGTTGCAGGGACGCGACACCCACGATGAGACGCTCGGACCGCTGCCATTGCGTCTGCGGCAGGCGCTGGCCCGGATTGCGGAACGCTACGATCTGATCGTGATCGACACGCCCCCGGCGTTGGGCATGTTGAGTCTGAACGCCATTGCCGCAGCGCATATGATATTGATGCCGATCACCCCTAACTTTTACGACTTGGCCAGCAGCGTGCAGTATTTCTCCATTCTGGCGCAGTTGGCCAGCGCGCACGCCACCGCCCTGCGGGTCAGACAACTGTCGCTGTTGATGACCCGCACCGACAGTTCCGCCGAAACCCGCGCCAACACCCTGCTGCTCGACAAGGCCTATGGTGAGTTCCTTCTCACCAACCGGATGCCGCAGACGCGCGAGCTGCAACGCGCGACCGGAGATCAGATGAGTCTCTATGAAATCGATGTCCCACGGGGGGCGCGCGAAACCTATTTGCGCGCCATCGACGCCATGAACGCCGTCAATGCCGAAATCCTCCAGCACTTACGGCAGGTCTGGCGGGTGGAATCCCTGGTGGCCTGAAGATGGTGACGAAGCGCAAAAACATGGTGGATTTTCTGGGTCTGGGCGACGGCGACGCCGGTTCCGTGTCTGTCAAGGACGGCCTCAAGCGTGACCTGCCCATCGACAGGCTGGAGCCACGCCCTGGACAGGCCCGTAAACATCTCGATCCCGATGAACTGCAAATGCTGGCCGCCACTATCCGCGAGTTGGGGATCATCCAGCCCATCGTGGTTCGCCCCAAGGGCGGCGATGAAAGTTTGGACCGCTACGAGATCGTGGCGGGTGAGCGCCGCTGGCGCGCCGCCCGGCTGGCGCGGTTAGCGGCGGTGCCCGTCATCGTGCGTTATCTGGATGAAAGCCGGGCGGCGCTTTACTCGCTGGCGGAAAATATCGCCCGGCGCAACCTCAATCCGATCGAGCAGGCCAGGGGCTACGAAGATATCCTTCGCGAGCATCGGCTTACCCAAACCGAACTGGCCGAAGCCGTGGGCCAGAACGTAAAGACGCTCAATCGGATCCTGCGCCTGCTGAAGCTGCCCACCGATATTCAAGCGTTTATCGAGCAGGAACAGCTTAGCGCCAAGCACGGCGAACTGCTTCTCAGTCTGCCCCAGTCGCAACAGCCGCGGCTGGCTCAGCTTGCCGTAGACCGGGGTTGGAGCGTGCGGGAACTGGAACGTCAGATCGCCAGGACGGCTGTCGCCGGGCGTAATACGGCGCCAACCGCAAGGTCCGACCCCGACCTCGAGCGGGAACGCACATTATGGAGCGAGCAACTGGGCGCCGCGGTAAGGCTCCACTACGGGCAGAACGGCAAAGTCCGCATTACCATCACGGTCAACTCGCTGGATGAGTACGAGGGCATCAAAGAGAGGTTGCTGAGCGACACCGAATCATAGGGCCATGATCATCGTTTCGGCCATAATATAGGAGTAGGCCGGAATAAGCGGAGCGTTAAGCGGAGCGTTTCCGGCGCCCGGCGCATTGCCGGAAACGGCCGGCGTTGCGGCCTTATTCCGGCCTACGGGACTGGTCCGCGCACGATAAACCCGAGTCATAGCACCGCCGTTGGGCGCGGGTCCGGTGCAGCGGCTTGTTAGGCAGGATGGTGGAAAAGCCTCTCGGTCGCCCATAAACAACCGCCGTGAAAGGTGCGCGGTGCGCACGCTATAGGGCTCAGGTCTCCCCGTAGTTCGGAATGTGCCCGCAGACATTCGGCGGAACTACGCGGGCTACGCGGGCTGCGGGCTACGCGGGCTACGCGGGCTCAGGTCTCCCCGTAGGGCGGATGCCCGAAGGTCGATCCACCGTTCGGAATGCCCGCAGACATTCGGCGGAACCCGTCCATGGTTCCGCCCTACGCGGGCTACGCGGGCTGGTCCGGCACCCATCAGGGCAGGCACGGCGGGGTGCGTTAGAATCGTACAGCAGGTTCGTCTTGTAGGGCATGGCCCACCGTTCCAGCCGGGGTTGACAGGAAAATGTGGGCCATGCCCACCCTACCCGGCTGCCGTTGGGCGCGGGTCCGGTGCAGCGGCTTGTTAGGCAGGATGGTGGAAAAGCCTCTCGGTCGCCCATAAACAACCGCCGTGAAAGGTGCGCGGTGTGCACGCTATAGGGCTCAGGTCTCCCCGTAGGGCGGATGCCCGAAGGTCGATCCGCCGTTCGGAATGCCCGCAGACATTCGGCGGAACCCGTCCATGGTTCCACCCTACGCGGGCTAATGTCGCTGTGGTGTCATCCACCGCTCACTGCAATCACTGTGGCGTTATCCGCACCCAAGATGCATGTGACAGGCTTTGCTCCGGCATACGCCCCGAAACTGTTTTTAGCATTGACCATAATTGTAATCGATTGGCGAACCTCACCGGTGGCAGTGGTATAGCGTATGATAGGCGGACCTTCTACACGAAGACTATCCGCATCTTTGTAAGCGATCCGATCCCGTGCAGCGCTTAAGCAAGCTGCAATAGCATCTGCTGCTTGCGGTTCTTTCTTTTCACTACCTTTATATTTCACTGCTACAGAACCCTTAGGTGGGCCTGGATCCTTCTCTTTTAGAGTAGCTTCTAAGATCACCACGGTATTAATTCCCTCCTTTCGGCGATCAATCTCACGCACGTTTAAGTTGGTAGGAGGTGGAATCTCTGATGTAACGGCCTTCCCAGTTTTCGGATCGGTCCATTGATAAATTATTTTCGGCTGTAGTGATGAATCGAGCCGCCGCCCTTCAGAATCGAAGACTTGTCCTATTGCCGGTGCAGTTATGGCGACAATTAGAGAGAGAGAGATTGCTATAACGGTCTTACTTTTCATAACCATCTTCCTCATTGGGATTTGTAGAAAATCGAAGAAGAATCCTTTCCATCCGCCCGCGAACGGAAAAAAAACCAAATCGGTATAAGCGATCTAACAGCTAAGCGCGGCGATGACGCACCGCGACAGTAGACAAAATGAAGCATTTTGTCTACTGTCCATCCACGCGCCCCTTGATTTTCAAGGGGTTAAGCCCTCTCCGAGCAGCCCAACATTAGACAAAACGATGAGCGACCGCAACCACCTGACCGCCGCTGAGATCGATAAGCTCATGGCCGCCGCCAAGGGCAGCCGCCGCGCGGCCCGCGACCACCGTGGCCTCTCGCGCGAACTGGTCCCCGCTCGCGTCATGCCCGCAGGCCAGTAGGATGACCACATTGAGGGTTTGTTGACCCCCAACCGCCGTACCTGCCGCTACCTGTAGCCGCTCGCCATCATCCGCCATCTACTCACATTAACTGTAACTGAGCGGGTGAATGCGTGCAAGCGAAACTCGAACATTGCATCGAGCACAGCGCCAATCTACTCGCCCGGTCGGTGCACTTGACCGCCGGCTTTACCGGGGGCGAAGATTACACGTTGATAGACAAAACTGTAGAGTGCGTTAGCGTCGTAGCGTAATGCACCCAGCTACTACATTCCTGAACAACCTTGCGGAGCGGGTAGCCATGCGGGTATTGCTGGTGGAAGATGATCCGATGATTGGCGAGAGCGTCGGCAAAGGGCTGCGATCCGATGGGTTCACGGTCGATTGGGTACAAGATGGCCGCCGTGCCGAGTTGGCCCTGGAAAACGAGGTCTACAACTTGGTGCTGCTGGATTTGGGACTGCCGCGGAAGGATGGTCTGGAACTGCTGCAAGACCTGCGGCGGCGGGGTCATACCTTGCCGGTGCTGATCATCACCGCCCGGGATGCGGTGCCGGACCGGGTGCGGGGCCTCGACAGCGGCGCCGACGATTATCTGGTCAAGCCCTTCGACCTGGCCGAACTGCTGGCGCGGCTGCGGGCGTTGCTGCGCCGCCAGGGCGGACGCGCCACGGGACCCATCGAACTGGGGGCGCTCAGCCTGGATCCGGCGACCCACGAGGTGCGCTACCGGGGCCAGCCGGTGAATCTTTCCGCCCGCGAGTTCGCTCTGCTCCATGCCTTGCTGGAAGAACCCGGCAAGGTGCTGTCACGGGAGCAACTCGAAGACCGGCTCTATGGCTGGGGCGAGGAGGTGGAAAGCAACGCCGTCGAGGTGCATATCCATCATCTCCGCCGCAAGCTGGATGCAGGCGTCATCCGCAATGTGCGCGGGGTCGGCTACCGCCTCGGGGAGAAGTCGTGAGATCCATCCGCCAGCGCCTGCTGCTCTGGCTGCTGGCCGGCCTGGCCGTGATCCTGGGTCTCAGCGGCTATGCCACCTACCGCCACGCGCGGGACGAGGTAAATGCCCTGTTCGACTATCAGCTTCAGCAGATGGCGCTCGCCCTGCGCAGTCAGAATCTGCTCACGCTCGCCATCGCCGGGGACGGGGCCGAGGGTCCTGTCGAGGCGGATATCCAGGTGCAGATATGGGATCGGAACAGCGGCATTATCTATATTTCCCAACGGCAACGGGAACTTCCCTTCGTGCGATCGGCCGGCTTCAGCGAATTGAACTGGCGGAATAGGCTCTGGCGGGTATTCAGCCTGCAGGCCGGCGCCCGTACCGTCCAGGTGGCCCAGCCGCTACGGGTGCGATTGAAAATGAGCACGGATATCGCCTTCCGCAATACTGCTCCTTTTTTCCTGCTGCTGCCCGGCGTGACGCTGGTGGTCTGGTTCGGTGTGGGAGCGGGGTTGAGACCGCTCACCCGCATCGCCGGAGAGATCGAACAGCGCACCCCCGCCGTCCTGGAGCCTGTCTCCGAGGCGAATCTGCCGACGGAAGTGCGGCCGTTGATCCAGGCGCTCAACGACCTGTTGCAGCGCCTGGGGCAGGCGCTGGCTGCCCAGCGGCAATTCGTCGCCGACGCGGCCCATGAATTGCGCACCCCACTGACGGCGGTGCGGCTCCAGACCGAGATGGTGCAGCGCGCGCCGGGCGAGGCCGAGCGTGCCGAGGCGATTACGGACCTGCGGGTCGGTCTGGAACGGGCTTCGCATCTGGTGGATCAGCTCCTGGCCATGGCCCGGCTGGATGCGGATGTATCCACCGCATCCCGGCAACCGGTGGAGCTGTTGGCGCTGGCCCGGACCGTCGTCGTGGAGTACGCTCCCATCGCCGATGCCCGCGATATCGATCTGGGATTGGAGCCAGGCGAGCCGGCGGTAATCCAGGGAGAACGGGCCAACCTGCGGGTACTGCTGGGCAACCTGGTGGATAACGCCATCCGTTATACCCCGGCGGGTGGTACGGTGGATGTGGCGGTAGGCCATGCCGGCGCCGCGCCAATCCTCACCGTGACCGATACCGGACCTGGCATCCCGCCGGAAGACCGGGAACGGGTCTTCGACCGGTTCTATCGGGGCCTGGACAATAAGGTTCCGGGCAGCGGGTTGGGGTTGGCCATTGTCCAGCGCATTGCGGACCGCCACGGGGCGAGTGTGGCGCTGGAAGAAGGCGAGGGCGGGCATGGGCTCAAGGTTACCGTGCGGTTTCCCGCCAGCGGCGAGGCGCTGCGAGTGGCCTGACGTTGTTGGTAATTGCCCGCCGGGCATACGCTATTGCCTGAGGGTCCGATAACCGTTAATCTGCCGCCCTGGTCGGTGAGCGTGGTGCGGGGGATCGGACCGCCTGGCTGATATTATTTGTCGCATTCAGTCCAAATCAGGCTGTCGGCTGGTGTCAAATCTAAGCAAAGGCTTATTTTGCTTATCCCTCCTTTAACGCCTGTTTAGCAGAACCTGGAATCAAGCAGATCAATTTTTATGGCGAATCATAGCGACTTACCCGTTTTCTTCGATCCCGAGCACAAGCGCTGGCCGCGCTTGCGGCTGGGCATGGTCCTGGTCGGCCTGCTCTCTTCGGCCTTGTTCGGCGCGCTTGTTCTAAGCATTCTGGTTGCACCGGCCTTGCCGGCGCTCGATCTGCCCACCGCCAGCATCTGGCCGCACGGCGTGCATATAGCGCCTCCCACCGCACTGCTCGAACATCCACTCACGCACCGCGAGCGCAGCTTCCGCAAAACGAAGCTCAAATTGGAACAGGAACAGCAACGCAGTCTGCAACGCCTGCTGGCCCAGGTGCAGAAGCCCTCCGTGCAAAATTCGCCGAACGATCCGCTGGCCATCGGGTTTTTCGTCAACTGGGACGATTCCAGCTTTAGCTCGCTTAAGGAAAATCTGAATCGACTCGATATGCTGATTCCCGAGTGGCTCCATCTGGCAGGGGCCGACGGCGCTCTCACAGAAGACGAGCCCGACAAATCCGCGAAAGCCATCGCGTTTATCCGCGAGCGCCGGCCCAATCTGAGCATCATGCCGATGGTGAACAACTACAACGGGCAGGACTGGCAGGGCGCCATGCTGGCCGAGATGCTGCAAAATCCGACGGCGCGCGCCCGTGTCATAGAGCAACTGCTGGACTATGTGGAGAATCACGGCTTTGCCGGCATCAGCATCGATTTCGAGAATATTCCGACCAAAACGCAACCCGCTTTCCAGCATTTCATGGACGAGTTGTACGCCGTGCTGCATCCGAAAAATCTGCTGCTGTCGGTCAACGTGCCCGCCAGCGATCCGGCCTTCAATTACCGTAAACTGGCGCACAGCGCCGACTATTTGATCCTCATGGCCTACGACGAGCACTGGTCGACCGGCTCGCCGGGACCTATCGCCAGCATGTCCTGGTTCGCCAAAGTCTTGCAGCAACGTCATGCCGATATTCCCCCCGAGAAAACGATCGTGGCCCTGGGCAACTATGGCTATGACTGGGCGGCGGGAAAGAAGGCCGAGGAAATGACCTTCGAGGAAGCCGTGATTACCGCCAAGGAGTCCGAAGGCAAAGTCCACCTCGATCCGGTATCGCTCAATCCCACCTTCGACTACGCCGACGACGACGACAAGCTGCATCGGGTCTGGTTTATGGATGCCGTCACGATGTTCAATCAAATGGTCGCGGCCCGACCGCTGCAACCGCACGGTTTCGCCCTGTGGCGGATGGGCAGCGAAGATCCTTCGCTGTGGCAGTTTTTCGGCAATAACGTTCCCCTGGATGCGGAGCGGGCGGCGCAGCTCGAACAGGTCCGGTTCGGCTACGATCTGGACTACGAAGGGCAGGGCGAGATCCTGCGCATCACCTCGCAACCGCAAGCGGGCGCCCGCAACATCGACTTCGATCCCAAACGCG
The DNA here is from genome assembly GCA_903844665.1 of uncultured Pseudomonadota bacterium. Taxonomy (GTDB): domain Bacteria; phylum Pseudomonadota; class Gammaproteobacteria; order Competibacterales; family Competibacteraceae; genus CAIMUS01. The sequence goes on from CAIMUS010000181.1 coordinate 24,368, forward strand.
GGCTGATCACCGGAGAACAATTCTCGGTCTTCCCATCGCCCTACGTGATTACCCGACAGGGCGGCGCGCCGCACAAAATAGCCCTGACCTTCGACGATGGACCGGACCCGGAATACACCTCACGGATTCTCGACGAGCTCAAGCAGGCCGGGGCGCCCGCCACCTTTTTCATTATCGGCGTCGCCGGCGAACGCTATCCCGAGTTATTGCGCCGCGAGGCGGACGAAGGCCACGAGATCGGCAATCATACCTTCACCCATCCCGACATTTCGGCCATCACCCCGACTCAGATCCAACTGGAGTTGTCCGCCACCCAGCACCTGCTCGCCAGTGTGATCAAGCGTCATTCCCTGCTGTTCCGCCCGCCTTATGCGGTGGATTCCGAACCCGAAACCCCGGATCAGGTGCAACCCATCGAACTGGCGCGGCAACAAGGCTACCTTACCGTGGGTATGCAGATCGACCCGTCCGATTGGCAGAAGCCGGGCGTCGATGAAATCGTGCAGCGCACCGTGGCGGCGGCGGAACGGGGCGATGGCAATATCGTCCTGCTGCACGACGCCGGTGGCGACCGCAGTCAGACCGTGCAGGCCCTGCCCAAACTTATCGAGGCTCTGCGCAGCCATGGTTTCCAACTGGTCACCATCTCCGAATTGCTGGGACACACCCACGACGAGATCATGCCGCCGGTGAAGCCGGAGGGTCTCTGGCAAAGCTGGATGGATGGGGCGGCCTTCGGTGCGGTCAGTGTAGGAATGGGCATCGTCCACTGGCTGTTTCTGCTGGGGATCGTACTGGGTATTGGCCGGCTGCTGTTCATCGGCGCGCTCGCCGTCTATCAGCACCGCCGCAAGCGGCGAAGCCGCTTCGATCCAGGCTATTCTCCCTCGGTAGCGGTGATCGTCCCGGCCTACAACGAGGAGAAAGTCATCGTCCAGACCATTGCCTCGCTGCTGGCCGGCGAGCATCCTCCCCGGTTCGAGATCATCGTCGTGGACGACGGCTCCAAGGACGCCACTTACAGCCGCGTCCGTGAGGCTTTCGGCACCGATCCCAAGGTACGGGTCTACACCAAGGCCAATGGCGGCAAGCCGGAGGCGCTCAACTTCGGAGTGGCCAGAACCCAGGCCGACATCGTCGTGACCCTGGACGCCGACACGATCTTTACCCGCGATACCATCGTCAAGCTGGTGCGTAACTTCGCCGATCCCCAGGTCGGAGCCGTCGCGGGCAACGCCAAGGTCGGCAACCGCGGCAATCTGCTGACCCGCTGGCAGGCGCTGGAATATATCACCTGCCAGAATCTGGACCGGCGCGCCTTCGACGTACTCAACTGCATCACCGTGGTGCCCGGCGCGGTAGGAGCCTGGCGGCGCGAGCTGATCCAGCGGGCCGGCGGCTTTAACCCCCTTACGCTCGCCGAAGATGCGGACCTGACCATGGCGATCCGCAAGTTGGGCTACTCCATCGTCTACGAGGACGAGGCGGTCGCCCTGACCGAGGCCCCGGACACCGTCCGCGGCTTCATCCGCCAGCGCTACCGCTGGATGTTCGGCACCATGCAGGCGGCCTGGAGACATCTCGATGCGCTGTTCCGGCCAAAATATGGCGCCCTGGGCTTCGTGGCCCTTCCCAATGTGTTGATCTTCCAGGTGCTGTTTCCGCTGATTTCGCCGGTGATGGATCTGCTGCTGCTCGGGTCCATCGGGGTGGTGGCCTTCGACTACTGGCAGCATCCCATCGATGATTACAGTTCGGCGGCCCTTGGACCCGTGCTGTTCTATTACGCCCTGTTCGTGGCGGTGGATTTCTGCGCCGGAGCGCTGGCGTTCCTGTTGGAACGGCGGGAGAACCCATGGCTGTTGAGTTGGCTGTTCTGGCAGCGTTTCTTCTACCGCCAGTTGATGTACTACGTGGCGATCAAGGCTACCCTGGCGTCGCTGAAGGGAATCATCGTCGGCTGGAACAAGCTGGAGCGCAAGGCGACCGTGCGCCCGCAGGAGTTGTGACCGGCGGCGTTCCCAGCCTGGCCTGGAAGCCCGTAGGTTGAGGTGATGAAGGAACTCCAACCTACGGACTATAGTGATGGCGGATCGAATCAGATCCGGTAGCCTGGATGCAGGCCGAAGGCCGGAATCCAGGGTTCAGAGGTGATCCTGGATTGCGCTCCGCAGGCTTCGCTCCATCCAGGCTACGCCGGCTGCTAATTGTACATGCCGCACTTTTTGGTATTAGGTAGGGCGGACTGCCGTAAGGCTGTCCGCCGCAGGGAAGGGGGCCGGCGACATGGCGGCGGACACGCTACGCGAGTCCGCCCTACGCTGGCTTACGAGTTTAAAGACGCTCACCAACTCCTGGTTGACTTTTTCACTGCCGTGGACCGTGTATTGCAGGAGGTAAAAAAGCGATGAATACCGTTGTAATTGGCATTCTGCCCCAAGAGCAGATCCGTGCCCGGATGCTAGCTATCGCACGAGGCGAATACCAGCCCAAGCCGGATGAACCGAGAATCTGGTTTACCTCAATGAAATCGTTGGCCGAAGTGTTGAGTGACGACAATCGCGCCCTGCTGGGGGTGATCGAAGAGATGCAGCCAGAATCTATTTCTTCGTTGGCTGAGGTGACTGGGCGTAAGCCAGGAAATCTTTCCAGGACGCTCAAGACCATGGCGCGTTATGGCATTGTCGAATTGCGCCGTGAGAAGAATCATGTGCGTCCAATAGCTAGAGCGACTACATTCCGCATTGTGGTAGGGCCAGTGAGTAGGTTGGGCAAAAGCGCAGCGTTGCCCAACCTTACTCCTGAGCATTGAGAGGGTGTGTTTGGTGCGTGGAACGCACCTTACGCTTGCTCTTATTTGCTGAAGGTGCTTGGGACGCACCCTACACTTGTTCACCCCAACCTACGGCTTGTTGTTATACCAAGCCACGGCATAAATTTAGACTTTTAGTTGACCAAAATCTGATAGACTTTCTACTCCTTCAGACCCCTTGTTGAGTGAAAAGCCCATGATCAAGCTTGAGTTCGCCGAAGCGGAACAGCAGAGTCTATACTACG
>CAIMUS010000182.1 GCA_903844665.1 uncultured Pseudomonadota bacterium
GCCGATATGGGAAATCGAGGAATAGGCCAGCAGGCGCTTGAGGTTGTACTGGACGACGGCCACCAGATTGCCCAGACCGATGGACAATACGGCCAGCACCGTCAGCATCTGCTGCCAATCCGCCTGCAAGGGGCTCATTCCGCCCACCAGCACCCGTATCGCCATGGCGAAGCCGGCCAGCTTGGTCGCGGAGGCGATATAAATCGTTACCGCGGTGGGCGCGCCCTGGTAGACATCCGGCAGCCACATGTGGAAAGGTACCGCCCCCAGCTTGAAGGCCACGCCCACGACCAGAAACACCAGCCCGAACACCAGCACCAGATCGCCGGGCTTCTGCAAGGACAGGCCCGCTGTCGCCGCGGTGACGGTTTGCAAATCCAGGCTGCCGGTGGCGCCGTAAATCATCGAAATGCCGTACAGCAGCATGCCGGAAGCCAGCGCGCCCAGGACAAAGTACTTTATCGCCGCTTCCGACGCCACCGGCGAATCCCGATCCAGGGCCACCATGGCATAGAGGGACAACGACATCAATTCCAGACCCAGATACACCATCAGGAAACTGTTGGCCGACACCAGAACCATCATGCCGAGCACGCCGAACAGTCCCAGGGTATAAAACTCGCCCTTGAACAGGTCGCGATCCCGCAAATACTGTCGTGAATACAGGAACACCAGCACCACGCAGAAATAAATTCCCAGTTTAAGGATATCCCCGAGGGTGTCGCGTACGAAATGGCCGTGAAAGGTAATCACCGATTCCTGCGTATAGGAGCGCAGCGTCAGCACGGCGGCGCCCAGTAAGGTCCACTGGGACAGACGATAGCTGAGATAACGCTGCTGTGGCGACAGATACGCATCGACGATCACCACCATACAGGCCATCAGCAGAACGAACAGCTCGGGCAGAGCCGGCGAGACATCGGGCGCAATGAAGTTCATCGGTTTTCCCCCGTATTAAAACTGCGTCAACGCCAGCCCGGCGCCGATCTTGGAAACCGTGACATGCGCCAGCAGATTGTTCACCGAGGCGTGCATGACCTTAACCAGCGGCTCCGGCCAGACGCCGACCAGCAGCACCATGACCGCCAGCAGACCCAGCACCACAAATTCCCGCCGGTTGATGTCTTTCAAACCGGCCACGCCGGCGTTGGTCACCTCGCCGAAGATCACCCGTTTCACCAGCCAGAGGCTGTAGGCCGCGCCCAGAATCAGTGTGGCCGACGCCAGGAAAGCGATCCAGAAACCGCCCTTGAAGCTGCTCAGGATCACCATGAATTCACCGACGAACCCGGAAGTCCCCGGCAGGCCGGCATTGGCCATGCAGAACAGCACCATAAAGGCGGCGAAGGTCGGCATGGTGTTCACCACCCCGCCATAGTCCGCGATCTGGCGGGAATGCAACCGGTCGTACATCACCCCGACGCAGAGGAACAGGGCGCCGGAGATAAAGCCGTGAGAGATCATCTGCACCATGCCGCCTTCCATCCCCATTTGTGCGCCGGTCAGATGGCCGGTCCGCTGGACGATGTTGAAGACGATGAAAAAGCCCAACGTCACAAAGCCCATGTGGGCGATGGACGAATAGGCAATCAGCTTCTTCATGTCCTGCTGGATCAGCGCCACCAAGCCGATGTAGACCACCGCGATCAGCGACAGCGAGATGATCAACCAGTCCAGCGACCGGGCGGCGTCGGGCGCGATCGGCAGGATAAAGCGCAGGAAACCGTAACCGCCGATCTTCAGGGTGATGGCCGCCAGAATCACCGAGCCGCCGGTCGGGGCTTCCACATGGGCGTCCGGCAACCAGGTATGCACCGGCCACATCGGCACCTTGACCGAGAAGGCCGCCAGGAAGGCGAAGAAGATCAGCACCTGCTCGTTCATGCTGAGCGGCAGCTTCTGAAAGGTCGGAATATCGAAGCTGTTGGACTGGAAATACAGATAGATCAGGGCCACCAGCATGAACACCGAGCCCAGGAAGGTGTACAGAAAGAACTTGATGGTGGCGTAGACCCGCCGCGGTCCGCCCCAGATGCCGATCACCAGGAACATCGGGATCAGCATGGCTTCGAAGAAGACATAGAACAGAATGGCGTCCACCGAAGCGAACATCCCGACCATCAGACCTTCCATGATCAGAAAGGCCGCCATGTACTGGGAGACCCGATACTGGATGATCTCCCAGCCGGCGATCACCACCAGCACGGTCATGAAGATGGTGAGCAGGATCAAGGGCATGGAGAAGCCGTCCACACCCAGGTGATAGTGGATATTGAACTGCGGAATCCAGGGCGCATACTCCTGAAATTGCATCGCCGCCGTGCCCGGATCGAAGGCCGTGTACAGGGGCAGGCTGATAATGAAGGTGGCGATCGCCACCACCAACGCCAGACGGCGGGCCTTGGCCGGCTCGTCATCGCCCACGAACAGCACCGCGACGCCGCCTATGATCGGCGCCCAGGTCACTAAACTCAGCAGGGGTATTTCTGTCACTGTCATTGGTATTCTTCCTAGCGGACGGTGAACCAGGTCAGCAGACCCAGCAGGCCGAGGATCATGGCGAAGGCGTACTGATACAGGTAGCCGGATTGCAGCCGGCGCACCACCGAGGCCATCCAGCCGACCAGGGCGGCGCTGCCGTTCACCATCACGCCGTCGATCAACCCGGCATCGGCGTATTTCCACAGCCCCTGGCCCAACTCGCGGGCACCGCCGGCGAAAAATTTTTGATAGAAAATGTCGAAGCCGTATTTATTCAGCAGCACCCGGTGAAGGCCGGCAAAGCGTTCGCTGATCCGGCCGGGAAGCTCCGGCCGCAGCAGATAGAGAAACCAAGCCAGCACCGCACCGGCCAGCACCAGGAAGAAGGGAATGGCGGTAAAGCCGTGCAGTCCGGCGCTGAACGCATCGTGGAAATGTGGGGCCAGATCCTCTTCCACCACATTGTGCGCCGGCAGGACGTAGATCGCCTCGCCGAAGAAATCGCCGAACAGGATCGGTTCGATCGTCAGATAGCCGATAATCACCGAGGGAATGGCCAGCAGCACCAGCGGCGCCCACACCACCGCCGGCGTCTCGTGCAGATGTTCCTGCGTGTGATGATCCATCCGCTCCTTGCCGTGGAAGACCACGAAATACAGCCGGAAGGAATAGAACGCGGTGACGAACACACACAGAAATACGCACAGCCAGGCAAAGCCCGCTCCCGGCGTGGAAGAAGCGCCCACCGCCTCGATGATGCTGTCCTTGGAATAGAAGCCGGAGAAGAAAGGCGTGCCGACGCTGGCCAGCGTGCCGATCAGGAAGGTCATCCAGGTAATCGGCATGTATTTGCGCAGATTGCCCATCTTCCAGATGTTCTGCTCATGGTGCATGGCGATGATCACCGAACCGGCCGCCAGGAACAGCAGCGCCTTGAAGAAGGCATGCGTCATCAGATGGAAAATCGCCACCGAATAGGCGGACGCGCCCAGCGCCACCGCCATATAGCCGAGTTGGGACAAAGTGGAATAGGCGATCACCCGCTTGATATCATCCTGGACGATGCCCAGGATGCCCATGAACAGGGTGGTAATCGCGCCGATGATCAGCACCACGCTCAAGGCCGTGGGAGACAGCTCGAACAGCGGCGACATCCGCGCCACCATGAAAATACCCGCCGTCACCATGGTGGCGGCATGGATCAGCGCCGAGATCGGGGTCGGGCCTTCCATCGAATCCGGCAGCCAGACATGCAGCGGCACCTGCGCCGATTTGCCCATGGCGCCGATGAACAGCAAGATGCAGATGACCGTCAGCGCCGACCAGGGGACGCCGGGCAGAATCTGCATAGTGGCGTCTTTAAGCAATGGCGCCTGCTCGAACACCTGCTGGTAATCCAGGGTATTGAAGACCATCAGCACCGCCGCGATGCCCAGCAGGAAACCGAAGTCGCCCACCCGGTTGACCAGGAACGCCTTCAGGCTGGCGAAGATGGCGCTTTCCCGCTTGTACCAGAAGCCGATCAGCAGATACGACACCAGGCCCACGCCCTCCCAACCGAAGAAGAGCTGCAGGAAGTTGTTGGCCATCACCAGCATCAGCATGGCGAAGGTAAACAGGGCGATATAGCTGAAAAAGCGCTGGTAGCCGTCGTCGTCGTGCATATAGCCGATGGTGTAGATATGCACCATCAGCGAGACGAAGGTGACCGTCGCCATCATCAGCGCGGTCAGCCGGTCGATCAGGAAACCGATTTCCAGCCGGACGCCTTCCACCTCCATCCAGGTGTAGACCGGACCGTTGAAGGACGGCGCGCCGTCGAGCACCATCACCTTGAGGACGTACAGCGACAGCAGGCAGGAGATAGCCACGCCGCCGATCGTGACCCAGTGGGCGCCGGCGCGGCCGATCCGGCGGCCGAACAGACCGGCGATGATGGCGCCGAGCAGTGGCGCCAGGACAATCGCAAGATAGACGTTCTCCATGCCGCTAGCCTCTCATGGTGTCGAGATCGGTGACGTTGATGGTCTGGCGGTTGCGGAACAGCACCACCAGAATGGCCAGGCCGATCGCCGATTCCGCCGCCGCCACCGTGAGAATGAAGAAGACGAAAATCTGTCCCGCCGTGTCGTTCATGAATGCCGAAAAGGCGATGAAGTTGAAATTCACCGCCAGCAGCATCAGTTCGATGGACATCAGCAAGATGATGACATTCTTGCGATTGATAAAGATACCGGCGACGCTGAGGCAAAAGAGGATCGCCCCCAAAAGCAAATAATCGGTCAGCGTGATCATCGATCCCCCACCTGTTGGGAACAATCTATATTGGACATGACAAACCTGTGTTGTCGGATTTTGTGTTTTACAGCTTGATAACCGTTCAGACCCCCCACCCCGACCCTCCCCCACAAGGGGGGAGGGAGTTTTTGCAAAACAGCAGCTTAACCTATTCCCCCTCCCCTTGTGGGAGGGGGTTAGGGGGAGGGGTGTGAACGCTTACTACAGTTTCTTCTCCGCCGGCATCTTGACCAGCCGAATCCGGTCGCCGCGCTTGACGAGAACCTGCTGGGCCGGATCCTGGTACTTGGTGGTTTCGGGACGCTTGCGCATGGTGAGCGCGATGGCGGCGATAATGGCCACCAGCAAAATGACGGCGGCGATTTCGAACGGGTAGACGTAGACGGTGTAGAGCGCCTCACCCAACACCTTGGTATTGCTGTAGCCCGCCGGTTGCTGTATCAGATGATACTGCTCCGCAGCGAACAAACGGGAATGCACCTCAACCAGCCCCATCTCCACCACGATAATCAGACCCACCGCGGCGCCGACGGGCAGATACTTGATGAATCCCTCCCGCAGCGGCGCCAGATTGATGTCCAGCATCATCACCACGAACAGGAACAACACCATTACCGCGCCTACATACACCAGCACCAGGGTAATTGCCAGGAATTCCGCTTGCAGTAACATCCACAGGGCGGCGCTGTTGAAAAAGGCCAGCACCAGAAACAGGGCGGCATGCACCGAATTGCGCACAGTGATCACCCGCACGGCGGCGAAAATTAAAACGATAGCAAATACATAGAACAGAAACTTTTCAAAGCCCATCGCAGTTCCAACCGGTTATGTTGATAGATGCCCTGTCAGCGATAGGGCGCGTCGGCGGCCCGGTCGGCGGCGATTTCAGCCTCGAACCGCTCGCCCATGGCCAGCAGCATTTCCTTGTTCATGATGCTCGGCCAGGGTCTGCTGTCTTTGAGCGCATCGACGGGGTCGTCGCCCATGGCCGGCAGCATTTCCCTGGTCATGACGCTCTCGCTGCGGTTTGCCATATGGTAATCGTTGAACCGGGTCAGGACGATGGAATCCACCGGGCAGGCTTCTTCACAAAAGCCGCAGTAGATGCACTTGAACAGATCGATGTCATAGCGGGTGGTGCGGCGGCTGCCGTCCTCCCGTTCCTCGGATTCGATGGTGATCGCCAGTGCCGGGCAGACCGCTTCGCATAGCTTGCAGGCGATACAGCGCTCCTCGCCGTTGGGATAGCGGCGCAGCGCATGCAGCCCGCGAAAGCGGGGCGATTTCGGAACGCGCTCCTCGGGATACTGCACGGTAAATTTTTTGGCGAACAAATACCGGCCGGTCACCCGCAGGCCCAGCAGCAACTCCCACAGGGTGAAGCTTTTAACATAGTGTTGCAGCGATCGAATGGCCTTCATACACCGTCTCCGTTCAAGCAAACCAGGGACCGACCCGGAACAGGATAGCCAAACCGAGCACCCCTATCCACACCAGCGTCACCGGAATAAACACTTTCCAGCCCAGGCGCATGATCTGATCGTAGCGGTAACGCGGGAAAGTGGCGCGAAACCAGAGAAACAGAAATAAGAAGATGGCCATTTTCAGGACGAACCAGATAAGACCGGGTTCGCCCAGAACCGGTATTCCCTCGAAGGGCGACAGCCAGCCGCCCAGAAACAGGGTGGATGCCAGCGCGGAAATCAGCACCATATTGGCGTACTCCGCCAGAAAGAACACGGCGAAGGTCATGCCGGAGTATTCCACATGGAAACCGGCAACGATTTCCGATTCACCCTCGGCGACATCGAAGGGCGCCCGGTTGGTTTCAGCCACGCCAGCGATGAAGTAAACCACGAACAGCGGCAACAGGGGCAGCCAGAACCAGTGCAGGAGACCACCCTGTTGCTTCAGCACGATATCCTGAAGATTCAGACTGCCGGCCGCCATCAGCACCCCGACCAGGGCAAAACCCATGGCGATTTCATAGGAGACGATCTGAGCCGCCGAACGCATGGCGCCCAGAAAGGCATACTTGGAGTTGGAAGCCCAGCCGGAGATGATCACCCCGTAGACCCCCAGCGAGGTCAACGCCAGCAGATACAGCAGGCCGGCGTCCAGATTGGCCAGCACCATGCCCTTGCCGAAAGGAATGACCGCCCAGGCGGCCAGCGCCGGACCGATGGACAGGATCGGGGCGAGGATGAACAAAAAGCGGTTGGCGCCTGAAGGAATGATGATTTCCTTCACCATCAGCTTGACCGCATCGGCGATCGGCTGCAACCAGCCTTTGGGACCGACCCGGTTGGGGCCAATGCGCACCTGCATGTAGCCGATGATCTTGCGTTCGGCATAGGTCAGATACGCCACGGCCAGCATCAAGGGCGCTACGATAGCGACGATTTTGGCCAGAATCAGCGTCAGCGTCAGTATGGTTTCCACGTTCCTATCCCGGCGATTAGCGGATATCGTTTCCCCTGTCGGCTTGCAAACGACAGGTTATATTGATGTTCTAGCTGTTAGGGGCGAGCATGCATGCGGCGCCCGACTTCACGCCGCCCCGAGTTCCACCGGCCCGATACTGGGCCCCAGGGAAGCGGTGGCCGGCAACCCCGCCGGCGCCCAGACGCACCCATCCGGCACGGTTTCATCCACGGCCAGCGGCAATACGACCTCGGCCCCGTTTTGCTTAACCACCGCCCGAGCGGCGCCCGTCAGCCCCAGCCTGGCGGCCAGAGCGGGATTGATGACGACAGTGGCCGCCTGTTGCGCCCAGGTGGTCCGCTGCAACGCTCCGGCCCGCCGCACCAGGGCATCGGTGGCATAAATCGGCGTCTCGGCCACCCGCCACAGACCGGCGGAGCCGAGTTCGCTCAGGCGGGTGTCGGCATTGCAGACCAGGTTGGCAGGCTCGATGTGCTCACAGGCTTGGAGCACTTCCTCCAGAATGTCCTGCGAATCCATATAGTCGAATGCCGGCAGTTTTAAGGCATTGCCCAGCACCCGCAGGACTTTCCAGGCCGGGCGGGCCTCACCCGGCGGCTTGACGGCGCCCTGGAAGCTCTGGCAGCGGCCTTCGGCATTGATAAAACTGCCGGATGTCTCCGCAAAGGTCGCCGTCGGCAGCAAGACCGTCGAACAGGATTTGGCGCTGTCGCCGGCGTATGGTGTGAGGTTAAGCACGAATTCGGCGCCCTGAACGGCAGCCAGCGCCGTGGCTGAATCCCAGCAATCCAGTTCCGGCTCCAGGCCCAGCAAAATATACGCTTTGCGAGGCACCTCCAGCATCGCCCGGGCATCCAGACCGACACGGGGAGCCGGTTTGCCGCCGACCGTGCGATGGGGCAACACGCCGGCCAGCCAGCCGCCCACGGCGTTGGCGCCTTCCGGCAGATAGCCGAGCGCCGAGTCGCTCAGCCGGGCGATAAAGCAGGCCAGCGCCCTGAGTTGGGAGAAAGCCGGATGCGCCACGGCGAGGTTGCCCAGCATGACCGCCGAGAGATCATTGTTCGCCAGACTCTCCGCTATGCTCCGGTTGACGTCGATAATCTGCACCCGATCGAGCAGGGCGGCCAGATTTTCCGGTGGCTGCTCCTGCCTTAATGCGGCCAGGGCTTTGGCCAAGCCGGCCAGCGCCAGGACCATGCCCGCCGGGTCGGTCACGACCTTGGCGGCGAGCGGGAAGCGAAAATCGAAATCGCGCGGATTGATCGCCATCAGTCGGGCGCCAGCTTTGCCGGCCTTGCGCAAACGATGCGCCGCCAGCGGCTGGTCGGCGCGGATATCGGAGCCGACCAGCAAGACGGCGTTCAGGTTTTGCAGTTCCTTCAAGGGCATCCCCAGCCAGGGATACACCGGCGCGCTGTCCTGGTCGCTGAAATCCCCCTGCCGCAGACGATGGTCGATATGGGCAATGCCCAGGCCGCGCGCCAGCTTCTGCAACAGATACAGTTCTTCCACCGTGGCGCCGGGTGAAGCCAGCACGCCGACGGCATCGGGACCCTGCTTGTCGACGATCGCCCGCAGTCCTTTGGCGGCCTCGGCCAGAGCCTCGTTCCAATCGACCGGCTGGCCCTTAAGCAAGGGCTGGGTCGCCCGGTCGTCGCTGTAGATCCCTTCGTAACTGAAGCGGTCGCGGTCCGCGATCCAGACTTCGTTGACGTCCTCGTTTTCGCGCGGCGCCACCCGCATCACCCGGCCGCGATAGATATGCAGATAGAGGTTGGAGCCGACCGCGTCATGCGGCGAGACGCTGGGATGCTGCACGTATTCCCAGGAACGGCCGGTATGGCGGGACGGCTTGGCGGTCAGCGCGCCCACCGGACAGATATCGATGATATTGCCGGACAGCTCGGAGCTCAGACTCTTCTCGATATAGGTGCCGATTTCCAGATACTCGCCGCGGCCGGTCCCGCCCATCTCGCGCACATTGGCGATTTCCTCGCCGAAGCGGACACAGCGGGTGCAATGAATGCAACGGGTCATTTCGGTACTGACCAGCGGCCCGATATCCTTGTCCTTGACCACCCGCTTGCGCTCCTGGTAGCGGGAGATGTCGTTGCCATAGCCCACGGCGAGATCCTGCAGCTCGCACTCGCCGCCCTGATCGCAGATGGGGCAATCCAGGGGATGGTTGATCAGCAGGAATTCCATCGTCCCCTTCTGGGCGGAAATCGCCTTGGGCGAAGCGGTGTGGACCTTCATCCCGTCCATGACTGGAGTGGCGCAGGCCGGCACCGGTTTGGGCGAGCGCTCCACCTCCACCAGACACATCCGGCAGTTGGCCGCGATCGAGAGTTTTTTGTGGTAACAGAAACGCGGAATGTCAATCCCCGCGGCGTCGGTCACCTCGATCAGTGTCGCGCCTTTGCGGGCCTCCAGAATCTGGCCGTCAACTTCGATTTTGACTAATTCCTCGCTCATGGCTTACCCGATTTTGGATCAATCTTGAATTAAGCTTCGAATCGAGCGAATGCCTGCTCAGGCCGCCTGGGCCATGACCATGCTACGCTTGTGCTCGACGTAATAGGCGAATTCCGGGCGGAACTGCTTGACGAAGCTGCGCACCGGCATCGCCGCCGCGTCGCCCAGGGCGCAGATGGTATGGCCCTCGATCTTGCTGGCCACATCGTCGAGCTTGTCGAGATCTTCGGGCCGCCCCTGACCGTCGACAATCCGGGTCAGCATCCGGTACAGCCAGCCGGTGCCTTCCCGGCAGGGCGTGCACTGACCGCAGGATTCGGAGAAATAGAAGCGGGAAATGCGTTGCAGCGCGCGCACCATATCGGTGGTTTCGTCCATCACGATCACGGCGCCCGAACCCAGCATGGAACCGGCCTTGGCGATGGAGTCGTAATCCATGTTGAGTCCCAGCATGATCTCGCCCGGCAGCACCGGCACCGAAGACCCGCCGGGAATGACCGCCTTCAACTTGCGCCCGTGCAGAACCCCACCGGCCATAGCCAGCAGTTCCTTGAACGGAATGCCCAGATTCACCTCGAAATTGCCGGGCTGGTTGACATGGCCGGAGACGGAGAAGATCTTGGCGCCGCCGGCGTTGGGAATACCCAGTTTGGCGAACCATTCCCCGCCGTTGCGAATGATGGACGGCACCGAGGCCAGCGTCTCGGTATTGTTGATCGTCGTCGGTCGTCCATATAAGCCGTAGTTGGCTGGGAAGGGCGGCTTGAAGCGCGGCTGGCCCTTCTTCCCTTCCAGCGATTCCAACAGGGCGGTCTCCTCGCCGCAGATATACGCGCCGGCGCCCAAACTGCCGTACAGATCGAAGTCGATCCCGGATCCCTGGATATTTTTGCCGAGCAAGCCGGCGGAACAGGCTTCCTGGACCGCCTGCTCGAAGCGCTTGAACGGCTCGTCCAGCCACTCGCCGCGCAGATAGTTGTACCCCACCGTGGCGCCGATGGCGAAGCCGGCGATGGCCATGCCCTCGACCACGGCATGGGGGTTGAAGCGCAGAATATCGCGGTCTTTGCAGGTGCCCGGCTCGGATTCGTCGGAATTGCAGACGATGTATTTCTGTCCAGGCGCCTTGCGCGGCATGAAGCTCCATTTCAGCCCGGTGGGGAAACCGGCGCCGCCCCGCCCGCGCAGACCCGATATCTTGACCTCGTCGATCACCTGCTCGGGACTCAGTCCGCCGGCCAGAATGCGCTTCCAGGATTCATAGCCGCCGAGTTTCAGATAGGTCTCCATGGACCAGGGGTTAGCTTCACTCAGGGTGCGATAGCAGACTTCGTTGGCCATCGGTTTACTCCAGGCTGTCCAGAATCCGATCCACCTTCTCCGGGGTCAGATTCTCGTAATATACATGATCGATCTGCAGCATCGGCGCGGCGGCGCAGGCCGCCAGACATTCTTCTTCCCGTTTCAGATAGAACCGTCCGTCCGGGGTGCTCTCGCCGACTTTGATGCCGAGTTTCTTCTCGATATGGGCAAGAATCTCATCGCCGCCCCGCAACATACAGGAGATGTTGTTGCAGACCGAAATGCTGTGGCGCCCGACCGGCTTCAACTCGAACATGGAATAGAACGTCGCCACCTCGTAGACCGCGATGGCCGGCAACTCCAGATACTCCGCCACGGCGTCCAGCAGTTCGTTGGTCAGATAGCCGCCGTTTTCATGCTGGACTTCCCGCAGCGCCGCCAGTACCGCCGAGCGTTTGCGGTCCGGCGGATATTTGGCGAGCCATTTATCGATTTCGGCACAGGCATGCTCGGACAGCCGCGCGGCTTTGTTCTCGCTCATTAACGATCGATCTCCCCAAAAACGATATCGACGGTGCCGATAATGGCCACCACGTCCGCCAGCATATGCCCCTTGGCCATCTCATTCATGGCCGCAAGGTGAATAAAGGCCGGTGGGCGAATCTTGAGGCGGTACGGTTTATTGGCGCCATCGGAGATGATGTAGCAGCCGAATTCACCCTTGGGACCCTCGATGGCGGCGTAGGCCTCCCCTTCCGGCACGCAATAGCCTTCCGTGAACAGCTTGAAGTGATGGATCAGGGCTTCCATGTCTTGCTTCATCTCCTCCCGGCCGGGAGGAGCGATTTTGTAGTCCTCCAGCATCACCGGACCGGGGTTGACCTTCAGCCACTCGACGCACTGGCGGATGATCCGGGCCGATTCCCGCATTTCCTCGATGCGCACCAGGTAACGGTCGTAGCAGTCGCCGTTGACGCCGACCGGAATGTCGAAATCCAGTTGATCGTAAACTTCGTAGGGTTGTTTCTTGCGCAAATCCCAGGCAATGCCCGAACCGCGCAGCATCGGCCCGACGAAACCCAGTTGCAGGGCGCGCTCGGGAGAAACCACCCCGATACCGACATTGCGCTGCTTCCAGATGCGGTTATCGGTCAACAGCGTTTCGTACTCGTCGACCCGGGCCGGAAAGTTATTGGCGAAGTCCTCAATGAAGTCGAGCATCGAACCCTGGCGGTTGGCGTTCAGCGCGTCCACTTCCTTCTGGCTGCGGTAGGGTGAGGGCTGGTATTGCGGCATTTGGTCCGGCAAATCCCGGTAGACCCCGCCCGGACGGTAATAAGTGGGGTGAAACCGCGCGCCGGCAGCGGCCTCGTAGCAATCCGCCATATACTCGCGTTCGCGGAAACAGTACAGAAATACCGTCATCGCCCCCAGATCCAGCGCCTGAGCCGCCAGCCACATCAAGTGATTGAGGATTCGGGTCATCTCATCGAACATCACCCGGATGTACTGGGCGCGGATAGGCGGCTGGACGCCAAGGAGCTTTTCGATGGCCAGCACATAGCCATGCTCGTTGCACATCTGCGACATATAATCCAGCCGGTCCATATAACCGATGCTGTGATTATAGGGCTTGCTTTCGGCCAGTTTTTCGGTGGCGCGGTGTAACAGGCCGATGTGAGGATCGGCGCGCTGCACCACCTCGCCGTCCAGTTCCAGCACCAGTCGCAGCACGCCATGGGCGGAGGGATGCTGCGGGCCGAAGTTTAAGGTGTAATTGCGAATCTCGGGCATTAGCGGGACTCTACTTTAGCGGCGCCGGCCGGTTGCGGATTGAGCGTATAACGGTGATCCTGGCGGATCACCCGGGGCTCCAGCACGCGCGCCTCGATGCTGACCGGTTCATAGACGACCCGTTTCCGCTCGGGGTCATAGCGCATTTCCACAGTGCCGATCAGCGGGAAATCCTTGCGGAAGGGGTGGCCGATGAAACCGTAGTCGGTCAGGATTCGCCGCAAATCCGGATGGCCGGCAAAGGCGATGCCAAACAGGTCGAAGGCCTCCCGTTCGACCCAGTTGGCGGACGCCCAGATATCGACCACCGAATCCACGATCGGCAGCTCATCGTCGGGGGCAAAGACCCGCACCCGCAGGCGCAGGTTGCGGGACATGGACAGGATATGATAGACCGCGGCAAAGCGGCCCCGGCCCCGTGGTTCTTCCGTTGCCTTTTTGACGGCCAGCGCCGAGCGGCCCACGGTTCGTTCCGTCACCCCCCGGCTGAAGCTGGCTTCGCCGGTGGCCCATTCACTGACGCCGTAGAGGGAATAGTCCACGCCGGCGATATCGATCAACTGCTCGAACTGAAACTCATCGCGCAGCGCGAGAAAGACCTCGTGCGCCTTGTCGGCCTTGACTTCGATGGTGATCTCGTGGCGCTCCAGTTTGCTGTCCAGCAGCGCGTCGGGGAAACGGGTTTGCAGGCTTTCCAGCAGGCTATGCAGGGCGTCATCGGCCATGGATATTCTCTCCCTTTTCAGCGGGCGATGGTGTTGGTGCGACGGATCTTGTTCTGGAGTTGGAGGATGCCATAGATCAGGGCCTCCGGGGTGGGGGGACAACCCGGCACGTAGATATCCACCGGCACGATGCGGTCGCAGCCGCGGACGACCGAGTATGAGTAGTGATAATAACCGCCGCCGTTGGCGCAGGAACCCATGGAGATGACCCAGCGCGGTTCGGCCATCTGATCGTAGACTTTGCGCAAGGCCGGGGCCATCTTATTGACCAGGGTGCCGGCCACGATCATCACGTCGGACTGGCGTGGGCTGGGCCGGAACACCATGCCGAAGCGGTCCAGGTCGTAGCGGGCGGCGCCGGCATGCATCATCTCGATGGCGCAGCAGGCCAGCCCGAAAGTCATGGGCCAGAGCGACCCGGTACGGGCCCAGTTGATCAATTTATCGGCGCTGGTGGTGACCACGCCTTTTTCAAGCAGACCTTCTATTCCCATTCCAGTGCTCCTTTCTTCCACTCGTAGACGAAACCGATGACCAGAATACCGAGGAAGATGGCCATCGCCCCGAAACCCAACAGGCCGATTTTGTCGAGCACCACGGCCCATGGCACCAGGAACGCGATTTCCAGATCGAACAGGATGAACAGGATGGCGACCAGAAAGTAGCGAACGTCGAACTGCATCCGCGCATCCTCGAAGGCCTCGAAGCCGCACTCATAGGGAGAGAGTTTTTCACTGTCAGGCCGGTGGGGACCCAGCAGGAAACCGATCAGGATCGGGCCTGCCCCGACCAGGATGCCGACAATGAGGAAAATCAGGACAGGGAGGTAGTTTGCCAACATCGGACGCCGTGCCTTATGTCTAAAGCAGAGAAAATAAGAGGTTTTTTTGTGGTGAAAGTTCCTTGGCGGGAAGCCGGCGAAGCGAGAGGAGTTTAGGGCATTGACCCTTTTGCGTCAACGGCGGACGCTGGCCTGGGTGCAATTTAAAGAGGTATCGTTGCCCGTTCTTGGGAGCGCCGGCGTCCCCGCCGGCAAATACACGGTAGCTCGGGTTGCCGTGAAAATCCCCGTAGGTCGGGTTAGGCGCGCCTGCTACCGAACCGTGGGAAATGATGAACTGGCTGGCGCGCCGTAACCCGACATCGAGGCCGCGCCAATCAAAGGGGTCCACTTTAATTTGTCTTTGTAGCCGATCTTATCAGCCCGATAGTATGCTTTGCCAGAAAGCGATATGATCTTCTCAATCCCTTGGCTGGAATAGATGCAGTTTATTCGCGATGACACTGAGCTTACCAGAACCCTTGATCGAGGGTATCGTACTTACTGAAAAAGACATTATTTTCGATCTGGCATTAGGACTGTATGTCGATCGTAGAGCGACTCTCGGTCAGGCCGCCCGCTTGGCGGGTATGTCGCGACCGGCCTTTCTCGATGCGCTGGGCGCGCGCCGGATTCCGATCCATTACGACGAGGCCGACCTTGAAGCGGATTTCCAGTTGATCAGCCGCCTGGCGGCAACCGCTACGACTGCCACCGGGTAATGGTCGTCAGCGATACGACTGCGATCACTTCACTGCTTAAGATCGGCGAGGCCGAACTGCTGCGGACGCTCTTTGAGGAAGTGGTTATTCCCCAAGCGGTCCAGGCGGAATTGTTGAGCTATCACGCTGTGCTGCCCACCTGGCTGGTGGTGCAAACGGTATCCGCTGACGAAACCCTGTGGAATCTGTTGACGCCGCTGGATCCGGGAGAGGCGGAGGCGATTGCGCTGGCCAAGCTGAATGGAGCAGACATTCTGATTATCGATGAAAAGCGGGGGCGTGCCCTTGCCGAGCAGTTGGGACTGCGCTGCATCGGATTGGCCGGTGTCCTGCTGCTGGCCAAGCAGCACCGCCTGATCGATTCACTCGAGGAAATGCTGAGCCGGCTGGAAAACCGGGCGAATTTCTACTTGGCTGCCCCAGTGAAGCGCAAGCTGCTCGTTATTGCTGGCGAAACGTTCGACGTTTGACTCTCTTGGTTCACGCCCGGCAACCGCCCACCATACGGCGCAATACGCTTATGCTATTGCGCCCTACGCGGGCTGGGACGCTGTGTTCATAAATTTAAGTAGCGTCATGCTTTGGACTTCAGAGGAGTGAATCAATGTCTGATTGGCTGAATCGAATCACTGTGAACCCGGAGCAGTGTGGTGGACGACCCTGTATCCGTGGGATGCGCATCCGCGTCATCGATGTGCTCGATCTTCTGGCAAGCGGTCTTTCCCCAGCGGAGGTACTTACAGAATTACCTGATCTCGAACCGGAGGATATTACCGCGGCGCTAAAATTTGCGGCCCGAAAAGTTGATCATTCGGTACTCGCTGCATGATGCTCTGGATCGAAGCACAGCTTTCACCTGCGTTGGCGCCATGGATCGCTGAGCAGTTCGGCATCGAGGCGTATTCGATCAAATGGCTTGGCTACCGCGATGCATCTGACCATGCGATCTTTCAAGCAGCGTGCGAAGCAAGCGCAATCGTGATGACCAAGGATGGAGATTTCCTGTACTTGCTCGACGAATACGGTCCACCGCCTCAAGTCTTGTGGGTGACGCTGGGCAACACCTCAAACGCACATATGCGGGAGGTTCTTATACAAGTGCTCCCACGTGCAATAGAGATGCTCGAATCAGGTGAGCCGCTCGTTGAGATCAGCGATGCCGGCGGTAGGTCAGGTTAACGGGCCATGATCATCGTTTGGGCCATAGCCGGCGTAGCCTGGATGGAGCGGAGCTTGCGAAGCGCAATCCAGGTTCCTCCTGACCGAAACGATGATCATGGCCTACTTGAGGGAATGGCGGCTAATCGCCCTGATCTTCACCAATCCCCCTCGTCGCCATACTGCGAGGGTCGCTTGCCATGAAATTCGAGCAGCTTGGACTGCTTGAGTTTTTTATCTGCCGGCTCGATCCGTTCCAACAGCACTGTGAATTTCCAGTTATCACCGAAATCGTACAGATAAGTCATCACCGTACCGGGTGTTAAACCCAACTCACCGAGGGTGACTTCATCGGCCGATGGGGGCTCATCTAGGCTGTTGAATTTGCACCAACAAGTCATGCTCAATTCATGCGATAAAATTCCATAAAAATTCTTATTTTACATGCAGTTATAAGCAGTTTGAGATGCCAAAATGACAAGATGATACTTTTCATACTACTTTCATCCAC
>CAIMUS010000183.1 GCA_903844665.1 uncultured Pseudomonadota bacterium
ACTACCGACTA
Organism: uncultured Pseudomonadota bacterium; assembly: GCA_903844665.1. Taxonomy (GTDB): domain Bacteria; phylum Pseudomonadota; class Gammaproteobacteria; order Competibacterales; family Competibacteraceae; genus CAIMUS01. The sequence goes on from CAIMUS010000183.1 coordinate 12, forward strand.
TCAGCCGGAGGTTACCTTGCAGAAATAGATCGAATGAATTTAGAGGTTAGAGAGTATTTGTGGTTACACCCCACTGAGGTAGAGGCAGCATAAATGGAGTCGCGGGCATCGGTGATGGGGTTAGGCTTGCGGCGAAATCGGGGACAGACCACGTTTTCCATTTCCGTTCGCCGGAAAACGTGGTCTGTCCCCTATTCCTCCGTTCTATTCCTCCGTTTTCCATTTCCGTTCGCCGGAAAACGTGGTCTGTCCCCTATTCCTCCCCTATTCCTCCTCTATTCCTCCTATTATTGCCCACCGAAAGCCTGGCAGATACGCGTAATGTACCCAAAATCACGCCTCAATCTTGTTTGGACGTCGGGAATGGTATTATCTTGGTCAACCCTAGGATTTACCAAAACCCCCATGTGCCGGCGCCGGGGCGGGCAATTGATAACACATTACGCAGCCATGAAAACGCTACAAGACTATTTTGGATGTGATGTCCGGTTGACCGATGAGCGGCTGATTCACATTCTTCAGCATCCTGAAATGCTTGGGTTTGAGGTCGCCATCGCTGCCGTCCTGGAGTCGCCACAGGAGGTGCTCCTTTCCCGCTCCGATCCCAGCGTCCGTCTGTTTTATCGGCATTATGACCAAACACCGGTAGGTGCAAAATGGTTGTGCGTTGTGGTCAAATACTTGGCGGCGGATGCGTTCGTCGTCACCGCCTACCTCACCGACAAACCCAAAGCCGGAGAAATCCTATGGCCCAAACCGTGAAAGTCTGGTTCGACCCGGAAGCCGATTTCCTCGAAGTGCAGTTTTCCGATGCACCCGGTTACATGCGCGAAACCAACCACGACGCCGTCATGGAGCGGGTGGACGAAAACGGCAACGTAATTGGCTTCAGCATTCTTGGCGTTAGACGCCATGCTAATACGGAACGGCCATTGGAAGCAGAATTGACGGCGCATTGATAGCAAAGGGGTCAGGCTTGCATAGTTGATATTCACATTGAATGCCAACTATGCAAGCCTGACCCCATCACTACATCATGCAAGCCTGACCCCATCACTACATCACATGCTACGCCACGCTTGCGGCTTTGCCTTGGCCAACCAGGGCGCGGATACGCGCCTGATCCAGGACTATCTAGACCACCGGAACATCCAGCACACCGTCCGCTATACCGCCACCAACCCGGCCTGCTTCGAGAGGCTTTGGCGGTAGAAAGTTAGCGGGGCCGGTCGTGATGCGGCGGCATAGCCCCGGTTGCCGCCCTTGATACCGAAATCGGCTCTTCAAACTCGCCCGATTCCTCTTTCGGAAAGGCATCGCACCGCAAGCCGTCGGCGGAAAAATCAACCTCATTCGGCCACTCCAACCCGATCCCGCCGCGCAGCAAGCGCATTTCCCGCACGAAATACTCCGGGTCTTGGAGTGCGGCAAAGAGGCCACCCTTGGCAATGAATGGCGCGAAATTCACTTCGCCTTGCACGCCGTCCGACCAAGTAACGGCGATGGTGTGGTTCGGATGCGCAACAGCGCGCTTGATCTCGTAGAGCATAGCCTAGTCCTCAATTTTCTGGGCCGGCCCACCGGCGCGGGCAATCTCCCAGTTTAGATATAGCTCAGCCTGGTGTTTTTGTCCCCATTCTTCTACCGCCTTAATGTCACGGCGGCGGATGCGGCCCTTGCTCGACAACAATGCAAAGTCAGCTATGGCAAATTTGGCTGAAAATTCTGTGCCGATGACATGAAAATGGGGCGACCCATGATCGTTACGGAAAACCATTACGTCAAGGGAACCGATATGGCCAATGGTGGGCATAAACTGAACGCTTTGCAGGAGGAACACCGGGAGCGTAGTAAACCATGCCGTGCGTAGCAAGCAAAGGGGTCAGGCTTGCGTAGCAAGCGCAAGAACGGGGTCAGGTTTGCCTTTTGCCGTCTATGAAGTGAACGCGCTACGGATATCCGTCTGTGAAAAGTCGTCGCCCTTGAATAGCAAAGGCACGTTTAATCGCTTGGCTACGGTGTAGGAAAAGCAATCGCCGAAATTCAGCTTGGCCGGATGGCGACCTTTGCCGTAGTGCAAGAAGGCTGCGATGGCTATCTCGGCGAGACGGTCATCGATCCCGACGATTCCCACGTCCAATCTTTCCAGCGTGAAATCGAATCGCTCCCGTCCTTCGTCGGGCGCACGGGAAAGCATGACCATCAAAGGGGTCAGGCTTGCATAGTTGACGTTAATGTATAGCAAAGGGGTCAGGCTTGGGTCACAAAAAAAAGGCAAAGGGGTCCAAAGGGGTCAGGCTTGCATAGTTGGCATTCAAAGTGAATATCAACTATGCAAGCCTGACCCCATCAGACCCCATCATACATCCCGTCGCAACGTTTTGGGCATGGCGGCATGCCGGGAATCGTGCCGAAATTCAAACGTCCGGGGCGGGTTGACCAACCCGCCCCGCTAACGTCAATCTGCCAAACAAAATCCTGCTTGCACGAAATGCTGGTCAAACGCCAAAGCTTGCGATAAACGCATTTCACGCATGACCACAAACGACACGCAGTCCACCAAACCCCACGCCTTGTCTTGGTAAGCGTCATAAAAAGATAAGGCAGCGTTAAACAGCATTGGATTTAAGTGGATGACAGTGACTTCCTCTGCCGTTTGGAAATTATGAATAATCCGACTGGCCTCCCTTCGCGCAATGCGCGACAAAGCGTTGCCGATTTCCAGCAAAACCGCATCGGTGGTAATTAGGGGGTAGCCGGTATATTTTTTGGCTAACCGCAAAGCCTGCCCGTGGTGTTGGTCATTTGTGTTAACCAAGGCGATGACATAACCTGTATCCACAAACAACGGATCAGGCATTTTTTTCGCCATTAAGATAATCATCCAGGTTTTCTGAAAAATCTTCGGGGCCGTTGATTTTGATGTTTTGGAGTGCGCTCAACAGTGGGCGTGTGCCGGGGGCTGGCTTGTCTTCGACTTCCATCAAAATGACACGAACACTTTTTTCATTCCATTCGGGACGATAGGTTTCGGGAATGGTGAGCAAGCCGTCATGTGTCACGGCGTCAAACTCTATAGCGTGCATGGGTAGTCCTCATGAATAGACATTATCGGAAACTAAAAAGAATTAATTAGACTTTATTGAGAGTTATCGTTAAGTTATTGAAAATAAATGGTTTTATTTCAATTCTATGAAACCCTGTTATTGTTCCCGATAATGTCTAATGAATGGGTTGAAGCGTGATCTATAAGAGTTTAAGTTGGCGCGGATGGGTTGCAAGCCCCGTCTCGCTCTCTCACGTCCTTGAAGCGCGGCGGGGTATGTACCCCGTCGCAACGTTTTGGGCATGGCGGCATGTCGGGAATCACGCCGAAATTTAAGCATCCGGGGCGCGTTGAATAACCCTTCCCGCCCTCATTAAGGTAGCCCGCGCTTTCCCCTCAAGTCGTCCAGCAATTCAGGATGCTTGTCCAGTAGCTTGAACAGATTTAGCACGGCGGGCATCGGGCGGGTTTCGCCACGTTCGTAGCGGGAAAAGGCATTCTTGCCGCCGCCGGTCAGTTTGGCGGCTTCGGCCTGGGTCAGCTTCAGCTTGCGGCGAATGCGCGCCAAAGCCCGGCCTTCTTCCCGATCCACCGCGTCGCGGAAAGCCAGCCAGGCCGGTTCCGTGGCTTGCAAATCCTCGCCGTTGAGGATGCCTTCTCCACACGCGTCGCACCAATCACCGGGCTGGTCTTGCTCGAAAAGGTGTCCCTTATACTCCAAGGCAACCTGCTTGATGCGACGATGTAACGTACCCTGGAAACAGCCGGGGCAGTAACTCCCGTCGGCAATTATCGCCTCGCTCATGGTGCCTCTCGCAATGGCTTGAATGAAATCATGAAATAAAATCCTGCCGCATCACGCTGAAACTTGACGTAAAGTTCCAATTCGTTCCATTCGGCATGGTAGACATCCTGCCAGATGCGATGATCGGCGTTCGTGGTCATCGACTTGTAGAAATTCCGCCGCGACAAACTATGGATCACCTCCACCGCATCCCTATTGGTCATGCCGGCGCGACGGATGCCGACCTTGGCGGACTCCGTCAGTCGCAAGCCTTGGACAGTGTCCATTTGAGCCTGGATTTCGCTCAAGCGATAGTGAGGTGTACGCTTTTCCATCGTTGTTGATTTACCCTTTAAGGGTAATTTTACCTAAGCCCTGCAGGCAGGTCAACGTCTGAATCTGTTGGTTAGCTTGTCCAAAGCCAAAGGGTCAGGCTTGATTAGCGAGTCCGTTCGTCCGACGCTCCGGTAGTGGCGGGCAGGTGGCGCAGCCTGGCGCATCCTGGGATAATCACCCGCTATATGCTTAACGCAGTGCAGGCTTGCCATGTCTTCTGTTCATTCGCCCATAAAACGCCGCCGCAGCGTGGCGGTCAAGGTCGGTCATGTGATCGTCGGCGGCGCCGCGCCGGTCGTGGTGCAATCCATGACCAATACCGATACCGCCGATGCCGCCGCCACCGCCGCGCAAGTGGCCCAGTTGGCCAACGCCGGTTCCGAACTGGTGCGTATCACCGTGAACAGCGAGGAAGCGGCCCGCGCGGCGCCGGAGATTCGCGAGCGGCTGGATCGATTGGGTCTGGCTGTGCCCCTGATCGGTGATTTTCATTACAACGGCCATAAGCTGCTGAGCCTCTATCCGGCCTGCGCCGAAGCGCTGGCGAAGTACCGGATCAATCCCGGCAATGTGGGCCGGGGCCGAAAGAAGGACGAGCAGTTCGCCACTATCGTCGAGCTGGCCTGTCGGTATGAGAAGCCGGTCCGGATCGGGGTGAACTGGGGCAGCCTGGATCAGGAACTGGTGGTGCGCCTGATGGACGAGAACGCCCGTTTGCCTGTGCCGAAGGAGACCGCCGAGGTAACGCGCGAGGCGATGGTGGTGTCGGCGCTGGAAAGCGCCCGCCGGGCCGAGGAAATCGGGCTGCCGCATGAGCGCATCATCCTTTCGGTCAAGGTCAGCGAAGTGCAGGATTTGATTGCGGTGTATCGCCATCTGGCAGGTCGTTGCGATTATCCTTTGCACCTGGGCTTGACCGAGGCCGGGATGGGCGTCAAAGGCATCGTCACCTCGACGGCGGCGCTGGCCGTCCTGCTGCAAGAGGGTATCGGCGATACCATTCGTATTTCCCTGACGCCCGAGCCGGGCGGCAGTCGCACCCAGGAAGTGATCGTGGCCCAGGAAATCCTGCAGGCCATGGGGTTACGTTCGTTCACTCCAAGGGTGGTGGCCTGTCCCGGCTGTGGCCGCACCAGCAGCGATTACTTCCAGCGATTGGCGCAGGATATCCAGACCTATCTGCGGCAGCAGATGCCCGTCTGGAGCAAGCGCTATCCCGGCGTGGAGGCCATGACCGTGGCGGTCATGGGTTGCGTGGTGAATGGCCCCGGCGAAAGCAAACTCGCCAATATCGGCATCAGCCTGCCGGGCACCGGCGAGTATCCGGTGGCGCCGGTGTATGTGGACGGCGAAAAGACCGTGACCTTGAAAGGCGATAATATCACGGCGGAATTCCAGCGCCTGGTCGAGGATTATGTAGAGCGGCGTTATGGCGGCGGCGACTTGTAGACTTGTAAATCGGGTTGACTAAGCGAAGCCAACATAACGCTTTTGTTTATCCCTTGAAAATCATGAAAGCAATCTGAGGAGAACTATAGCAATGGCTGTTTTTAGATGTAGCAAGTGTAGTTACTTGCGGGAAGTACCTAACGAGTACACCGGGAAATCGGTAAATTGTCCTGTTTGCCAGGAAGTAATGCCAATATACGATACAATTGATTTTATTAATAAAATAGTACAGAAATATGTCAATCTTTATAAAGAACTGCAACAATTAAAACAACAAACACCCTCTGCTTCGAATTTTGCCGGCGTTCCTGATGAACCTGCCGGTAATGCAGAAATTAATATTTATAATACGACTGATATGATGAAAGTCGATCAGTTCGAACCCATTTTGCAGTGGTTTCGACGGAAACAGATTCAGGTCGAGGTTGATGAGAAGGCTGTTGATACCACTGGTTTTTTTGACGAAATTGCAGTTAAGTTGGGAGATAATTACGAACTCTTGAAAGAAGTGAGTGACAGAATTAAACGTGCTCAAATGAAAGGATATATCAACGTTGCTTTGAATCTCTCGAAGTATAGTCAAAAAGAGGTGAAATGTATCACGGATTTTTGTCAGGAATTATATCAATATTCTTTTTTGGCAAAATATTATCACTATAATAAAGAAGGGCGGATTCAACTGTCTTTACAAACAGCTCCAGCCATTGTAAAATTTTTTAATGGGGAATGGCTGGAATGGTTTGTTTTTATGAAACTGCTTGCATTATGCCACGAAAAAAAGCTCAGTTATTCCTGCTTAAGAAGCTTTACCATTAATTTCCCAAATGAAGATAAGCATGAATTAGATGTGTTTTTCCTGATCGATGGAAGTATTCCTTTATGCCTCGAATGCAAGTCGGGGGAATTCAGGTCATTGATTGATAAATATTCAAGGCTGCGCCGGCGGTTGAACATCGATAAAACGTATTTTCTATTGCTCGTGGTTGGATTAAATGATGAACAGACTCAGGGTCTGACCAGCATGTTCGACCTGACATTTGTGAATGAGAGAACCTTTCTTCCGCATATTTCGGCCTTGTTAACATGATTCTAATCAATCCGCTCGTCAGAGCGTTACCGACACCATAACGATGACTAAACCCTGGTTCGACGATTTATGTCTAACGATAACAATTTCCTTGACCGGTATAGAGAACTTATACTCGCCGTGGTCGCCACGGCGACCGACCCCGAATACCGCGTGGAACTCGAAGTCTACCTGCAAGCCGGGTCGCAACCCGAATGCAGCGCCGTGCTTACGGCCATTCGGCGGATTCTGGACGGTGAACGGGCTGAGGCTGGGCTATGCGGATCACTGAATGCAGAGGAAACGATGATCGTACAGACTATTTTAAGCGGCATCGGGGATCCTGCCACCCTCAGGCCGCTCCTGCTGGAACAGCCGGAGTACGTCCGGCGGTTTCGGCTCAGGCGGCGGCAACAGCAGCAGGGGATGCCATCATCGACCGGATAGCGGTCTAACCCTGCGCAACATGATGAGACTCTGTTAGTATCCCTTAATTTTTGATCGAGCGAACAGTTCAAAGGCGCAGTGATGGTCGGCAACGTACTGAGTAAGATTTTTGGCAGCCGCAATGAGCGCGTGCTGAAGCGCATGCGCAAGGTGGTCACTAAGATTAATGCCCTGGAGCCCGCGTGCGAGGCGTTGACGGACGCGCAACTGCGCGCCAAAACAACGGAATTCAAGGACCGCCTGGTCAACGGCGAGACCGTGGACGGGTTGCTGCCGGAGGCCTTCGCGGTGGTGCGCGAGGCCGGCAGGCGGGTGTTGGGACAGCGCCACTTCGATGTACAGTTGATCGGCGGTATGGTGCTGCACGAGGGCAAAATCGCGGAAATGCGCACCGGTGAAGGCAAGACTCTGGTGGCCACCCTGGCGGTCTATCTCAACGCCCTGGCCGGCAAGGGGGTTCATGTGGTCACCGTGAACGACTACCTGGCCCGGCGCGACGCCAACTGGATGGGTGGAATCTACAGTTTCCTGGGGATGACCACCGGCGTGGTGGTGCAGGGCATGGGTTTCGAGGAGAAACGCGCGGCCTACCGGGCGGACATCACCTACGGTACGAATAATGAGTATGGCTTCGATTATCTGCGCGATAACATGGCCTTCAGTCTGGACCAGAAGGTGCAGCGGGACCTGCATTTCGCCGTGGTGGACGAAGTCGATTCGATTCTGATCGACGAGGCGCGCACGCCGCTGATCATCTCCGGTCCCGCCGAAGAGAGTTCCGATCTGTATCGCCGCATCGACGTGATCGTGCCGCGGCTCAGCCGCCAGCAGAGCGAGGATGGACCGGGCGATTTCGCCGTCGATGAAAAACTCAAGCAGGTGTATCTGACCGAAGACGGTCACCAGCATGTGGAGGATCTGTTTGCCCAGGCGGGATTGCTCAAAGCCGAAGAAAGCCTCTATGACGCCGCCAATGTGAGCCTGGTCCATCACCTGAACGCCTGCCTGCGCGCCCACGTGCTGTTTCAGAAGAACGTGGAATATATCGTCCGCGACGGGCAGGTCGTCATCGTCGATGAGTTCACCGGCCGGACCATGCCGGGACGGCGCTGGTCCGATGGTCTGCATCAGGCGATCGAAGCCAAGGAGAGAGTGGAAATCCAGGCGGAGAATCAGACGCTGGCTTCCATTACTTTTCAGAACTACTTCCGCCTCTATGGCAAGCTGGCCGGCATGACCGGCACGGCGGATACCGAGGCCTATGAATTCCAGCAGATTTACGGGCTGGAAGTGATCGTGATTCCCACCCACCAGCCGATGATCCGCCAGGATCGGGGCGATCAGGTATACCTCACCGCCAAGGAGAAATACGACGCCGTGCTGGTGGATATCCGCGACTGTCACCAGCGGCGGCAACCGGTGCTGGTGGGCACCACGTCGATCGAGACCTCGGAACTGCTTTCCAGGCTGCTGGAACAGGAAAAGATTACACACGAGGTGTTGAACGCCAAATTCCATGAACGGGAGGCGGAGATCATCGCCCAGGCCGGCCGGCCGGGCGCCGTCACCATCGCCACCAATATGGCGGGCCGTGGCACCGACATCGTGCTGGGCGGCAATCTGCAAGCGGAGTTGAACGCGCTGGGAGCCGATATCGACGAGACCGCCCGCGAACCGGTAAAACAAGCCTGGCAGCAGCGCCACGGCCAGGTAATCGCGGCTGGCGGCTTGCACATCATCGGCACCGAGCGGCACGAATCCCGTCGCATCGATAATCAATTGCGTGGCCGTTCCGGCCGCCAGGGAGATCCCGGCTCCAGCCGGTTCTATCTGGCTATGGAAGACAACCTGATGCGTATCTTCGCTTCCGACCGGGTGGCCGGCCTGATGCAGAAGCTGGGAATGGAAAAGGACGAAGCGATCGAGCATCCCTGGGTCACCCGGGCGATCGAGAACGCCCAGCGTAAAGTGGAGGGCCATAACTTCGATATCCGCAAAAACCTGCTGGAATACGACGATGTGGCCAACGATCAGCGCAAGGTGGTCTACGGGCAGCGCAACGAATTGATGGAGGCCGAGGATGTTTCCGAGACCATCGCCTCGATGCGGCAAGAGGTGCTCGACCGGATCATCGACACCTATATCCCGCCGCAGAGTCTGGAGGAGCAATGGGATGTGCCAGGATTGGAGCAAGCGCTGGGAGACGAATTCGGGTTGCAACTGAATATTCGGGGCTGGTTGGAGGCGGATCACACGCTGCATGAAGAAACCCTGCGCGAGCGCATTCTGAAGGAACTGGAACAGGTTCATGCCGGGAAGGAAGCCCAGGTCGGGCCGCCGGTGATGCGCTTTATCGAGAAAAAGGTCCTGTTGGATTTATTGGATACGCATTGGAAGGAACACCTGGCCGCGATGGATTATTTGCGGCAGGGTATTCATCTGCGTGGTTACGCCCAGAAGAACCCGAAGCAGGAATACAAACGCGAGGCGTTCGAGATGTTTACCGCCATGCTGGAGCGGATCCAGCATGATGTCATCAGCCAGCTTTCCCGGCTGCAATTCCAATTACAACCGGAGCCGGCGGTGGAAGTGCGCAGGCCGGCGCCGGTAATGCATTTCGAGCACGCCGAAGCCACTGCTTTGGCCGGCGAGGAATCGGAGCAACTTCAGGAAGAGGAACAGGCGGCGCATACCCCCTTCGTGCGGCAAGGCCGCAAAGTCGGCCGTAACGAGCTTTGTCCCTGCGGTTCCGGTAAGAAATACAAGCATTGTCATGGGCGTATGAACTAGGCGGAGGTGTGAGGAGTGAGGTGTGAGGAGTAAGGTGTGAGGAGTAAGGTGTGAGGAGTGAGGTGTGAGGAGTAAGGTGTGAGGAGTAAGGTGTGAGGTGTGAGGTGTGAGGTGTGAGGTGTGAGGTGTGAGGTGTGAGGTGTGAGGTGTGAGGTGTGAGGTGTGAGGTGTGAGGTGTGAGGTGTGAGGTGTGAGTTCCTTCCTACTTCCATGACTGGACCAGCCCCTTTGGATTTATTGCCCGTCGCCGGTATTCGTGCTGGCGCCACTTGTGCCGGCATCAAACAGGCCGGGCGCCGCGATCTGGTGGTGATCGAAGCGGCGGTGGGCAGCGACTGCGCCGCGGTGTTTACCCGCAATGCCTTCTGCGCCGCGCCGGTGAGCGTGGCCAGGCGGCATTTGAGCGTCGCCGCGCCGCGCTATCTGCTGATCAATACCGGCAACGCCAACGCCGGCACCGGGCAACGCGGCCTTGAGGATGCCGCGGCTGGCTGCAAGGCGCTGGCGGGATTGGCGCGGTGTCGGCCACAGGAAGTGCTCCCCTTTTCCACCGGTGTAATCGGCGAGCCGCTGCCGCTGGAGCGGCTCATTGCCGGCCTACCCCAGGCGCTGGCGGCGTTGCGTCCCGACGGCTGGGCGGAGGCCGCTCAGGGGATCATGACCACCGATACGCGCCCCAAAGGCGCTTCCCGGCGCCTGACTGTCGCCGGTCATGCCATCACCCTGACCGGTATCGCCAAGGGCGCCGGCATGATCAAGCCTGACATGGCGACGATGCTGGCGTTTATCGCCACCGATGCCGGCATGGACAGGGCGCTGTTACATCGTTGCCTGGCGGCGGCGGTGGCCGACTCTTTCAACGCCATCACCGTGGATGGCGATACCTCCACCAACGACGCCTGCGTGCTGCTGGCCACCGGCCAGACGGGTTTGACTATCCGGGAAGAGGGTGAAGCCTATACGGTTTTTGCGGCGGCGCTCAGGGAACTCTGCATCGAACTGGCCCAGGGGCTCGTGCGGGACGGCGAGGGGGCCACCAAATTTATTACGATTGAGGTGGAGCAGGGCAGGGATCCGGCCGAGTGCCGGCAGGTCGCCTATACCATTGCCCATTCGCCGCTGGTCAAGACCGCCTTTTTCGCCTCCGATCCCAACTGGGGCCGGATTCTGGCGGCGGTGGGACGGGCCGGCCTGCCGGATCTGGTTCTGGACGCCGTCGTGCTCTATCTGGACGATGTTTGCATCGTGCGCAACGGTGGTCGGGCGGAGGACTATACCGAAGAGCGCGGGCAGGAAGTGATGCGGCGCGGCGATATCACCATCCGCGTGCGACTGGGCCGGGGTGGCGCCAGCGCGCATATCTGGACCACCGACCTGTCGTTCGATTACGTCCGCATCAACGCCGAGTACCGCACCTGAAGATGGGAGTTGCTCCAGCCCGGGTTTTGTGGCGAGTGGCTAGTGGTTTGTGGTCCGAATACCGTACCTGATCATGAGCATTGCGCCAGCTTCGGCCCCGACCGGCGACGAGGTACATGTTGCCGTCGGCATTCTGTCCAATGCGCGCGGCGAGGTGTTGCTGACCCGCCGTCCCGACCATGTTCATCAAGGCGGCCTGTGGGAGTTTCCCGGCGGTAAGGTGGAGGCGGCCGAGACGATTCAGGCGGCCCTGCAGCGGGAATTGCACGAAGAACTGGGTATCACGGTGCTCTCGGCCCGACCGTTGATCCGTATCCGCCACGCTTACCCGGACAAGCGGGTGCTGCTGGATGTCTGGCGGGTCGATCGTTATCAAGGAGAACCGCGGGGTCTGGAGGCCCAACCCTTGTGCTGGACGGCGCCCGAAGCGCTGAACCGGCTCAGCTTTCCCGCCGCCGATGCGCCGATCATCAACGCGCTGCGTTTGCCTTCCTTGTACCTGATCACCGGCGGTCCCGCCGATCATCCCGCCGTTTTTCTGTACCGCCTGGAGCGGGCGCTCGAACGGGGAATACGCTTGCTGCAACTGCGGGCCGGGCAGTTGCCGGAAGCGGCGCTGCTCGATCTGTATCGCCAGGCCCAGGCTTTGGCAAGGCGTCATGGGGCGATTCTGTTACTGAACGGCAGCCTGGAACAGGCGCTCGCCGTCCAGGCGGATGGCTTGCATCTCAGCGCATCACGGTTGCTGGCGCTGCACAGCCGTCCCCTGCCTGCCGATCGCCGGGTCGCCGCGTCCTGTCACACAGAGGCGGAACTACGCCATGCCTGTCGGCTGGGACTGGATTTCGTGGTCGTATCGCCGGTCAAACGCACCAGCAGTCATCCCGAGACGCCGCCGCTCGGCTGGGAAGGGTTGCGGGCATTGACGGAAACGGCCAATCTGCCGGTCTATGCCTTGGGCGGTATGACCCCGGCCGATCTGGAGCGGGCCTGGCGCCACGGCGCGCAGGGTATCGCCGCTATTCGTTCGTTATGGCACTGGTTCAGTATGATTGTTGAATAACTAACTGAATATATTAAATTATTCGGATAATAAAGCGCAAACATGTGCGGAGGTTCATGATGCCAAATTGAGAATTCAAAAGCTGCCTATCTTCAGTATTTGATTAACAAT
>CAIMUS010000184.1 GCA_903844665.1 uncultured Pseudomonadota bacterium
ACTACCGACTATCAGCCGGAGGTTACCTTGCAGAAATAGATCGAATGAATTTAGAGGTTAGAGAGTATTTGTGGTTACACCCCACTGAGGTAGAGGCAGCATAAATGGAGTCGCGGGCATCGGTGATGGGGTTAGGCTTGCATAGTTGATGATATGCGTTTAGCCTTGACCTAACCAATCGCTCCAGCCGATGCCGCTGACGCGGTGGGGCGAAATCAGGGACAGGGCTACCCACTTAAGGCGGGACAATCTGACCCTGGGAGCGCCGGCGTCCTCGCCGGCTTGAGGGCATTGGCGCCAGTCAACAGCCGGCAGGATGCCGGCGCTCCCAGGGGAACCCCCCTGCGGTTAGCCTGTAAAGCGTCCCGGCTTAAGTGGATACCCATATTATCAACTATGCAAGCCTGACCCCATCATAGCAAGGCGAAGGCACGGCCATCGGGCAGCCGGTAGCGGGAAAAATCGTTTACATCCACGGTCATGATTTCGGTGATTCCGCTTTCCACGGCAAGCCAATACAAAGAGGCATCGGCAAAATCCATCTCGCGCTTATTCCGCTCCGTATACCGTTGCATCCATTTCACCATATCGCCGAGGTGTCGGGGGTCGAAAGGATAAACCGCCGCGCCGCCAATCCCGATCCATTGCAACATCTCGAATCGCTGGGGTGGCGGCAACAAATAAGCCGCTTCCACAACGCAAGGCCAAGTCGTGACCAGATGCAATCCTTTCGGCGCCAGAGCGAGTACCAAGGCATCGAATCGGGCATGATGTTTATCGTCGGTGGCGAATAGGGCGACCAAGGGACCGGTATCAAGGAGTACGCTGCGCATGGAGTTTCGCCTTGAATTTTTCGCCGGTATGTTCCGAGGCATGAGGATCGCCTATCGGTGCGCCACTACGAACTTGCTGTAAAAGTTGATAGGGGTTTTTGAAGCCCAAAGCCCGTTCAAGTATGTCTGTTACGAAATCGGCCTCGGTCATGCCGAGCCGTTTGGCTTCCTGGGCAATTTGGGCTTCAAGGATGGGATCAATTGGGATCGACAAGGCCATGGCGCGCTCCATAAGGTTTTGGCAAGCGATTTCACGAACAAAGCCGGCGTAGCCTGGATGGAGCGGAGCTTGCGAAGCGCAATCCAGGTTCCTCCGGTTGTACCCGACCTACCGGGCTGAACCTCGTTTCTTTACTGGGATTTATTTAGGAAGCTTTCTAAAACAGGCGCCTGGATCGCCGCTTTGAGCAGTTGTTTCAAGCGCGCCACATCGTGTATTGCCTCCAACTGCCGGCGTACCTGAGCCGGCAATGGGCCAAAACGAGTCTCCAGCACCTCGATCACGCTCTCGCGTGTAGTGGCCTCCTGGGCGCGCTCCATACCTTGCTGGATACCCCTTTGGAAGCCCTGTTCCATCCACTTTTCTGCTAAGGTCGCCATCGTTACACCCTCTTTGTCAGTAAACACTTTCTGTACCGCCTGTTTGACCCTCTTCTCATCCAGGCGCTCGGCTCCCGCCGCCAGATAGGTCAGTACGGTCTTTAAAAACGCCAAGCCGTCGCGCTGGTCACTCAACTCGCCCAATAACCCCAGCAATTCTTCCAGACGCTCGTTCAATTCCGGGCGAAACACGTATTTCAGCAGCAATAACGCCAACCGCAATAAAATGATTCCTTGCAACTCTTCGTCTGCCAACTGCCCTACATCACAGAGCTCATAGTGGACTACCGGAAGGTAAGCCTCCAGCCCGGCAGCGGCCTCGAACAGGTGGCGCAAGGGCACGACCCGCCAGCGCCGCCGACCATGGTACAGCACCAGCGGAATCACCGGCGTCAACCGCCGCTTTTTCTGCCGCCGTTCCTGCCGCCAGATTTCCACCAGGTAGCTCAGCACCTGCCACTCCAGCCAGGGATCCGGGTAGCTCTTGTGCTCCAGCAAGACATAGACCAGCGCCTCACCTCCGCCTTGCAAGCGCACCTCATAAAGCAGGTCCGAGAGATGTTCCCGCAGCGCGCCATCGACGAAAGAGTCCTTCCGCAGCCGCAGCGACCCCGGCGCCAGCCGACTGGCAATAGCCGGCGGTAAATAGCGGCTGAGGAAATCCCAGGCGACTTCCTCCCGTGACCAGACTTCCCGAACAAATTTGTCATGGGGATTCGCCAGGTCAGAGGTCGTGCGATTCGATTTCTTCTTCACGTAAGGAAAAAAAGAGTCAGGTCTTGCCTTTTGCCATCTATGAAGTGAACGCGCTACGGATGTCCGTCTGCGAGAAGTCCTCGCCCTTGAACAGCAAAGGCACGTTTAATCGCTTGGCTAGGGCGTAGGAAAAGCAATCGCCGAAATTCAGCTTGGCCGGATGGCGACCTTTGCCGAAGTGCAAGAAGGCTGCGATGGCTATCTCGGCGAGACGGTCATCGATCCCGACGATTCCCACGCCCAATCTTTCCAGCATGAAATCGAATCGCTCCCGTCCTTCGTCGGGCGCACGGGAAAGCACGACCATTAGTGTTTCCACCTTGCCGACGGCGCTCAACACAGCCTGCGCACTCGCAATGCGTTTGAAATACAGGGGGCCGTCCGGTTCGTTCAGGAGAATGGCGACCAGCGCGCTGGTATCGACGACAAGATCAACAGGGTAGGCCATGTTCGTCATAGCCGATGATTTCATCGGGTGTCCGCTTGTCGGCGGGTAGCCGATCCCAAAAATCCCTCATCTCCAAGGCAAATTCCTCCCAGGTTGGCTTGGGCGCCGTTGGCGGTTCGCAAGCCAAGGTGTCTTTTAGCATGACGATAGCTTCCTGTGTAATGGAACGATGATGCTCTTCGGCGGTTTTCTTGAGACGTTGATAGATGTCGTCGGGAACATTGCGTAATACCAAGGTAGCCATCTGAGACCTCATAAAAATTAGATGCTAGCGGATTGCAAGCAAAGCATCAATCCTAAAAGCCGGGTCGACCAATGTGGTAAGGCGTATTCCGTAAGGCCCAATAGCGGCTCTGTCTCGTATTGCGTCGCATGGTTAAACCTCGCATTCGGCGGAATACGCTACTGCTATCTTAAGCGAAATCGGAGCGAAATCGGGGACAGACCACGTTTTCCATTTCCGTTCGCCGGAAAACGTGGTCTGTCCCGAATGGCACTAACTTTTCACGTAACCTATTGATTCCGCTATTTTTTAGGCCACCAGCTTGGCTTTAAATTGACGGTAGTGTTCCAAAACTGTTGCGAATCATTTATAAGCAACTGTTTGAATAACTTAA
>CAIMUS010000185.1 GCA_903844665.1 uncultured Pseudomonadota bacterium
GTGGATGAAAGTAGTATGAAAAGTATCATCTTGTCATTTTGGCATCTCAAACTGCTTATAACTGCATGTAAAATAAGAATTTTTATGGAATTTTATCGCATGAATTGAGCATGACTTGTTGGTGCAAATTCAACAGCCTAGGTCAAGGCTAAACGCATATCATCAACTATGCAAGCCTGACCCCATCACCCATCATACATCACATCATTTGTGCGTCTAATGACTTGTTAGCCCGCCGTTTGATTACGGATGATTGTTTGGGTTTTCAACCGCCAAACCTTCGGCTTGGGCTGCAATGTTCAGTTCCGCATCTGCCGAAACAAATGTTAAGGGCGAAAGTCCACGTGAAACTCTCGCGCCATTTGCTACCAGAGCCGCCGCTAGTTGAACTGCATCATAACCGCGCAAAGTATGGATGTCGCTTAATCGAATCGCGTCGCTGATGAGCGAATCCGAAATATCGGATTTAACAAAACGGGCAGCAAAATTTCTTCGGAATCGAACGATTGATTTTGTCGCAGCGGCGGCAGTCATCGTTAAACCTCTGCGCTTGCGCGTCAGTGCAGCGCAAACTTCTACTTCGGTTATTTTTACTGAGTACAAACGATTTCTTGCCGACGGCTGCATCAACTTAATGACAAATTTTGAACCTGTTTCGGTCGAATATCTTTTAACTATCGCGCTACTTTCCACATAAAAAGCCAACATTAACGACGCTCCCTAATAATCATTTCCGATAAAGGTTCTCCTTCAAACTCAATCGGCTCAAAATTGTCGTCTTCGTCGGTTTCATCTCGCGTCGGAATGTTGCTAATAATGCCTTTGGCTAAAAGATAACGCTCAAACTCGTCTTCACGCGCTTCGATTTCTTCTGCCGTTAATGTGGCTTGTTCCTGTTCACGCAGATAGTTCGTCACTTTGTTAGCCACTTGGCGCACATCATTTAACGGTAGTTTCTGAATTTCGCTTAAAACTTCAGTCGGTGTCATATTCGTTCTGCCTCACAAACTACATTTTACAACGAAGCGCGAGAACAAACCAACACCGGATAGAAAAAGCGGGCTAACGCGGAAGTTCAACCGCCCGCGCCCACCACGAAACCCGAAAACACGAAACAGCTTGCGGGCACGGGTCAGGTGGAACGCAAAGTTAGGCATGGATTCCGCAAGTGCCATCAGGGCAACGCTTGCTACCGGGCTTTCCTTGCCGCAAACGGTAGCCAAGCACAACGATGAACCCCGTCCCAAGCAGCAGTATGGTAGGTGGTTCAGGAACGGCGTTAGATGTTCTCGTCAATAAGACATTACCAGCACCACTGATAGTGGCGCCAGCAAAATCGAATACATACGGATCTGGCTCCGGATTAACATCGAGATTTGCCAAATACTCAGTTGGAATTCCGCTCCTATTGTAACCACCACGCAGCTTAGCAGTGGCCGTACCAGGAAAAACGAATACCGCGGCTCGATTTTGAGCTGGTGTGGCTGTCGAATAGATAGTACCCACACCTTGATCGTCAAAGGCTGAGGCAAACGCTGTCAACACCGTATTTTCGGGAACGAAGTCAAAACTTAGTCCCGCATCGTTGAGAGAAGAGCCGTCGGCCATCGTAACAGAGATCAAACTTAGACCCTGGTCGAAAGTGCCTCCCAGCAGCGAACCTACAAACGAAATATTATCTGAGAAATCGAAGATTACTTGAACGCTACCTCCACCGATATTGTTAGCTCCATTATCACCGAAGCCCATATACAGGGAAGCCGGCTGATCTACCTCAATGGAAAACGGCACGGAGAAGGTGATATCAACAACATTCCAGCCGTAACTCGTTAGGTTTATCGGGTCCAGTACTCCGTATTTGAACGGCATTCCTCCAGGGTAAAACCCAAATCCCCCAATATCAGAAGCCGGACCGTTAACGCCAAAATGTAAAGCCATATCTCCATAACCGATACCGAATCGACTGACTTCTCCGAAGAGTCGAAAATTTGCTTCTAGTTCTACTGCATTCCCGGGTGCTGAAATACCAATACCAATACCAATAGCGACAAGTGCTTTGCAGGTTGCCTTAGCGGTTTTCTGCGCAAAAGATAGTATCAAATCTCTCATTGTATGATCCTCAAGCTGCGACGGAGTGACTGCTATGACCCCCGCCTAACGATCTAAGCTCAGCCGCCGCGCGGTAGCGCGGTCGGCTGCAGCGCTCAGTTAGGGCCAATGCGGCTTCCAGCAGAACCTAAAAAAGGTGTCTGACCCCTTTTCCGCTTTTCCGACCCCGATATGCATCACAATCACCCCATTCAAGCCGGAAATTGACGCCCACTTGTGGCAGCAATAGTACGCTACCATTTCATATAATTGTAGTCGGGCAAAAGCGCAGCGTTGCCCGACGTTTTCTCTGTTTGCGGCGGTGTCTGTCGAGCACATCCTGTGCCCGACCTACCCGGATGGGCAGCGCTCCCGAGCATTTTGATGAAAGAGTTCCGTTACCTGATGAGGAAATTCCATGCAAGACCTGAACGTACCCACGACCACCCCATCGCTACCGGCCCAACCGATCGCCATCGGCGCCCTCAAACGCTTGAAAGTGCTGTGTATTTCTGAAGTCGGCTGGCTCGATAACGCCACCCTGCTGGCGGATATCCAAGCCGCCGGCGGCATGAGCGCCAATCAATATCGATTGCCCTGGCCACCGTTCGGCGAACTGCATGCCGGCAACGCGGCCGGTTCATCGGCGTTGATCGAAGCGGAAACAGCGGATGGCAAACTGCACCGGGTGCTGTTCGATACCGGCTGGAATCCCGCCTGGATGGAGCGCCGCTTCGCCGAGGAAGGCGTGGACCGACTGTTGGAGGACGGCGCTATCGAGTGTCTCGTCATCAGTCACGAACACTTCGATCATTTCTGGGGGATCGGCGTCACCCTGAAACACTGCCCGGCTATCCCAATCTATATCCCCGAAGGTTTTCACCAGGAGGGGCTGGACTTGATCAAGCAGTTCGGTCATACCGGCCCGGTCATCACGGTACCGGCCCAGCAGCCGATCGCACTGTTTCCCGGTTGTGCGCTGGTGCAGTTTCCCATGCAGACCTTGTTGCAGGTCCAGGGCGAGAACGTGCTGTACTTCGAGATTCAGAACAAGGGTTTGGCGATGGTGACCGGTTGTGGTCATGGCGGCGTCCTGAATCTGCTCGAGTACGCCCGGCGCACCTTTACCGGGGGCGAACGCCTGTACGCGGTGTATGGCGGTCTGCATATCGCGCCCTTCGAGGACTGGAACGCGGACAAAGACCGGCTGATCGAAGCCCTGGCCGCCTATCGGATCGAGCACTTCGGCTGCAATCACTGCACCGGCGCGACGGCGGTGCAGAAAATGCTGGCCGCCGGTCTACCGGTGGTCAGAGGCAGCGCAAAGCACGGTTCCAAAACCAACTTGTTTCTCGGCAACGGCGATGTCCTGGAACTGTCGGCGGAGAAAGCTGCATAGATTGTTTCCTCCCGGCGGCTCAGGCCAGCCTATGACCTTATCCCTTCACACCGCGTCCGCTGGAACTGCGGTTGATGCTCCTGGATGCCGGATCCGTTCCTCGGCGCCGGGATTATGGACCCAATACGGCGAGCGAACTTTGCCCGCCGTGACGGGGGGTGACCTCGATGCCGCTCCCGTGCAGGTCGGCGCGCAGGGCTTCCGTGAAACCCCGTAACGCCCAGCGGGCGGCAATCAACCCGGCCAAATCATCACTCAACAGCTCGGTCAGCCTGCCTCACTCACCGCGATGCCCAGCGCCTTGGCGACGCCTTCGCCATAAGCCGGGTCGGCCTGCAGGCAATGGCGAATGTGGCGCAACTGGATCTCGCGTGGCGCCTCGCCGATCGAGCGCGCCGTATTCTCGAACAAGGCTTGCTGCTGTGCCGGGCTCATCAGACGGAACAGCGCGCCGGGTTGCGAGAAGTAGTCCGTGTCTTCGCGGTGGTTCCAGTGATCTGCGGCGCCCTCCAAACTCAGCGGGGGCTCGCGGTAATCCGGCTGCTCGGCCCACTCGCCCTGGTCGTTAGGCTCGTAACCGAGCGTGCTGCCGTGGTTGCCGTCAACCCGCATGGCGCCGTCGCGGTGGTAACTGTGCACCGGGCAGCGTGGGGCATTCACCGGAATCAGGTGGTGATTGACGCCGAGCCGGTAGCGCTGCGCGTCACCGTAGGCGAACAGGCGGCCCTGCAGCATCTTGTCCGGCGAGAAGCTGATGCCGGGTGGCACGTTGGCCGGATTGAAGGCGGACTGCTCGACCTCGGCGAAGAAGTTTTCCGGATTGCGGTTCAGTTCCATCACGCCCACCTCGATCAGCGGATAGTCCTGGTGCGGCCAGATCTTGGTGAGGTCGAAGGGGTGATAGGGCGCCTTCGCGGCGTCGGCTTCAGGCATGATCTGCACTTTGAGCGTCCACTTCGGGAAGTCGCCCTTTTCGATGCTCTCGTAGAGGTCGCGCTGGTGGCTCTCGCGGTCCTTGCCGATGATCGCTTCGGCGTCGGCGTCGGTCAGGTTCCTGATGCCCTGTTGCGACTTGAAGTGGAACTTGACCCAGCAGCGCTCGTTCTTCGCGTTGATGAAGCTGAAGGTGTGGCTGCCGAAGCCATGCATGTGGCGGTAGGTCGCCGGGATGCCGCGGTCGCTCATGACGATGGTGATCTGGTGCAGTGCTTCGGGCAGCGAGGTCCAGAAGTCCCAGTTGTTCTTCGCGCTGCGCAGGTTGGTGCGCGGGTCGCGCTTGACCGCGTGGTTGAGGTCGGGGAACTTGAGCGGGTCGCGCAGGAAGAACACCGGCGTGTTGTTGCCGACCAGATCCCAGTTGCCTTCCTCGGTGTAGAACTTGACGGCGAAGCCCCGGATGTCGCGCTCGGCATCGGCTGCACCGCGTTCGCCGGCGACGGTGGTGAAACGGGCGAACAGCTCGGTCTTCCTGCCGAGCTGGGAGAATATTTTCGCCCGCGTGTACTCGGTGATGTCGTGCGTGACGGTGAAGGTGCCGTAGGCGCCGGAGCCCTTGGCATGCATGCGCCGCTCGGGAATCACCTCGCGGTCGAAGTGGGCGAGCTTTTCCAGGAACCAGACATCCTGTAGCAACTGCGGGCCCCGTGGGCCGGCGGTCATCACGTTCTGGTTATCGACGACGGGACAGCCGGCATTGGTAGTGAGTTTCTTGCTCATGTCTGTAATCCTTAGCCTGGTCGTGAGAGTTGATGGATCAGCCGAATGAAGGGATGAGGGCAATCAGGTCCGACAACAACACGCCAGCGCCAAGTAATGTGATGGCGATGCCCGCGACGAAACGGATCTTGTTCGCGAATCGACGGCCGGGAAGGGCGATGCTGGTGATCACCGGTTTCCTGGTAGCAGCAATCAAGTGGTTCATGGCGATTGCGGTGTGTCTTGTCGTAGCTATACATTCTAGCTTGACCAAATTAAAATTTAAGGTCTTCCTTGGCGCTACAGCGCCAGCCGGGGCCAGCCGGTCAGGGAATGTTCAGTATTTTTTGCAGTTGCAGGCTTAACCGCCATTGTGGATGCTCCAGGCAGTAACGCAGCGCC
The DNA here is from genome assembly GCA_903844665.1 of uncultured Pseudomonadota bacterium. Classification (GTDB taxonomy): domain Bacteria; phylum Pseudomonadota; class Gammaproteobacteria; order Competibacterales; family Competibacteraceae; genus CAIMUS01. Next base: position 5,585 of record CAIMUS010000185.1, read on the forward strand.
GCCAGGGTATTTTCCCGTAAACGGAGATCGTCCAGCGGCTGGAGGAAGAAATACTGAAAATCGAGGTGAACGAAGCGCTCCGGCTGGGATTGGGGCTCGACCTGGGGATAGACCAGCTTGAGTTCCTGTCCCTGCCGCAGCAGCAGGGGCGCTGTCGCCTTGGGACTGACGCAGATCCAGTTCAGGCCGGGAGGCGGTGGCCGGGTGCCGTTGGTCTCCACCGCGACTTCGAAGCCTTGGGCGTGCAGGGCCTCGATCAGAGGTTCGTCCAGTTGCAACAGCGGTTCGCCGCCGGTGCAGACCACATAGGGTTTGGCTTGAGGGAGCGCGGTCGCCGGCCAGCGGGTGGCGATCGCCGCGGCCAGTTCGGCGGCCGTCCGGAACTTGCCGCCGCCGCCGCCATCGACGCCGACGAAATCGGTATCGCAGAACCGGCAGACGGCGGTGGCGCGGTGCGATTCCCGACCGCTCCAGAGGTTGCAGCCGGCGAAACGGCAAAACACCGTGGGCCGGCCGCTCTGCGCGCCCTCGCCTTGCAAGCTATAGAAGATTTCCTTGACCGAGTAAGTCATCGCTCAGACCGGCAGGGCCGGGCCTTCGTCGCCCCAGCACAGCATGGCCCCACAGCCGGGCGTCTGATAGAGGTCGATCCGGTCGAGGCGAGGCAGATGGGGTTGCAGGCGGTCGCGAATCCAGCGCGACACGGCGCCGGGATCGGTGTCGGCGAGTCCTTCCAGTCCATCCAGCCGGTGATGGTCCAGTTGTCGATACACCGGCTCGAACAGCGCTTTCACATCGCCGTAATCCACCGTCCAGCCCATGACCGCATCCAGCGGAGCGGTGAGGTGCAGGCGGAGCAGATAACTGTGGCCGTGCAGCCGGCGGCGGCGATTGGCAGGCGGCGCCTGACGCAGGCTCAGGGCGCTTTCAAAGCGCTGTTCCTTCCAGATCCGATAGCGCTGACCGTCGAAATGGCAGCCGGCGCTGACCGTTTCGTACACCGTCACCCAGGACAGGGACGGCAGTTCCGGCTTGAGGCGCCGCCAGAGCCAGGTCGCCAGGATCTCACTGGTCGGATTCTCCAGGCCGGGAAGATCGTTCAGGCAGGCGTGATGCAGTTCCGCCTGCAGCGGTGCCCAGAGCCTCTCCAAATGATCGAAGTCGATGCCCATGTCCAGCCCGTCCAGGTTCTGATCGGCATGCAGGATGACCTCGAAACCGTGGCCGTGCATCCGTCCGCATCGATGTCCCGGCGGGACCTTGGGCAAGCGATGGGCCGCCTCGAAGCGAAACCGCCGCCAGAGGTGGGCGTGCTCCCGTCCATCCAGGTCGGCGCCCTGATCGCGGGTGCTCTGGATGCCGACCTGTTCGATGCCCGGCGCGACCAGCCGCGCCCGCAGCCAGCGGGCCAGGTTCTCGTCGGTCGGCACGGGAAGATGATCGTTCAGCAGCGCGTAATCCAGCGGCGCGAGACACCCGGCAAGTTGCGCGGCCAGGGTGTCGGTTTCGGCGCCGGGAAACGGCGCCCAATCCATTGGCAACAATGCCCGGACCCGGGCCAGGAAGCTGTGCCCGTGCAACCGCCGGGCGCGATGGCCCGCCGGCAGAATGTCCACCTGGCGCGCGGCCTCGAAGGGGGCCGCGGCCACCGTGTACAGGCGTTCTCTCATGCCACGCCGCCTTTGAAGCGCTCCACCAGCGGATCGGCGATACCGGCCCCGGCAAAGCCCCTGGCCCGCAGGATGCAGGCGGGACATTCGCCACAGGGCGGTTGCCGGCCATGATAACAGGTGTGGGTATGGGCCAGCGCCGGCAGCGCGCCGAGATCGCGGGCCAGTTCCACCGTCTCTTTCTTGGTTTTGAACATCAAGGGCGTATGCAGGGTAAAGTCGAATTCCATCCCCAGGCGGAGCGCCTGCTCCAACGCTTTCAGGGTAGCTTCCCGGCAGTCAGGATAGCCGCTGTAATCGGTCTGCGCCATTCCGCCCACCAAGTGCTGGATACCCCGCGGGTAGGCGTAGGCCGCCGCGAAGGTGATAAAAATCAGATTGCGCCCCGGCACGAAGGTATTGGGCAACCGCGTCTTGGGGTCCAGTTCGCGTTGGACCGCCACCCCGCTGTCGGTCAGGGCGCTGCCGCCCAGGGCGGTGAAAGTATCGATGGGCAGTACGGTCTGCGGCACGCCGGCCAGGGCCGCCACGGTCGCGGCGCAGTCCAGTTCGATCCGGTGGCGCTGGCCGTAGTCGAAGGTCAGGGCGGTGACATGATCACGACCGAACCGCGCCAGCGCCCAGTACAGGCAGGTGGTGGAGTCCTGGCCGCCGGAAAGAATCACGAGGGATCGAGGCATAGTCCAACTCACCAAGCAGCGGACCGTTCCATCAGTTCTTGCCTGATCGATCGGCGGTTCTCTGAGAAATACCGATATCCTCGCCCCAGCGCTGGAGCATGCCGGTATCGATATCGAACAAATCCAGCACCCGGCAGACGGTATGGGTAACCATCTGGTCGATGGATTGCGGTTGATGGTAGAACGCCGGCGCCGGCGGCATGACGATGGCGCCGGCCTCGGTGACCGTCAGCATGTTTCTCAGGTGGATGGCGTGCAACGGTGTCTCCCGCACCAGCAACACCAGCCGCCGGCGCTCTTTAAGCACCACATCGGCGGCGCGGGTCAACAGACTGCTACTGACGCCCGAGGCGATCTCCGCCAGCGTGCGCACCGAGCACGGCGCGATGACCATACCCATGGTCCGAAAGGAGCCGCTGGCAATGGCCGCGCCGATATCGCCGACTCGATAGCTGACCGTCGCCAGCGCGCGTAACTCCCGCGCCGATAGGTCAAGCTCGCAGGCCCGCGTCATCTCGGCCGCCCGCGATACGACCAGATGGGTGTCGACCTCGACCTCACGCAACAGCTCGAGCAGACGGACACCATAAATGATCCCGCTGGCTCCACTGATGCCTACGATCAATCGTTGCCGCGCCTTCATACCGATTCCGTGTTAGAGCCGTACTGCATCATTTTCATCAATATTATATCATCATCTCATTATCCAAACCCGAAAACAACGAGCAATTCACTCACGCTTCATACCAACCACAAAAAACCACCAAAACCACCAAAACCACCAAAACCACCAAAACCACCAAAACCACCTGACAGCGACTGCTACGCGAGCACCCGCTCACCCACAAACGGATTGGTGCGACGCTCCGCTCCAAACGTAGAGGTCGGCCCATGCCCTGGAATGAATTGTACATCGTCGCCGAGCGGCCAGAGCTGCTCGCGAATGGAGCGGATCAGCGTCGCATAGTCACCGCGCGGCAGGTCCGTGCGCCCGATCGAACCTTGAAACAAGACATCGCCGACGACAGCCAGACGGCTCTCGGGATGGAAGAAAATCACATGACCGGGGGTGTGACCGGGGCAATGTCGAACCTGAAGCTGAATATTGCCGAAAGCGACCGTATCGCCCTGCTTCAGCCAGCGGTCGGGCACGAACGGCCGGGCTTCCGGAAAACCGATCTGTTGGGCGCGGGTAGCCAGCAGATCGAGCCAAAACCGGTCTTCCTGATGTGGACCTTCAATCGGTACCTTCAACCGGTCCGCAAGTTCCCCGACACCACCGATATGATCAATGTGGCCATGAGTGATCAGAATTTTTTCGATATCGACCTTCACCTGATCCGCCGCGTGGAGAATCCGGTCGAGATCGCCGCCCGGGTCCACGACCGCCGCCTTACCGGTTTCCTGGCAACACAGCAGCGAGCAGTTCTGGGCGAACGGAGTAACGGGAATGATAAACGCTTTCATAGCCTTGCTGAAAATTGAAGCATTTCGACATCGAGGGTGGCGTTGTTCTCTCTGTCGAACAATATGGGGGTGGTTCAGCGTGCTTTCAAGGTCGGACCTCAACTTCCGGGAGCAGCGGCGGCATCACTCCCGCGTCATGCTGGCATACCGCCCCACAGCCGGCTGGTGCTCACCGCCCGGCCCTACGCCTGGTGCTGTGGGAGCGGCGTGACACTGTAGGAGCGGCGCCCTCGCCGCGATTTTCGGGTCTCCACTGTGGGAGCGGCGCCCTCGCCGCGATCACTGGCCGCACCTGTGGCGCTACCGGGTTGATCGCGGCGAGGGCGCCGCTCCCATAGATTATTCTCATTAATTTTATACCTCTATCTACCTGTGTAAGCCTTCCCCAGTGGGATCGAGTAGTCTACGCTTATAGTTGAATCTACTTTTATTTTTCACCCGTGAGGAGGAATTGTTATGACAGGCGAAAGTAAAGACAGCGGCGGTACTATCAGTACTGGTGGCGGCGCTTATATTGGCGGGCGCGTCAAAGTCGGCGGCGATTTCGTCGGCCGGGACAAAGTGGTCACTGCCGGCGCAGGAGGTGTAGCCGTGGGAGGCAATGTCACCGGCGGCGCCATCGTGACCGGCAGTGGCAATATCATCAGCCAACCGCAGGGCGCTACCCTGGAAGACCTCCGCGCTCTGATCGCGGAATTAGGCCGGCTGCTACCGCAAGCCAGCCTGAACCCGGATGTAGCCGAGATGATCGAGGGCGATTACCAAGTGGTGAAGAAGCAGGCCGAGAGCGCTACACCCAATGGCGGCATCGTCAAGACCAAGCTGAAAAGCGTGCTGGAGCTGCTGACCAGTTCGGGCAACGCGGCGGGCGCCGTGGAGAAAATCCTGTCAATCGGCACGAAAGCGGCGCAGGTGGCGGGATTGCTGTTTCCTTGAAAACAAACGTACGGTGAATTGTTATGGACTCCCAGCCATCGAAAATAGCCAAACTTCAGGAACAGCTTCGCGACCTGGAGAAAGTACGCCCGGTGCTGGGCGACGCCCTCACCGACCAGAAGAAAGCCGAACTGGAAGCTCGCCTGCAACCACTGCTGCACACGGGTGGCGGTGCTGTCGTTGGCGGTGGTGTCACCGTTGGCCATGATTTTATCGGCAGAGATAAACATGAACATCACTACCACCGTGGTGAAGACCCGGCCACCCTTCGACAAGCGGAAACCGCCTACCGCCAGAACCTCGCCAATCACTGTGACACCCTGCCACTGCGAGGAGTAGACCCGACACCCGGCGAGGGCGCCACGGGACGGCAGCCGCTCAGCCTGGCGCAGGTTTACATCGCCCTGGACACCCAACGCCGCGCGCCGGCAACGGTCATTGCCCAGGCACTGCACCAGGCCGCCCAAGGCCAGTTGAACGGCCTGTCAGCGGCATCTTCCCCCGCTACAGCCGGTCGCGACGAAGACACCCGGCCGCTCGCCGCCCTGGAAGCGGCGATTGTGCACCGTAACTGGGTGCTGCTGGGCAAACCGGGTTCCGGCAAAAGCACCTTCGTCAATTACCTGACCCATGCCCTGGCGGTGCGCGCCTGGGAGCACCTGCCGGGCTGGCCGGAGCAGGAACGGGACGCGCTGCCGATTCAGGTGATCCTGCGCGACTTCGCCCGCTGGCTGGCCACGCAACAGCCCCTGCCGTCGGCCTGCCCGGAACTGCTGTGGCGCTTTATTACCCACGAATTGCAACAGCGCAAATTGGAACACGCCACCAAGGTCGTGGGGCAGGCGCTGGATCAGCCTGGCCGCGCGGTCGTGCTGCTGGACGGACTGGACGAAGTGCCGCCGGACGACGACCGGCTGCTGGCGCTGGTGCGGGACAGCGTGGCGGCCTTCGCCAAGCGTTACCACCACAGCCGTCACCTGGTCACCTGCCGGGTGCTGTCCTACCAGGAACCCGGTTGGCAACTGCCGGCGGACCTGTTCCCGGCGCTGGAACTGGCGCCGTTCAACGCCGACCAGATCGACCGCTTTATCGGCGCCTGGTATACCGAAGTCGGCGTCAAATGGCAGCTGCCACCCGGTGACGCCGACCGGTTGGCGAACAAACTACGCCAAGCCGTGCGCCGACCGAGCTTATGGAAACTGGCACCTAACCCGCTGCTGCTCACCGTCATGGCGATGGTACACACCCGTCGCAATGAACTGCCGGAACAGCGGGCGCTGCTCTATCAGAACGCCGTTGATATCCTGCTCGAACACTGGGAGCAGCAAAAAGAAGACGTCGAGGCGACGCCACCGCTGCGCGATCTGCTGGCCGAGGTCGATCGGGACTTCAACGATCTCAAGGACATCCTGGAACGGCTGGCCTACACCACCCTGGACCAGACAGGCGCCACGCCGGACAGCGAGGATAGCGCCGACCTGCACGAATACGACCTGCTCCAGGAACTGAGAACCCTCCATCCCCGGCGCAGCTACGACTGGGCCGAACACGTGTTGGACACGCTGCATCTGCGCTCCAGCCTGTTGCTGGCGCGTACCGGAAAAGTGTTCGGTTTTCCTCATCGCACCTTCCAGGAATATCTGGCGGGCGTTCATCTGGCGCGGCTGCCGGACTTTGAGCAGGCTGCCGCCCAACGGGCCGAAGCGGCGGCGTTCTGGCGCGAGGTTATCCTGCTGGCGGTCGGCTATCTGGTCCACCAGAACCGGGATCTGGGCAAACCTCGGCTACTGGTGGAAGAACTCTGTCCCGACCGCTCCCCGCCGAGCGACAGCGCCTGGCGCCAAGTCTGGCTGGCCGGCGAGGTGCTGCTGGAAGTGGGCCTCAACCGCATCCAGGACAGCGCCCACGGCAAAAGTTTGTTAGAACGGGTCCGCCGGCGGCTGACCGAACTGGTGGAAACCGGCGCCCTGTCCGCCCGCGAACGCGCCGAAGCGGGTGATGTGCTGGGGCAACTCGGCGATCCGCGTTTCGACCCCACTCGGTTCTATCTACCCTGCACGTACCGGGGCCAGCCAGAGCCGCTGGCCGGCTTTATCGAAATCCCGCCGGGGCCGTTTGTGATGGGGAGTCAGGAAGGTGACAAGGATGCCTGGGAGGATAAATCTGGCAACCCGGCAATGCTTACCACAGACTATCGCTACTGGCTGGCCCGCTATCCGGTGACGGTGGCGCAATTCCAGTGTTTCATCGAGGCGGGTGGCTATGAAGACTCCGCTTGGTGGACGCCCACCGGTTGGTCCTGGCGGCAGGGGCAATGGGACAACCAGGTTGAAGAGGATTGGTTGCGAGATCGTTTGCGAAGCCGCCCTGTGGAACTACGCCAGGCTCCCATGGAGTGGAATGTCCAGCGTGCTTATCCCAACCGGCCGGTGGTCAATGTCTGCTGGTTCGAGGCGATGGCCTACTGCCGCTGGCTGGAGGCGCAGGTGAAAGCGGCTCAGGTCCTGCCACTGCCGGACGGCTATGGTCTCCGCCTGCCAACGGAAGCGGAATGGGAGAAAGCGGCCCGGTGTGGGGATGCGCGTCGTTATCCCTGGGGTGATGAAGACTGGGACGAGACCCGGGCTAATATCGCACCCAGCGACATCGGCCATCCTACACCGGTAGGGATGTATCCGTTGGGGGTGACGCCGACCACGGAACTGCATGACCTCAGCGGCAATGTCTGGGAATGGACCCTGAGCCGGTACCAACCATACCCTTATGATCCCAAGGATGGCCGGAACGATCCCGAAGCCGAGGGTTGGCCCGTCGTGCGGGGCGGCTCCTGGCTCAATCATCTGGGGTTTGCGCGCGCCGCGTCGCGTGACAGGTCTCCCCCCGACTCCTGGGATGCCAACAGCGGGTTTCGGGTGGTGTTGTCCCGCTCCTACAGCGCCGCTCCCACAGTGTTGATCGCGGCGAGGGCGCCGCTCCCACAGCGGGCTGATAATTTGCTTTAAACTGATTGGCATGAACATGATTAGTGGGGAGTCGCGTCCGTACAACGGCCGGCCAAATACTGAACCGCCCCCGCGTCCTGTCGCCTGGCGGCACGGCGCGGGGGCGCCCTGCAAGGATTTGGTGAATATTGAAATGCCTGACTTGGGAGGTGAACATGACTGCCAAAGAAATCCTCCTGCGCGAAGCGGAACGGTTACCCGAACCGCTGGCCCGGGAAGTTCTCGATTTCCTTGTGTTTCTTCGAGAGCGGAGCGGCCATGAAACAGTGGGAACTACTGACGATACCCTGGCTTACCGGATTGCCCACCCCTGGAAAGTGGCGGACTTCAAGCCCCTGAGCCGCGATGCCGCCCATGAGCGCTAAGCGCTTCATCGATACCAATATCTGGCTCTATGCCTTGTTTGAACCCGCCGGAGACGAAGTAGAAAAGCAGCGGCTGGCCGCCAGACTGACGCTGGAGGAAACCGCCACAGCTATCAGTGAACAGGTGATTGCCGAGGTTTGTTCCAATCTGTTGCGTCGAAAAACGTGCGCCGAGAGTGAACTGATCGGCTACGTTACGAGCTTCTACCGCCGTTGCGAAGTCATCGCGCCTGGCCTGACACTGCATCGGTCCGCCAGCAATCTACGGCAGCGCTACCATTTCAGCTACTGGGACAGTCTCATCGTGGCGGCTGCCCTGCAGTCCAACTGCGGTGTTCTCTACACGGAAGATCTCCACCACGGCTTACGGATCGAACCCTTGGAAATCGTCAATCCCTTTCGCCAAGGGCAGTAATCGCTACTCAGTAATAATACGCGTCGCGTGCCCGCAATCCCACCGACGGCTGGGTTGTCGACGGCGGGTTTCGGGTGGTGTTGTCCCTGGCGAATTCTGATTTCTGAGCTTCTGGTTTCTGAAAGCGCTGAATTTCTGGGGGGATGGGGTCTGGGGAAGGGGGCTTACGCCCCCTTCCCCAGCGGCCGCCTATCGCATCGTTCGGATCGGTCGCTTCAGCCCAGGCTGCTTTATGGCGCCGCCGCCACGGGAAACAACACCTTAACGGTGGCGCCCCGATCCAGTTCACTGTCCACGAAGATGGCTCCACCATGCCCCCTGACAATGCCCAGTACCGCCGATAACCCCAGGCCGCGGCCGGTGAATTTGGTCGTGAAGAAAGGATCGAACAGACGGTGTCTGATCTCCTCATCCATGCCACAACCGTCATCGGCCACTTGCAGGTATACGAATTCTCCCGCCGGCGGTTTCTCTTCCAGCCTGCTCTGCCGCAGACAGGCCGCATCGCAGAGTTCCACACCGGTAGTAACCGTGATCGCCCCTCTCTGTTCTCCGATGGATTCGGCGGCGTTGGTGATCAGATTCATGACGATCTGTTGCATCTGTCCGGCGTCGGCTTTGATAGAAGGAAGCTGCCGGTCCAGCACCAGGTTAAGGGTTACGGTTTTGGGAATGACCGACTGAAAGAACGGTAGGTTTTCCTCGACCAGTTCGGTAAGGTCGAGGGCCTTGACGATAAACCGACCCTTGCCGGAATAAGCCAGCATCTGCCGGGTCAAATCCGCCGCCCGCTGGGCGGCATGGATCGCCTGCTCGATGCTGGAATGGGCGGTTGACGCCGGGGAAAACGCCGTGACGGCCAGATCCAGGTAACTGTATAAATTTCTATATTTTTCAAATTTGTACATATTATTTTTACGACTGTAGTCAATGCATGTTTGGGAAACCCAGTTTTCTCTGACTATATGTAGAAATATAAATTTCTACATATTTGCTCGGCCGGCCACATTTTTTCTTTAAATTTGATTTTTTACTTTCTTTATGTTACTTAATTTATTACTTTCTTTCTTTCTTTCTTTCTTCGAGTGAAAGCCATGCGACCTGTCGAATACCCCGATGAAGCGATTATTGCCGCCGGTCAGGCGCTGCAAGCCGAGGGTCGGCGGATAACCGCCTTTGCGATCCGCCAGCGGATAGGCGGCGGCGACCCGGCGCGCATTCGCGCGGTGTGGTCGGACTATCTGAACCGCTGCGCCCGGCAGACCACCGAAATAGTCAAGGAAACACTGCCGGCGGAATTCGCCGCCGCCGTAGAGGAACTGAACACCGCTTTCCTGGAGCAATGGCGCAATCTGGCCACCCGTTTTTACCAACTCGCACGCGACAGCGCCGAGGCGCGGGTGCGGGAAGCCTTGCAGACAGCCCGCACCGTCCAGGAACAGGCGGAGGCGGAGATGGCGGACGCCCGGCAGAATGCGCTGACCCAGGACACCCGGATCGCGGAATTAACCGGCCAGTATGAAGAGGCGCAACAACGCCTGCGGACGCTGCTGCAGGAGCAGGAGGAACGGGCGCAGCAGTTGGCGGCGCTGGAATCGCGCTGGCGACAGGCGCAGTCCGAAGCGGCTGAGCGGCGGGAACAGTTGAGCCAGTTCCAGGCGGCGGCGGCGACGGCGACCGGTAAGGCCGCCGCCGAAGTCGAGCGCCGGCAGCAGGCCGAACAGGCGCTGCAGGAAGCTCAGGCGCAGCAACTGGCGCTGAAGACAGCGCTGGAAACCGAGCGCGCCCAGCGGGAGCAGGCGGAATACCGGGCCGGGCAGTCCCAGGCCGAGGCGGCTAAAGCCGCCCGGACGCTGGAGCAAACCGTGGCGGAACAGCAGCAATCAGCGGTTCAGGTCGCCGAATGGTGCGCCCGGGTGGAGGGCCTGGAGGCCCGGCTACAGGCCGCCGAAGCTGCCCGCCGGCAGGCCGAGCAACAGACCGCGAGCCTTACCCACGTGCTTGATCGACTGGCGGCCGGCAAGCGCGGGAAGCAAGTGGAATCCGTCACTCAAAGCCAGCGCAAATCCAGGCAGTAAGGCGTCAACGCCCTGGCGGGGGGTAATGCGGCGGCCTCGACCGGGCCATCGAGCCACTCGCTTACCAAGCGCTCCTCGCGCCGCCGGCGGGCCTCGGCGGCGTCCACCGGCAGACCGTCGTAGGGTTTGCGCTGCGGTTCCCAGTCGTGCAGGGTGACGCGCAGGGTGGTGGTTTCGCCCGGCCGCCACAGAGTCAGCGCCACCGGGCCGTGCGCCCCCAGACCCGGATGTAGCCCCAGGTTGGGAACGAAATTGCGATAGCGCAACCCCATGATCCGTACCGGACCTTGGGCATCCGCCTCCAGGCGCAGCGGCACTTGATAGCCATCCACCTGCAGCCGCCACGCCTCCAGGGATTCCGCCGAAGCGGCGGCGCGGAGGGTCACTTCGATCCGATTGGTGCTCGCGTCCACCAGCCGCGAGGTGCCGCCCTCCTGTGAGGCCACGTCTCCTACCAGGGGCCAGAACTCCAGCGCGCGCCTGAGGCTGAGGCGGCAATCCTGAAACTCCACGCTGCCCAGCAATCGATAGCTGTTGTCCAGCAACTGCTCGACGATGGCTGGCCCCAGCCCCAGGTCCGCCGCCGCCAGTTCAGCCAGCACCTCGGCCAGATCCCGCTCCAGAAAATAAGGTAGGGCGAAGCGCTCATGCAATTCATCGCCCCAGTCTTTCAATTCGGCCGGTTCGCCCTTCGCACCGAGCATGGCCACGATGGCGCGCAGCAGCGCCGCCAGCGCCGCCGACCGCTCCGGCGTCGCCGCCATGCGGAAGGCGCGGAATTCGACCAGACCGAGACAGCCACGGCCGGGCAGATAGGGATTCCACAGCTTTTCGATATTCAGCCCGCTACGGTGGGTGTTGCCCGCCGGGTCGCACAGGAACGGCGCCAGGCTGCTCCACAGCAAATCCGGCGCCGGCTGCTCCTGGCGGGATAACAGTTCCAACGCCAGACCCAGCTCCGCAAAGGCCGTCCGTGAGCCTTCGTCGGGGCGGGGCGACTGGCTGGAACCGCCGACGAAATCCGAGGCGAAATAATAGGATAAGGCGGGATGGCGGGTAAAATAGCGGATCAGATCGGGTAGCAGTCGGGGCCTGAGAAGAAACGGACTTTGGGCGGGACCGGGACCGCCCAGGGTCAACTGCCCGCCCCCGCCGGAGTCCGTAATCTGGCCGTTGTAAAGAAAGCGCCGGGGCGATAATCTCTGCCTGGCGGCGGTGCTGAAGATGGTCCGGTTCGCCGCCAGAAAATCGGCCACGGTTGCAGTCGGCGCCATATTGACCTCGATTACCGCCGGGTCCGGCGTCAGCGTGGTCCAACTCACCACGGCGTCCATCGGCGGCGGGAAACCCATCAGCACCAAGTTCTCCAGCCCGGCCTCCAGGGCAGCCGGACCGGCTTCCTGGAGGAACTGCTCGAACAGTACTATGGTCGGGAAGGCCGGCAATTCCAGTACCGGCGCCGGTTGGGTGAGCGCCTCGCACGCCCCGATGGCCACCAGGAAGCTGCCTTCTCCGGCCAGTTCATCGCGCAGTCCTGTCGGTGGGATGGATTGGGAATGCAACGCTATCCGCTCCAGGCGGGTATCCTGGGAAGGACCGGGCGGTGGTGGCTTTCCATCGCAGCGGAACACCAGCCGCAGCACCGGGTCCCGCTCGCAGCGATACCGCGCCACCGCCCACCCCCGATCGTGTAGCCGTTGTTCCAGCCCCATCCAGAAGGCGGCCAGCGCTTCCGCGGAGTACTTACGGCAGGGTTTCTCCAGCAGTAGTGGATCCGGCGGACCGGTCCAGCAGCAGCCGCCGTCACGCCGGCGGTATAGACCCAGGCTCCAGCGCGGCCGCTTTTCCCCCGGATATTGCCGGCCCAGCGTGCGCAGGAGAACGCCACCCAGAGATCGCGCCAGCTCCACCAGCATCTGCTGGGCGTGCGTTTCCTTGTCTTTACCCAATGCCTCGAACAGCCATTCCGGCGCCAGCGAGAGTGGATCGGTAAAGGTCGGTTCGCCGCCCACCCAGATGTCGAGCCTCTGGCGCTCGATAAGGGTGTCGTGGTGGGCAATGGCTTGATCGAAAGTTTCGTGCGAGTCGGCCATGAATTCGGTAACCCTCTTTCCCAGGAGAGCGGGTGAATCAGGTTTCCGAATCGACATCTTCTTCCTCCAGGGTCTCGCACATATTGCGGTAGCACGGCTCGCAGATTCCATGAGAGAGCGGCGGCAACATCACCGCATCGAACAGACGCAGTTGTTCGACCGCCTCTTCGACCTCTACCCAGGCGCCATCTTCCAGTGCGACCTTCATGCACCAGCCGCAGATTTTCAAGGGATCGTCCGTGCGCGGCGCCAGCGGTGATAGTAAGGGAACCGGTGGCCGTTGCTCCGCATCGACCAGGCGGGTACGGAATTCGACATCGTCCCTATCCACCATGGCGATGTGCATTTCCAGCAGTCGTCGCAGATCCGGGGCGTCGCAGCGAAAATGGAAACGGATGGATCGCCCGGCGCGCGCCTTCCGTAGCGCATTGCGATAGATCTGCCGGGTCGTGAGGTCGGTAATGAAATCCCATAGTGGGCGTTGGAGTACATCGTCCAGCAGCAGATGGAGGCCGTGATTGCGCGCCGCAAACTGCAGCCAGGCTTCGTTGACATAGGTGATTTCATCCTGGCTGTTCACCCGGTAGACAATGGTGGCATCTTCTAACATGGTTTTATGGGTACCGCGTTGCCGCTTGTGCATTACCGGCATTGAGGATGCCGGGTTGGGACTGTAAACAGACTGTAATATCTATAACAGAACCCGGCGCTGTTGCCTATCCATTGCTGTAGTTAGCCGGGGCGTGGTTATGATTCTTCGCCTGTAGGATTGGGCTTGTTTGTGAGTCTTGAATCTGGTTGTGGGTGAATGATTATGTGTGGTTTATAAAGATGATGATATAAAAAACCGTCCAATCAGTCCCAAAACCGAGCTACCCACTTAAGACGGGACGCTTTGCAGGCTGACCGCAGAGGGGTTTCCCTGGAGCGCCGGCATCTTGCCGGCTGTTGACTGGCGCCGATGCTCTCAAGCCGGCGAGAACGCCGGCGCTCCCAGGGTCGGATTGTCCCGCCTTAAGTGGGTAGCCCGCCTGTAAAATTTAACCCATTGAAATTACTAACTGTCCCGGCTTAAGTGGATACCCCGTGGGAGTAAGAAACGAAAACATTAGGTGCACCCATTAGTTGGCTCCGGTACATCGGCCTATGGCGTCCAACAAGTGATTATATAGCTTCCGTATGTATACCACGCCCCCAAACTAGCGCACAGCGGGCGCGGCGTTCGGACATTTTTCCACGCGCCAAGGGGAAGCGTCCAACGGGCGAGCGGAAGACTAGACATTTCGATACGTTCTGTCTAATCGTGGATTCCGCTTTCCCGCCTGTCCCGCGCTGCGCTAAAAGTCGCATAATGTCATCTTCTGGAAAATCGTTCAGGGAAGGCCGGAGAGAGCCGTGGGTCAGGGCTTCGCAGGGTATGCGGCGATGATGACTTGGGCGAGCTGCTCCGCCACCTGCTCGTTGAGAGCTTCATCGTAGTCCTTCACCAAGGAGTGTGATGGGTCGTCGTCTTTCTCGTCGAGTACAATGGCTACGGTGGCGTATTTCATAGCGGCGTTCTTTGCTGCACCAACATTCAAAAGCGCAAACCTAGACTTCGGGCCGACCGTGCGGCCCTTATTCACAAAGATGTCCCGAAGCGGGGGGATGGCTTCTTGCGGCGTGAGTTTTTGAAAATACTCAACCCAGTTTACCGACAACCCTTCTTCGATCTGCCCATTTCCCTTTTTCTTGCGGCGGAATGCGGCGGGGTCAATGAAATCGCCGTCTATCGAGGCTCCCCCAACATGGCGGAATATATGATGGGACAGGTCAAGCTCGATCATCACGCAAACGAAGCGCCAATGGCGCAGGCAACTGAAACAATGCTCTCAACCGGCTCGCTGCCGAAGTGCGGCGCCGTCAAACTGTCCCCCCGAGGTATCTCAGCAACCAGCTTGGCGAGCGGCTCACCGGTAAATTCAATAGCAACGAAATTTCTCGGGCCGTGAATCCACCGCGTGCGGAGCGTGCCGTCTGGCGTAAGGGTAATTTTGGGAAGGCCAAGTCCGGGTTGCGCCAAAAAGAAGTCGGTGAACTGACGAAGGGAAGCGGGAAGAATGTGTTCATCCTCTGCGAGTGCATCCCGGTGTAGGGCCGTTATCCGGTCAGCAATTTGCCGGTCACGCGGCGTGTTGCTGCTCAGATAGAGGGCCTGGATGGCGTCAAAAATCTGCTGACTGTCGGTGAACTCCGGAATGATGTTGGGCGAGGCCCAGTATAGGCGTTGCAGATCGCGCGCAGTCGCTTCGAAGAGCCTTCGCGGAAGGGTCATCGTCCCGGTGAAACCGCTGCCAGGGTGCGCCCTTGCAGACAGTATATTGCGGTGGTGGTGTTCCCAACGTTGAGATGAGTAGTTCTCTGAGGTGCGGTCGAGCGACGCCGTGTTAAACATCATATCCAGTTCTGAAACACCACCATTGCGGGCATAGGTCAGCGCGGCTTCCATATCGTCTCCTGCACCTGCTTGGCGGTGGCATCGAAGAACAGCTTGTAGGTAGCGTCATGGGCCGAGTCATACCAGGCCCGCGCTCCGTCCAGAGAGAGGTCACTCGGGACGCCGTAGGCCTTGAGTTCCAAGCCAACGGCAAGCTCCATGGTGTCCGCCCGACGACCGGACCGAATGGCCAAGTCAAGCAGAAGACTCGGATTTACTCGATAGGTTGCCGTTGCATTCAGCCCTGCAAACTGTCGGTCGTCGGTCTGAATGTCATAGAAGCTCGTTACCGGGGGCAACATGTTCATAAGCTGCCCTTGGTTGGCAAAAACTTCGTTGGGGGTGATGACATTGACATAGGTAAGTTCGCATCGCTGGATAGGGTCGAGCTCTCTCCCGATGAACTCCTGAATGAAGGCCTTATAGTCTTCAATCTCCCGCCAGAAGTCTTTTATCACCGTCTCGTAGTGAGGATATTCGCTCGGCGTCGAACTAGACAAGCGCCGCCAGTTGAGCATAAACGCGTTCCGTTGAACTTGAATGAGCGTCGGGTGATGATCACTGAAAAACCAAAAACGCGGCAGAGGGAAGACTTCGCCGGGCGCTTCCATAAGTGGCTGCGCATCGGACGGATTAACGACTACGCCTTGCTGCTCGCAAAGAGGATATTTTTCGCGGATGCGATCCCAGTAGATGCCGATGTGTTGAGCTTTAAACTCCGGTATCGGCAGATGAAAGAGAGAAACAACAAGCTCGGTGATAGGAGGATTCTCGAACTTGATGCGCTCCTTGGTGTTTCCAGCTAGCGCGTTGGTCATTTGGTAACCACAATATGTGAAGGATTACTAAGGAATCCTTAGCACTTGAGCGGCCTCATACCGTCAGCCGTGAGATCGTACTATGACTGATGTTGTAGCTGCGGGCAATGTCCCTCACCTATAGCCTGTATGCAGCTCGCTCGGTATGCGATGAACCCCGCGATCAGCGCAAAGCAGCCGCCGATCAAACTCCCCCAGTCCGTCAGGAGCTTATACCAGGTGAGGTCGAGCGGCAACCCCAAGTTCATATGGTTCCTCGCCGACTGCTTCTTGCGATTGTTGCGCATCCGGGCGGCGGTGTCAAAACCGCATAAGCGCCAGTATGTTAATTCCGCTTCAACGGGTATCCACTTAAGCCGGGACACCTTAGCCAGTTGTAGGGTGGGCAGCTTGCCTGCCCACGCCGGTTATCTGGGTAAAAGCTAAGGTGGGCAGACAAGCTGCCCACCCTACCTATCTGGTGCTTCGAAGATGAAACAGAATGGCTTAAAGTGTCCAATGTCGCGCTGCACGGCCATGATCATCGTTTCGGCCACCGATTGGTGGGCATTGCCCACAACTCCGTATGGGTTGGCGGCATGTGGCCCAAACGATGATCAAGGCCGCGCTGCACCGCCGCCCGTTCCCTATCGCCTCGGTTGACGGCGCGTGATTTATGCCGCGCTCGGCTGCCAGATCGTTTATACTAATCTGACCTTTCCCGTTAGCGTGCTACTGCATAACTTAGCTGTGACAGCCTCCGACATCAAAATCTCTGAAGCCATCTTAAAGCTTTCTGAACCACTTCGAAAACAATATCGAGAATCTCACCGTCTTCAAGCAATTATCTCTCTGACGGTGATGGC
Organism: uncultured Pseudomonadota bacterium; assembly: GCA_903844665.1. Taxonomy (GTDB): domain Bacteria; phylum Pseudomonadota; class Gammaproteobacteria; order Competibacterales; family Competibacteraceae; genus CAIMUS01. The sequence goes on from CAIMUS010000185.1 coordinate 22,430, forward strand.
ATGGAACATCTCACTCTTTTCAAAAGAACAACAAGCTCATGTGCAAGGAATGTTACTTGATATCCTGCCTCCACAGCTTCGAGGGGAGGACGTTGCCGTCTTATTAGAATGTCTTGATACTCTGATTGAAAGTAAGAACAGATACTACCCCAACGTGAGAGAGTATATTCTCACGCATACGCTATCATACTCAGGTGATTTGATCACGTTGACAGTCGGAACAGCGCCAGTGCCTGCAACCATTCAGAAAAGGCCATAATCCTGCACAAGGAGGAACAAAACAATTGTTCCTCCTGGAATTCCAGACAGGAGCAAGACCATTGGCACCAGGATAACTGCAGACAGGTATGAAGACTATCGGACATCACCCCATTAGTCTTAAAAGGGCAAGGCGTTGGCGCAATTGCCGCAGTACCAGTACGGCCGCCTCACGCTGACACCCCGAGCTACTGTTTTTTCTCGATCGGGGGCGCAAACCAGGTCCCGTTCAGCACCGGCTCCCTGGGTAGGTACAGCCGCAGCGTCAGCGTGATGTCCCTGCCTTTCTGGCTGGGAAGCCAGTTCATCTCCGACACCCCCGGCGGTTGCTCGGCCGCCAGCGTCAGCGGCAGCGAGCCATCCGGCTCGTATTGGAATTTCATAAAGCTGTTGACGCTGTAGCGCTTGAGGCGATTCGGCACGACCCGGTAGTCCGGCAGCGTCAGCACCGTCAGCGACCAGAAGGCGTCGACGACATCGGCCGGCAACTGCTGTTTCGGGAAACGGATCGTGTAGGTGTGATTGCCGCTGAGTCCGTAACCGTTGGCATCCTTATTGCCGCTGAAGTGGATGACCTCCTTGGCCGGGTTGGCCCAGATAGCCATGTAGTTGCCGATCGTCCGAAGGTCGAAATGATCGCCGTAGTCGCCGGTCGTGTAAGCCACGCTCCAGCCGCCTTTCTGCGTGCCGAAACCGCGCGTCATTTCGAAGAAAGCCGGGATCGTTTTCGTCTTCAGGATAGCGGCGACGCGCTTGCGTTCCTCCGGGCTCGACGCCACCGCCGCCGCCACCGCGCGCACCTTGTCCTGCAACCGCGGCGCGCCCGGCATGCTATCGACCGCGCTCGCGAGCACCTTGTCGACGTTGTCGAAGATCTCGACTCCGATCAGTTTGCTGTTGCTGAATATTGGAAGCTTCAGCGGTGGCGCAATATTCAGTTTGCCGAGCGAGCGCAGCTTGAAATCGTATTGCAGCCTGACTGCCTCGCTCGGCGTCGTCTGCAAGGCGATCCGCGCCAGCAGCTTGGCTTTCTTCGAAGGCAGTTCGATGGGCGTGGCGCCTTCGGGCAGCCGCGGATGGGCGCCTTTCAACAGGAAGACAAAGTTGCCGTATGGCGTTTTGGGGGTCTGCCGTGGATTGATATTGATAAGAATATTGCCCCATTCATCGACAACCTCGACCGTATAATAGCGGTTGGCGATCTTCGGCACGGTGAGCAGCGCGGGCGCCCTCTCATCGACGGCGAGCCAGGCCTCGAGGGATGCAACGTCCATGTCGGGATTGACGAATTCCGCTTTTCCCAGAGGGTTGTACTTGATGGTGTTATAACCCGTCCTGGTCACTTCCTGATCGATCTTTTCCTGTCGGATCACCAGGTAGCGACCCAGCAGATAGATATAGGCGTCGGTCACGGTCTGTTCGTTCACCGGTTCGCCGGCGCGAGCACTCGGGAAAGTGGCGCTCAGGGCGAGCAGAGTGAATGCGGCGAGCGGCAGTAGGACTGGTGGAATGCGGATTTTCACGGTGTCGTTTCCTTGTCGCTTAGTAGTCGCTTATTGTTTGTCAAAATTTTAAGTTTATCGGATAGGCCGGGTGGCTACCAGGCTGTTTCGGAAGCGCCGGCCGGCTTATCCCGTTGTTCTCTTAGACCGGAGTGCTTGAAAGCGATGTTACCAAAATTGACCCCGGCGCAGCGCCGCCGCATCGATCGGATTGTCAGTGTATTCGAAAACGATACGATCGACAGTCAGTACGACTATTCCGAAATCCTGGGTGACGGCCGGGGCATCACCGCGGGCAAGGCCGGATTCACCTCGGCGACCGGCGATCTTCTGGAGGTCGTCGAGCGGTACGCCGACCGCGTGCCGGCAACGCCGCTGCTGGCGCGGTTCCTGCCCCGCCTGCGCGAACTCGCTCAGGGGTGCGACGATGCTACCGTAGGATTGGAAGATCTACCGGACCTCTGGGCGGCGGCGGCGGATGACCCGGTTTTCCGCGCTATCCAGGACGAGGTGATCGACGAACTCTACTATCAGCCGGCGCTGGCGTATGCCAACCGGCTGCACGTGAACACGGCTTTGGGGCTGCTCATCCTCTACGATACGATCATTCAGCATGGCGACGGCGACGATCCGGATGGACTGCCGGCGCTGCTCGAACGGACCCATGCCCAGGCCGGCGGCAGCCCGGCGACCGGTGTGGCGGAGCCGCACTGGCTGGCGAATCTGCTCGCCCGTCGCAGGGAGGTCTTGCTTCATCCTGCCAGCGCCGCCACCCAGGCCGTTTGGGCGGAGTCGGTAAAGCGCTGCGATGCGTTGCGGCAACTGCTGGAAGCGGGTAATTACGCGCTCGCGGGTCCTTTCGAAATCGCTCCTTTCGGTACGCCGCACGAGATCTCCTGACATGAGCAGATTTATGCCTTTATCCGTACCCTGGAGAAAGAGCGCCTGCTGGTTGCGGCGCCTGGCTCTGGGCTTGCCGGCCATCGCTTTGGCCGCCGTTTTTTTTCTGGCGTCGGCCTCCGGCGGGGCGGCGGATCAGACCACCTCCGAACCCAAGCCGGCCACCGCGCCTTCGCCCTCGACCGCCATCCCATCAGCAGAGGTCGCCACCCGAGCCACAGAGGTAACCGACCTCCTCCGCACCTTGACTACGAATCTGGCCCCCAGCCCCGCCATCGAGACGGTCCAGCAAGCGCTGCCCGGGATCATCGAGCAAATCGACCGGGGATTCGCGGGGACCATGAGCACCCTCCAGGAGCAGCCGACTCTCGAGGCGCTCCAAGCGCAGCAGCAGGTTTGGCAACGGCGGCAACTTCAGGCGACCGGTTGGCTGAACCTGCTGACGCAGCGGGCCATCGGCCTCCGGGAGGCGCTGAACCGCCTGGCGGGGCTGCAGCAGACCTGGCTCCAAACCCGCGACGCCGCGCATGCGGCGCAATCGCCGGAACCGATCCTCCAGCAGATCGAGACGGTGTTGGCCGCCATCGAAGCCACGCAAACGCCGCTACAGAAGCAGCGGGATACCGTGCTCGACCTCCAGAGCCGTGTCGCCGGCAAGTTGACCCGCTGCGATGAAGCTCTGTCACAGATTGCCCAGGCCCAGCGCAGCGCCGTGGGCGGGTTACTGGTGCGTCACAGCCCGCCGATCTGGAGCGCCGAGTCGTGGTCGAAGGCGCGCACGGAGGGACCTGCCCGGGTTCGCCGTATCGCCGCCCAGCAGTGGGCGGACATCGAGCAGTATCTGCACGATCCCTCTCAGGGCATGCCGCTGCACCTCGGGGTCTTCACGGCGCTGGCGCTGCTGCTACACGCGGCGCGACGGCGGATCCAGCGCTGGACAGTGGCCGGCAAGAGCTTATCCTTCACCACCACTGTGTTCGATTACCCCTACGCAGCGGCCTTCATCGCCACCCTACTCGTCGTTTCCGCGCCCAACTTGCAAACACCCCCCACGGTTCGTAACCTCTTTGTGGTAGGGGGACTCGTACCGATGATCCGGCTGGTACGGCCGGTGGTTGACCCACGGATCGTCCCCGGACTCTATGCGCTGGGTGTCCTGTACGCCCTGGATACGGTCCGGGAGGTTTTCGGCGGCGCGCCGCTGGTCGAACAGGCTATCCTGTTGCTGGAGACGCTGGCGGGAATGGCGGTGCTGGGCTGGGCGCTGGCCGGCAGGGACCTGCGGCGCCCCGCTGCCCAGGCCACGGAGTTGGCGTGGCTGGACGTTCTTCGGCTGGGCGCCGGTCTCATCTTTGTCACCCTGTTCGTCGGGCTGGTGGCCGGCGCCTTGGGCTATATGCGCCTGGCGCGACTCCTGGTATCCGGTGTGCTCGGCGGCGGCGTCCTGGCGCTGACGCTGTCCGCCTCTATCCAGGTGCTGGGCGGTCTGGTGGTGCTCGCCCTCCGGCTATGGCCGCTACGGCGTCTGCAGATGGTCCAGCACCATCGCAGCCTGCTGGAACACCGTATTTACCGCGTGCTGGTCTGGCTGGCCGTCGGCGGCTGGTCGATCCGCTGGCTGGACTATATCGGACTCTTCCAGCCGGCGCTGTCCTTCGGGGAGGCCGCACTGGCTGTCAAGTTCGAGCGGGGTTCGATCAGTCTCTCCCTGGGCGATGTCGTTGCCTTCTTCCTTACTGTGTGGGTGGCCTACCTCCTTTCGGCTTTTATCCGCTTTGTGCTCCAGGAGGATGTATATCCCAGGAAAGGGATCCCGCGCGGCTCGTCCTATGCCATTTCCAGCCTGCTCCATTACGCCATCCTGACCCTCGGCTTCGTGGTAGGACTGGGGGTGCTGGGAATGGATTTCACCAAAGTGAGCGTCCTGCTCGGCGCGCTCGGCGTGGGCATCGGCTTCGGTTTGCAAAGCGTGGTGAACAACTTCGTCTCCGGCCTGATTCTCCTGTTCGAGCGGCCCATCCACGTGGGCGACACTATCGAGGTGGGCGATTTGCAGGGCGAGGTGCGTCGCATCGGCATCCGCGCCAGCACGGTGCGCACCGGGCAAGGGGCCGACATCATCGTGCCTAATAGCCAGTTCATCTCGGCCAATGTAACCAACTGGACGCTCAGCGATCAATTGCGGCGCATCGACCTGACGGTGGGCGTGAATTACGGCGCCGCGCCGCAACAGGTGATCGAACTACTGGAAGCAGTGGCGGCCACAGCCCCGCGGGTGCTGCCGAAGCCGCCGCCCCAGGGTCTCTTTGTAAATTATGAAGATAAAGCGCTTAAATTCGAACTGCACGTCTGGACGGGCCAGTTCGAGGGCTGGCAGGGAATTCGGAGCGATCTGACTGCGGCCGTATACGATGCCCTCATCGTGGCGGGTATGGTTGCTCCCTTACCTCAGCGCGAGGCGCCCCTGCTGTGCGACCCGGAGAGCGCAACCTCATCGCCGACCCAGCCGGAGGAGCACACGGCGCCCCCGGCCGATCGGGAAAAGGCGGCCATAGAACCGGAATCACCCCAGAAGGGGATACAACCCCCAGCGGCAATTCGGTAGCGGTCACTATTCCCCCCCTTGTCAAGGGGGGGCGCCCGAAGGGCGGGGGAGTCAAAGTCCGCCAGATCGAACCACCCCGGCGCTGCGCGCCACCCCTCCTTATCCAAGGAGGGGAATTCATGCACACCTATGCCCGACTTTCCGGTATAGCCTTTGCCAGAAATCACCTTATCCTCGCTCAGTCAGCGCGAGCAACGCGCTATTCTCAGAGAGAAGATGGGGTTGCTGTGGACCGACTCAACCGGACTCCGCCGCCGCGCCGCGGTCGAGCAGGGCGTGGAGCTTTTCCGCGAGTTGCGGCTTGCGGTAGGGTTTGTCCAGCAAGTCGCTACCCGCCGGACGGTCGCTGAACCGGCTGAGGTGCGCTTCGGTATAGCCCGAGGTGAATAAGACTTTGAGATCGGGTCGTCGCTGGACGGCTTGCCGCGCGAGTTCCACCCCGCTCAGAGGGCCAAGCAGGACCACATCCGTGAACAGCGCCGCCACCTGTGGGGTGGCCTCCAAAACTGCTAGCGCCGTCGCCGCGGTATCCGCCTCGACGGTCTGGTAGCCCAAACTCTCCAGCATGCGCACGGCCATCCGGCGCACCGCACTCTCATCCTCCACCACCAGGATGGTTTGCTGCTGGCCGGAGCGGGGACGCACCGGCTCGGAAGGGGTTTCGACGGCCGTGCCAGCGTCCGCCCCCACCGCGGGCAGATAGAGGCGGAGAGTCGTTCCCTGGCCCACCTCGCTGTCGAGGTGAATAAATCCGCCGGACTGTTTCACCAGGCCATAGACCATGCTGAGTCCCAGCCCGCTGCCCTGTCCGACCTCCTTGGTGGTAAAGAAGGGCTCGAAGGCATGCCGTTGCACGTCCGGCGCCATGCCGCTGCCGGTGTCGCCGACCGCCAGCATGACGTACTGCCCGGGTTCTACTTCATAAAGCCGGGTGTGCGCGACGTCCTCGTGCAAGCAGTAATTAGCGGTCTCGATAGTCAGTTGTCCACTGAGGGGCATCGCGTCGCGCGCGTTGACCACTAAATTGAGCAGCGCGGCTTCGAATTGGCCTGGATCGATCACGGTCGGGAGCAGATTCTCGGCCAAGTGCGTCCGCAAGGCGATGGTCTCGCCCAGACTGCGGCGCAGCAGATCGCTCATGCTGGCCACCAGTTGGTTCAGATCCGTCCTTTTCGACCGCAGGGGCTGGCGCCGCGCGAAGGCCAGCAGGCGATGGGTCAGGCTGGCGCCGCGTTCCACCGCCACCAACGCCTCCTGCACCAGGCTTCCCATCGCCGGGTCCTGGAGTTGCTCCGCCAGGAGTTCGAGATTCCCCAGGATAATGGCGAGCAGGTTGTTGAAGTCATGGGCCATCCCCCCGGTGAGCTGCCCCACCGCCTCCATTTTCTGTGCTTGCCGCAGGCTCTCTTCGGTGAGCCGGCGTTGGGTAATGTCATGCGCCAGCAACACCACCATCGGTCTGCCCGGCAGCGTCGCGTCCAAGGGAGCGAGCCGCACCTCGAACGTGCGCGGGCCGACTTTAGGGATCGACAGATCGTATTCCAGGCTCTGGATTTGGCAGGTCTGCAGGGTTTGGCGGATGGCCTCGAGCACCTGCTCCGTCACCGCCGCCGGCAGTCTCTCGCCGAGCTGCCGGCCCTGCAGCGCCGCGTGCTCGGTATAGAGCAGGTCGGGCCGGGCGGTCAGGACCTCGACATAGCGCCCCTCTTCATCCAATACCAGCAGCACGTCGGGGACGGCCTGAACGATGGCCCGCAGCCGCGCCTCGCTTTCGCGCAACGCCTGTTCGGCCTGCCGGCGCGCGGTGATGTCGCTCATCACGACGCGACACACGGGCGCGCCGTCGGCTTCCTGTGCGGCGGTTGCTTCCAGGTTCGCCCAGAATGCCGTTTCGTCCTGTTTCATCATCCGCAGTTCGCACGCCTGCGGCGCGCCTGTTTCAAAGAGCTGTTTGCGGAAGAGGTAGTAGCTGTTCTGGTCTTCGGGAAAGATAAAGCGGGAGATCGACTGCTTGACCAGCGCGCCCCGGGCCACGCCCAGCAGGGTCGCGGCGGTGAGGTTGGCCTCCAGGATCAGCCCCTTCTCGGAGAGGGTGCAATAGCCCACCGGCGCCAGATCGTAGAGGTCGAAATAGCGCGCCCGCGCGGCGTCCAGTTCCGCCTGCGTCCGGCGCAACTCCTCGTTCTGCACCTCCAGCTCGATCTGGTGCACCCGCAGTTCGTGAAGCTTCTGCCGGATGCCTTCGGGCGACAGGGACTCCAGGTCTTCCGACGACTGGGCCGCTTCTTTCCGGGCGATCTCTTCGGCCTGCCGGCGCAGTTCGGCGGCGGGTTCGGGCCGGTCATCTTTGCTTTTCATGGTGCGTTTCCACCATTCGATCCATTCTTTGATTCTTTCGACCGTTCCGTTGTCGCAATCGCATACATCCGCCCGGCCTTATTCACCAAAGCGGTGGAGGTCAACCAGACCTCCACGACAGTACCCTCTTTAGTGATTCGTTGGGTACGATACGGCTCCAGAATTTCAGCCTGGCCAAGCTTCAGTACATTGGCCAACGCTTCTTCTCGCAGCCCCTCCGGGACCCGGTCGCGGACGTTCATCACCAGCGCCTCGGCTTCACTCCAACCATACATCCTCACCGCTCCCGGGTTCCAGGCCAGGATGCGGCCCTCCAAGTCCTGCACGGTGATGGCATCGTACGCATCGCGCACGACCACGGCCAAGCGGAGCAGGTCATTGGCTTTCCGCAGTTCATCCCGTGCCTCCTTTATCTCCGTGATGTCGATAAAGGTGATCACGCCGCCCTCGATCACGTTGTCCAGCGTGCGGTAGGGCTGAATGCGCAGCTTGTACCACTGGCCCTCCGTGGTCTGCACTTCCACCTCTTTGGGAATCAGGCTGTCCAGCACCGCCTGTGTATCAGCCACAATGCGGTCGTAACCCGCCAAGTTGGAGAGAATGTGGCCCACGGGCCGCCCTACGTCCGTGGGGATCAGGTTGATGATCTTGGTGGCGGCGGGGGTGAAGCGCAGGATGTGCTGCCGGTGATTCACAAAGATGGTGGCGATGCCCGTGCCAGCCAGCAGATTGTTCATGTCGTTGTTGGCCCGCGACAGATCGGCCACCTTGGTTTGCAGCTCGGAGTTGACCGTGGCCAGTTCCTCGTTGACCGATTGTAATTCCTCCTTGGAGGTCTCCAGTTCCTCGTTGGTGGATTGCAATTCTTCGTTGACCGACTGCATCTCTTCGTTGGAGGATTTGAGTTCTTCGTTGGCGGTCTCCAGTTCCTCGTTGGCGGCCTGGAGGTATTCCTCCTTGGCCTGCAGTTCCTGTTTGAGCACCGCAACGCGCGCGTCGGTATCCGTATCGGCGCTGTCCGCCCCTTCGCCGGCTCGCAGAGCGGCGGCCTGCTGCGCCGGTTCGGGGTCGAAGGGCGCTTCCTCCAGAACTACCAGGTAAAGGGGCGCCTCCGGCGTCGCGGCAGGGCCTGTCGCCACCGAGCGGACGGTCAGGTTGACCGTGGTGAAGTCGCCGTTGGTTTTGACGCGCAGGCCCGGGCAGCGCACGATCTCTTTTGTCCCCATGGCTTTGTGCAGGGCCGTGGTCAGGTCGCGCCGCAAGCCGTCGCGGGCCATCTTCAGGATGTTGGGGGTTCCGGCCTCGCCCGGGGCCGGCTCGAGATACAGACCGGTGCGGCCGTGGAGGTAGAGAATCTCGCCGTGGCTGTTGACGAGCACGCCGGCCGGGGCGACCTGCTGCAGCAGCGCCTGCTCGGTCATCTCGCGCAGCGGCAGTTTCACTGGGAATGCCGTTTTTCCGGCGGCCCGCGGGAGCGCCGCATCGATCGCCGTCATGGGCGGGAGAAACCGGCCCAGGGCCGCGCGCTGCGCGCCGTGAAAGTCTTCTTTGCGCTGATACAGCTTCAACTTGCGGTCCAGCACAGCAAACAGATCCATAAACTCGCCCACGGTCTCGGAGGTGCCCAGGAAGAGAAAACCGCCCGGGTTCAGGGCGTAGTGGAAGAGGGACATGATCTTCTTCTGCAAGTCCCCGCCCATATAGATCAGGAGGTTGCGGCAACTGATGAGGTCGAGTTTGGAGAACGGCGGGTCTTTGATCACATTCTGCTCGGAAAAGACCAGCAGGTCGCGGATGCCTTTGTGGATGCGGTAGGCGCTGCCGTCGGGCTCGGCCGCGAAAAAGCGCGCCAGCCTTTCCGGCGTGAGGTCGGCGGCGATGCTGGCCGGATAGCGACCGGCCCGGGCCGTGGCAATCGCCTGACTGTCGATGTCGGTGGCGAAGACCTGCACCTTGAAACTCTGTTTCATCGCCTCCTGACGTTCGGCGAGCAGGATGGCGAGGGAATAGGCCTCCTCGCCGGTGGAACATCCCGGCGACCAGACGCGGATCACGGCGTCCGCGGGCTTGCCGGCAAAGAGCTTGGGGATGACCTGTTCCTCGATGGTCTTGAAGGCCTCCGGATCGCGGAAGAAATTGGTCACGCCGATCAACAGGTCGCGAAACAGCGCTTCCGCCTCCGCCGGCGTCTGCTGAAGATACTTGACATACCCGTCCATCGTTTCGATCTGGTGGACGGCCAGGCGCCGCTCGATGCGGCGGTGGATGGTGCTCAGCTTGTACTGGGAAAAGTCATGGCCGGTCTGGGCGCGCAGCAGGATAAAGATCTTCTTCAACGCGTTCTCGGCCTTGGGCGCCGGGGCGGTGGCGGCCAGGGGGGGCTTGCCGAAGGCATGGGTCACGTAGGCGATGAGCTGGGCGGGCATCTCGGCCGGCGGCATCTCATAGTCCACCAAGCCGGTGGCGATGGCGCTGCGCGGCATGCCGTCGTACTCGGTGGAGGCGGGGTTCTGGACCATGACCATGCCACCCTCGCCCTTGATGGCCCGCACGCCCTGGGTGCCGTCGCTGCCGGTGCCCGAAAGCACGATGCAGATGGCCCGCTCGTGCTGGTCCTGGGCCAGGGAGCGGAAGAAGAAGTCAATCGGCAGGCGCTGCCCGCGGGGGGCGGAGGGTTCCATCAATTGGAGAGAGCCGTTCAGAAAGGCCATGTCGCGGTTGGGCGGGATGATATAGGCGCAGTTGGGCTTTACCGCCATCCCGTCCTCGACCTCGAAAACCTGCATGCGGGTATAGCGCCTGATGAGGTCGGTGAGGATGCTCTTGTGGTCCGGGGCCAGGTGCTGCACCAGGACAAAGGCCATGCCGGGATCGGTGTCGGCGGGCATGCCGGAAAAGAAGGCCTCGAACGCCGCCAACCCCCCGGCGGATGCGCCGACGCCGACGATGGGGAAACCGGCAACGGGACTTTCGACCGTCTCTTGCACCTCGGCTGCTTTTCCAGCGATCTCCTGCGCCTCGATGGTCTTGGTATCGCGCGTTGTTTCCGATGCCTTCGCTTTGGCTTTTTTTCTTGCTGTCATGGACAATTGGCGTAAGTCCTGCTCTGTGAAATCCTGTAATCAGCGTATATCTGCGGTTCAGAATTTGGTGAATTTACGAAATTCAGGAGGACGTTTTTCGCGAAATGCATTGACGCCCTCCTTGGATTCCTCGGTCTGATAATACAGACTGACCGCCTGTACCCCGAGTTGGCCGATGCCCCGAATGGCCTCCGAGTCGGCATTGATGGAACGCTTGGCGATGGTAAGCGCGGTCGGACTCTTCTCAAGAATCTCCCGACACCATCGGTCGACTTCGGCATCGAGTTGCTCATGGGGTACGACGCAATTGCATAACCCCATCTGCAGCGCTTGCTGCGCCGGGTAACGGCGGCAGAGATACCAGATTTCCCTGGCCTTTTTCTCCCCGACCACGCGGGTCAGGTAAGCGGTGCCCCAGCCGGGGTCCACCGAGCCGACTTTTGGCCCTACCTGACCGAAGACGGCCCGCTCCGAAGCGATGGTCAGATCGCAGATCAGGGCCAGCACGTTACCGCCGCCGATGGCGTAACCCTGCACCCGGGCGAGCACCGGCTTGGGAGAATCGCGGATGATGCTGTGCAGTTCTTCCAGCGGCAGGCCGATAGCGCCCCTGCCGTCGTAATGGCCCTCATGGGCCGACTGGTCACCGCCGGTGCAGAAGGCCTTGTCACCGGCGCCGGTCAGGACAATGACGCCGCAGGAGGAGTGCCAACTGGCCCTGCTGAAGGCCTGGATCATTTCCTCCACCGTGATCCCGCGAAAGGCGTTGTAGACGTCGGGGCGATTGATGGTGATCGTAGCGACGCCGCTTTCTTCTTTGTAAAGAATATCTTGATAGTCCATTGCAACACCTGATAGGTTTTAAGGCTGTCTGCCCACCAGCTGACGCTTCAGACTGGCCAGAATGGCATCGGCTATCGGCTGATAATTTTCATCGAAGTGATGGCTGCCGGGGCGGGCGATGGTTTCCGCCTGGCGCATCGGCTCCAGAGTGCAAAGGCTTTCCCCGGCTTCTTCCTGACCATAAAAGCACTGGATTTTACCAGGCTCGATCTTGCGCACCTCGGGTTCGAGCGGCAGTCCGTCATCCGATTCGGCGCCCAGCCACTCGAATATCTGGATCTCGAAAATCGCGGTCCGGCTGGGAGCCAGCAGCGACAGCAGAATTACATCACGGCGCAGATCTTCGGGCAACCGGTTGTAGGCAAAGGGGAGAATGTCGGCGCCGAACGAATAGCCGATCAGCACCACGTATTTGAGTTTCCAGGCGGAAAGATAATATCTCATGATCTCGCCCAGATCCGTGGCGACTTCCTCGGGAGTGCGTTTCGACCAGAAGTAGCGCAGCACATCGACGCCGATGACCGCTATCCCTTTGCTTTTCAACATATCTCCCAGCGTTTTATCGATGTCGCGCCAGCCGCCGTCGCCGGAAAAGATAATCGCCAGGGTGTCGTTGGTGGAGGTCGACGCCACTTCGACCAGAGGCAGATCGCTGACCGTCGCCTTATCGACCGGTACGGCTTCCAGAATCAGCTTTTGCACAGTTTCCAAATAAAGATCGACCAGCGGCGTCACCCGTGGCGTTGCCCCCGCATCACGGCCATTCGCCTTGGCGGCGGCGGCTGCAAACGCCAGGATCTCCGGCGAAAGCGGCGCCGTACCCGCCACCTGCCAGACGCCGCGCAGGGTTTGCCCGGCCGCGAAGGTCTGATACCCCGCCTCGCCCGAGGTTGTCGTCACCGTACAAAGTGGCCGTTGCAGCGGCAGCCGGGGCACGAAGTCCACGCTCAAGCCGCCGGCAAACGACAGGGGAGGGGCCTGCACCAGGGTGGCGTAGACGAGCGCGGCTCCAGCTCCGCGGCCGAGCAGAACCGGTTCATCATAGCGGGTCAATTTCAACTCATGCTGCGCGTTATGGCTGACCCATTCCAGCGGGCCGGACAGATCGATACAGTCCTTCAGACTGGCGGCGTTGAGGTTTTTCAGCGCCGTCTGGATATCGATCGCCGCCACGGCCAGGCCGGCCGCCAGCAGGCGGTCGATGGCCTTTTGATCTTCCTGATTGATGCCGTCTTCCCCGGAAAACAGCATCACGAACCCCTTGGCTGCCTCCTCAGGCGCATACACCGCCACCGCGCCGAACTCGGAAGTGGCGATGGTCGCACGCTGCTGCCCGGCCGCAAAGGTTTGGTTCGGTAGCAGCGCCACTGCCAGAAGCAGCAGGACGGCATACGCCAGACCGCGCCGATAAGAACCGCTTCCTGTCTGCCCGATGATCTTGGTCTTAATTATGTGTAGCACAAGATAGCCGCCATGAAAACCAAGCCATTCAATCATTAAATTGGTGTGTACCTTTAGCTAACTTCTGTGACACCAGCGCGTTCAACGACAACCCTGCCTGTGCCGCTTCAATAGCCAAGGCCCGGTGCAAACGCCGATCCAGGCGTACATTGAACTGCCCGCTATACTCCTTGCGGGAAGGGGCTACTGGAATCGGCTCACCCTGCTGGGTATAACTGGCCTTGACCCCTTCCCATGCGGGTAGTGTTCCTCGGAACACCACCGGATAGGAAATCCAACGGCGCCTTCGAGACTATCTCTGGCCCTATCAGCTCCGTCAACCGCAGTGAATCGGGGATTTCGCGCCGAGAACCCTTGCATTCTCCGGTTTCGGAGCATATTCTTTACCAGTATAAATTTATTCTTTACCAATCGCCATGCTGAACATCAAGAATCGGGAGACGGAAGCGGCCGTCCGCGAACTCGCCAGCCGGTTGGGAGCCAATTTGACCGAGGCGGTCGCGGTCGCGGTCCGGCACGAACTGCGACGGCTGGAGGACGACCAGGCCGCCTATCTGCGGCAGGTGCAGCAGGCGGCGGCGCGGGTGCGGGGGGCCTCCGCTCCGGCGGCATGGCTGACCGAAGCCGACCTGTACGATGACGCGGGCCTGCCGCGGTGACCGTACTGGTCGTTGATACCTCGGCGGTCGTGGCCCTCCTCAAGAGCGAGCCAGGCTGGGAGACGCTGGCGACGCGCCTGCACGCGGCTTCGTCCCGCGTTCTTTCGGTCGCCAATTGGGTGGAATTGAGCCTCGTCGCCGCGGGACGTCATGGCGATGAGGCCACCCTGGAATTTTTGGATCGCTTTCTCCAGACCGCCGCCATCGAGTTCAACTCAGTCGACGAACCGCAGGCCCGGATCGCGCGCGAGGCGTTTCTACGCTTTGGTAAGGGCCGCCACCCGGCCGGGCTGAATTTCGGCGACTGCTTCAGTTACGCCTTGGCCCGGACGTTGGACGCGCCCTTGCTGTTCGTGGGCAACGATTTCATCCAAACGGATGTGCGGGTGGCGATGGAGGTCAGGGAGCAAGCTAGAAGCTAGCCAGCATAGCCTGGATGGAGCGGAGCTGGCGGAGCGCAATCCAGGTTACTCCTGACCACTTCCACGCTGCTCCATCCATCTGCCTACGGCAGTGGACTCATTAATTATGTATAGCACCAGATAGCCACCATGAAAACCAAGCAATTCAGTCATTAAACTGGTGTGTACCTTTAGCTAACTTCTGTGACACCAGCGCGTTCAACGACAACCCTGCCTGTGCAGCTTCAATAGCCAAGGCTTGGTGCAAACGCCGATCCAGGCGTACATTGAACTGCCCGCTATACTCCTTGCGGGAAGGGGCTACTGGAATCGGCTCACCATGCTTGGTGTAACTGGCCTTAACCCCTTCCCATGCGATAGCCAGTTCGCTAAGAGCCGCTTCGGGCGAATCGGCAAAGGCCGAGATCTGGGAGAGTTCGACAAAGTGAGCGAGATAGTCGCCCTCGTCATCCTGAAAAACAGTGACGGTATACCCATCAAAGCGATCCGGTTTCATTCTCTACCTCGTATTGCAACAAAAACTGCTCGACCTGATAGCCCTTGGCCTTGCCATTCCTACCCTCCTGGACAGGTAAGCGATAACCGGTGGGTGAATACCAAATCTGGTGACTGCCAGTTTGGTGGTCGAGGCTCCAACCGGCATAGCTTAACAGGGTCTTGAAATCGGCGAAGGACAAACCTTTCGGATTGTTCATCGCACGGGCGAGGAGTTTTTGGTGTTTGGTCATGATGTAACTATATCCAGTTACATCGTGGGGCGCTATACATTGGCGGGAGAACAAGTGGCTGACTTGGCGGCTTCGTTGCATCCGGGCTACGCTGGCTTATACCGCCTGCGGTCCAGTTGCCGCTGGACTTCCTCATGGTATCTACGCGCTAATATCGGAATTACTGTATCGGACCAGTAGTACGAGGACACATACTTGCACCACCTTCTATTCGTTGCAAAGGGTGGTTATCCCAATATTTTCGATAATAATCTCCAAATGGTTCTTTAATTCTATCAGAAGCTGTTGAATCATACCAAAAAATATGAATTATATTATTTGGATACTTGCAAATTAATAATTTCTGCTTGAGAGCTTTGTTAACTTGATCTCTAATTATTTTAATTTGCTCATCATTTAATAAAGCCTGATTTTGATCAGGAAAAGTCCAATTAGGAAGCCCAATAGCTTCAAAATTAAATTCAGTAATATTAGAACTAATATAGTCCTCAGTTGTACCATATCGATTGAATGAACTCAATATCGAATATATATAAAATATCAAAATATATCCGATAATTAAAGCTAGGAATATTTTGGCTACTGAATCATATAGCGCTCCTATACAGGTTGTGGAATTTCTAAATACCAATTCGATTTCTTAAAATTGAAAACCTTTTTATTGAGAAAATTGAAAAAACTCTGTTTGACCTGCTGAAAAGTTTTATTTTCATAGAAATGCCTTCGCAGA
>CAIMUS010000186.1 GCA_903844665.1 uncultured Pseudomonadota bacterium
ATGAAATGATCCAAGAGTATTTAAAGCACCATGAAAATCATCCAAATCATCGGGATGATGATTTTGGAGTCGAATGACTTTCAGTCAGCACACACAAGCTCTAAGCTTGCATCTTTCAGTCAGCTTTAGCTGAAACCGAGACTTTCAGTCTCCAAAACATTCTATGCACTTTCAGTGCATAGTGGTTGAATACATTATTTTTGTGAAAAAATTCACTGATTTTTCGATTGTTAACCAGCATTATATTTTTTGCAAATAAAAGCCCAATCAATCACTTAGGCAGGAGAATCATTACCATGAACCTCCAATATCCCACTCTCTCTTTCACTTCACTCTGCCAACGCGACCGCTATACCATCGATTACTCCAAGCAGCGGCGCCACCGGCCACCGCCGCAGCCAAGGTCAATCTGGGTAAGCTGCCGCTGTATTTCATCGAAAATCAGGGCTAGAGCGATGCGCAGTCGAAAAGATATGTTTGCGTTGTGTTTAGCGACGATATTTCTGGGAGTTACCTTTCCGGTATACGCCTGGAATTCACCGGTCCTGGAATGGTCTTGGACTTCCAGTAGCGTCCTACCAACCTCGCTCAACGTCATGATGACGCCTTCGGTTATCGATCTGAACAAGGACGGTATCCCAGACGTGGTGTTCGGTTCTACTGCGTCTACGAGCGGTAACCTAGTCGAAGTAGGAGTTCTGCGTGCACTTAACGGCAATAATGGATCAGAACTTTTCACTGTGACCACTCCGGCCCTGCAAATCAATACCGCGTCCTCGGTGGCGACCGGAGATATTGATGGAGATGGATATCCTGAAATCATCGCCTGCGACAGTACGGGCGCCCGTCTGATTGCCTTCGAGCATGACGGGACTTTCAAGTGGAGAAGTCCCACTCTCGAAGCGATCAATTGGGGGGCGCCCGCCATCGCCAATCTAGACAAAGTCGGATTGCCGGAGATCGTGATTGGTAGGCAGGTGTTGAATGCCGACGGGACCCTACGCTGGACGGGTACTGGTGGACGAGCAACTGTAAGCAACATCGGGCCACTGTCTTTGGTGGCTGACGTCGATCTCGACGGCAATCCCGAAGTTGTGGCGGGAAATACCGTTTATTCCGTGAACGGCGTAATCAAATATCGAAACACCAGTTTGCCGGACGGTTACAACGCCGTAGGGAATTTCGACAGCGATCCACAGGCAGAAATCGTTCTCGTCGCCAATGGCTCAGTCTGGTTGTTGGAACACAACATGACCGTCAAATGGGGTCCAGTTTCCATTCCAGGCGGCGGCGGTGGTCCGCCGACCGTCGCGGATTATGACAATGACGGGAATCCGGAAATCGGAGTGGCAGGCTACTCACGTTACGCCGTGTTCGAAACCAACGGCGCCCTCAAATGGCAGGCGGCAACTCACGATTACAGTTCAAGTGTAACTGGTTCTTCCGTGTTCGATTTCGAGGGTGACGGAGCCGCGGAGGTTGTTTACGGGGATGAATTCCACCTCTGGATTTATCGCGGCGTTGACGGAGCGGTGCTGTTTCAGACCAACCGCAATTCCGGTACGTGGTACGAGTATCCACTGGTTGCGGATGTAGACGGTGACAACAACGCCGAACTGTTGATCATCGCCAACGTCAGCGGTGGTTTCGGACCACAGCACGGCATCTACGTCTACGGCGATCCCACCAATCAATGGGTACTCACCCGGAAAATCTGGAATGAGCATACCTACCACATTACCAACGTAAACCCGGACGGCTCGATTCCAATTGAGGAGGAGAATAATTGGCAAGTACCCGGCCTTAACAATTTTCGTCTCAACGAATTCGGCCAATTTGAAGGTCCCGCTTGCGATATCGACCAGGATCGCGATGTGGACCGCAACGACATCAACGCGATTCTGGCCGCCCGCAACCAACCCGCCGCCCCCGGTGACCCCCGCGATTACGACGGTGATGGGCTGATTACCGTCGGCGACGCCCGCGCCTGCGTGCTGAAGTGCACCCGACCCAATTGCGCCATTCAATAGCTTGAAATGAAAGAGGACGCTCATCATGAAAAGCCATAGATTCTTCCATTCGCTGGTGGCCGCCCTTGCTTTGGCGACGCTTTACCAGACTCCGGCAGTGGCCGGCGTGTCCCTCAGCTTGCAGCCAGTCGCCCAGACCGTAAACCTGGGCGATCAGGTCATGGTAAACGTGGTCATCTCCGGCCTGGACGCCGCGAGCCAAATTGTTTCGACCTTCGATCTCAATGTGAACTACAATCCAGGTATTCTCAATGCGATTGGTGTGAGCTTCGGCGCGTTATTGGGCGATCCGGACCTGCTCGAAGCGGACGCAGGCAAAGTGCTCAGTACGCCCGGTGTAGTGGACTTCTGGGAGCTTTCGTATCTATCGGACGCGGACTTGGCCGCGCTGCAGCCGGACAGCTTCACCCTGGCGACGCTGTCCTTCCAGGCTGTCGGGCTGGGCACGACCACGCTGATCTTTGACTCGGTTACGCCGCCCGGTATCTATATCACAGGCGCCTCGGCGGGTCGGTTAGCCCTGGACTCCGTGGGAACCGGTAGCATCACGGTTCAGCAAGCCAATTCCATCCCCGTGCCGGCTACTCTGTGGCTGGTCTTGCTGGGACTCGGCGCCTTTACGGGCCGGCGGATTAAAGATAGTAGTAGGCCGGAATAAGCGGAGCTGGCGGAGCGTTTCCGGCGTTCGGCGGAGGCCGGAGGATGCCGGAAACGGCCCGCAGTGCGGTCCTTATTCCGGCCTACGGTCTGGATTGATCGCGGCGAGGGCGCCGCTCCCACAGGTGATTGAACCCCCTTGATCGCGGCGAGGGCGCCGCTCCTACAGGTCATTGAACCCCGTTATATGCCGATAACTCCGCCAGGATTTGGGTTACTGCTTCTTTCAGTGTGGGCAGGTCCTCGATGGCGGTGAGCCAGACTTTATCGATATCCACGCCAAAGTAATCGTGAATGAGCTTGTCTCGCATTCCAGCGATGTCGTCCCAGGGAATATGATCGTATTTATGGCGTAGCTGAACGGAAAGGCGTCTGGTAGCTTCACCGATTATCTCAAGTTGTCGGATTATGCCGTCTTGTACGAGGAAATTTTTGATAAAAGCGGTTTCGTCAATATCCTGCAGATAAGTCTCTGCTCTGGCGATTGCAGCCAGAATGTGCTGGAGGTAGACCGTATCATCGCGCTTCATAAATGACCTTTAGATCACGCATTATTCTGTCACGTAGATAAGGACTGATCGCCGCTTCTGTGAGTAGATCGACTTTTCGACCCAGCGCTGCAGAGATTTTTCGTTCGAGAGCCACGAGCGCGAGCAGACTTTTGCGTTTGGAGAATTCGACGATCAGGTCGATATCACTCTGTTCGTCGGCGTCTCCTCGCGCCATCGAGCCGAAGACACCCACTCTAATGACGTCGTTCTGACGGCAAATATCGATCAATTTACCGGTGTCAAAAGGAAATGTTGCCATAATTCGTAAAGCTGGTCTTACGCTGTGGGAGCGGCGCCCTCGCCGCGATCAACCCAGGAGCGCGACGGGTGCAGCGGCCAGTGATTGCGGCGAGGGCGCCGCTCCCACAGGTCATTGAATCCCCTTATCCGGCCAGATCGATCCCTGGCCGCTTCAACAAGTCGCGCAGCCGCGCCAGTTCGGATTCGGCCGCAGCAGCCCGTTGTTTCTCCTGCTCGGTCTGTTGTCTCTCTTGCTCGATCCGTTGTTCTGCGCTATCGGCCCGGTGTTTTTCCTGCTCGGCCCGGTGTTTCTCCTGCTCGACCCGGTGTTCCGCGCTTTCGATCCGTTGTTCCGCGCTATCGGCCCGGTGTTTCTCCTGCTCGGCCCGGTGTTTCTCCTGCTCGGCTCGCTGCGCTTCCTGATCAGCCCGCTGGACCGACTTCACATAGCTGACAAAGCGCCGGCCATCCGGCGTAGTCAGGCACAGGTCCGTTCCCTCCAGATCGAACCGTACCCCCAACCGGGGACTGACCCAGCCGCGCATCGGGGCGATTTCTATCAACTGCCCACCCTGTCGCCACCAGCCTTGCAGACGCCCACTGTCGGGATCGTACAGGTAATATTCCTCGACCCCGTAGCGCTCGTAGAACGCCAGCTTTTCGATCATCTCTTTGCGGGTATTGCCCGGCGACAGCACCTCGAACACCACCTGCGGCGCCACTCCGCCTTCTTCCCATTGCTTGTACGAACCCCGGTGTCCCTGGGGACGCCCGAACGCCACCAGTGCATCCGGCGCGATGCGGGTCTTGTTGTCGCCTTCCACTGGATACCAGAGCAGATCGCCAGCGACGAAGACGTTGGGATCGTTGGCAAACAGGGCCTGGAGACCGCCTGCGATGGTGCCGATCCACTCGAACTGTTTCGTGTTATCGGCCATTGGCTTGCCATCGCTGTCGGGGTAGATGATGGATTTAGTGGGGGCTTTCAGGTGTTGTACGCTCATGACCGCTACCCAAGGTTGCTTTAAAGACACTGGCGGTAGTATACCCCGGCGCCGCTTGGCCCGAAATGACGATGCAGGGGGGATTGCGACTTACAGCAATCCCTGTTCGGCGATGGCCACCGCCCGGAAGATGGCGCGCCCCTTGTTCATGGTCTCCTCCCATTCCTGGCGCGGCGCCGAGTCGGCGACGATGCCGGCGCCGGCCTGAATATGCAGCAGGCCATTTTTGATCACCGCGGTGCGGATGGCGATGGCCGTATCCATGTTGCCCGACCAGGAGAGATAGCCGACCGCACCGGCGTAGATGCCGCGCTTGACCGGCTCCAGTTCATCGATGATTTCCATCGCCCGAATCTTGGGCGCGCCGCTGACCGTTCCTGCCGGAAAAGTGGCCCGCAGTACGTCGATGGCGCTCAGCTCCGGTTTGAGCCGGCCGATCACATTGGAGACGATATGCATCACGTGAGAGTAGCGTTCGATCACCATTTTCTCGGTCACCTTGACGCTGCCGACGGCGCTAACCCGACCGACATCGTTGCGGCCCAGATCGATCAACATCAGATGTTCCGCCAGTTCCTTGGGATCGGCCAGCAAGTCTTCTTCCAGGGCTTGGTCCTCCGTTTCGGTCTCCCCCCGGCGGCGGGTGCCGGCGATCGGCCGCACCGTGATCACGCCATCCTCCAACCGGACCAGGATTTCCGGGGAGGAACCGACGATATGGAACTCGCCCAGATTCAGGAAATACATATACGGCGAAGGATTGAGGCCGCGTAAGGCCCGATACAGGTCCAGCGGCGCCGCCTGGAACGGCACCGTCAGCCGCTGCGACAACACCGCCTGCATGCAGTCGCCATCGACGATATAGTGCTTGACCTGGACCACAGCCTCCTCGAAGCCTTCCTGGGTAAAGCCGGAGATAAAATCCTCTTCGCGCACGGGACCGGCCAGCCGGCCGTAGGCATAGCGCAGCCGGCCGCTGCGCAACCTCTCCACCAGCTCGTCCAGGTGTTCCTGGCCGCGCAGATAGGCCTGTTCCTGCGCCGGGTCCACCAGGGTAATGACGAACAGCTTGCCGGCCAGATTATCGAACACCACCACGTCCTCGGACAGCATCAGCAGGATATCCGGGGTTTGCAGCGGATCGGGATTGGGACACACGGCCAGCCGCGGTTCGATATAGCGGACGGTGTCGTAACCGAAATACCCCACCAGCCCGCCGGTAAAGCGTGGCAGTCCCTTGGCGACCGGCGGCACCCGATAGCGGGACTGGAAGGTCTCGATCCAGCTTAGGGGATCGTCGCATTGCAGTTGCTCGATGATCTGTCCGTCCTGGAGGACGCGGATCTCATACCCCTGCACCTGGAGCACGGTGCGGCAGGGCAACCCGATGATGGAATACCGGCCCCACTTTTCGCCGCCCTGAACCGATTCGAACAGATAGGTATAGGGGGCATCGGCCAGCTTGAGATAGGTGCTCAAGGGAGTATCGAGGTCCGCCAGCACTTCGCGCACCAGCGGAATACGATTAAAACCCTGCTCAGCCAGTTGCTGAAACTGTGTCGGATTCATGGAATGACGCCTTGAATGAAGGAAATGACAATAACCGGGTTGACAGCGACAGCGTCAATCACGCCATCGGAAATCCGGCGACAGTCCTACAGTCTCGAACGGCGTCAGCGGGTACATTTACGCAGCCTTGTTCAAAAAAGCGCTCAATTCGGCCAGTGAATCGATTACCAGGTCCGGTTCGGCGGCGCGGATATCGTCACCGTGATTGTAACCATAAGGAACCGCCACGACCCCGCGGCAACCGGCGTTACGGGCCGCCTGCACGTCGTTTTTGGAATCCCCGACCATCAACACCCGGTGGATATCCACCCCCATCCGCCCGGCGGTGAGCAGCAGCGCATCCGGTGCGGGCTTTTTGCGGGGAGCGCATTCACCCCCCAGCACCAGATCGAAGAATACCGCAATCCCCAGTTGTTCGACCAGAGGTTTGGCGAACACCGTGGGTTTGTTGGTGATGCAGGCCATCCGATAACCCAGGGCCTGAAGCGCGCGCAGTCCCTCCAGCACGCCCGGATACAGGCGGCTGCCGATAGCAAGATTGGCTTGGTAGACGGCATTGAAGATGGGTCTGCCCTGCGCCACCAGTTCGTCCGGCGCGTCGCCCTTCAGGTTATCGACCAGGGCGCGGCGGATCAGCATTTCCGCACCGTTGCCCACCCATTGCCGCACCCGCTCCTCGCCGCGCGGCGGCAGGCCCAGTTGCGTCAGCATGGCGTCCACCGCCACGGTCAGATCCGGCACGCTGTCCACCAGGGTGCCGTCCAGATCGAGGAAAATCGCTTCGATGTTGTCGAACATGTTCAGCCCGGTTTGTCGGTTTTGGTCAATTCGGCCCGCAGCGCGGCGATGGTGGCCCGGTAATCCGGCGTATTGAAGATCGCGGCGCCGGCCACGAAGGTATCGGCGCCCGCCGCGGCAATCTCGCGGATATTGTCCACATTGACCCCGCCGTCGATCTCCAGGCGGATGGGATAGCCGCTCTCTTCGATCAGGCGGCGCGCCTGCCGCAGTTTGGCCAGGGCGGAAGGGATAAAGCTTTGACCGCTGAAACCGGGATTGACCGACATCAGCATGATCATGTCGATCTTGTCCATGACATAGTGCAGATAATCCAGCGGGGTGGCGGGATTGAACACCAGACCGGATTTACAGCCCTGGTCGCGGATCAATTGCAGGCTGCGGTCGATATGCTCGCTGGCTTCCGGGTGGAAGGTAATATAGCTGGCGCCGGCCCTGGCGAAATCCGGGATGATGCGGTCCACCGGCTTGACCATCAGATGCACGTCGATGGGGGCGGCGATGCCGTATCGGCGGAGGGCGGCGCACACCACCGGACCGAAGGTCAGGTTGGGGACGTAGTGATTGTCCATCACATCGATGTGGATGATGTCGGCCCCGGCTTCCAGCACGCTGACCACTTCCTCGCCCAGGCGGGCGAAGTCCGCCGCCAGAATGGATGGGGCGATCAAATAATCCGGCATGTCTGAATTTCCTTCGCTGAGTGTAAGCGTTCACACCCTTCCCCCTAACCCCCTCCCACAAGGGGAGGGGGAATAGGCTAAGTATCTGTTTTGCAATAACTCCCTCCCCCCTTGTGGGGGAGGGTTGGGGTGGGGGGCTGAACGGTTATCGCTGAGTTTATCCCCGTAGAATAGGTGAAGTGTAGCGTAGCGCAGCGTAACCCATCATTGCGGGGACACCAACTTGGTTTGTTGCACTGAAAGCATAGTTTACCTGCTCGAGCCGCAACGGGAAGCCTGAAAATCAGCCCGCGGGTATATGGCGTCATCGAATCGCCCCTTTTCCCCTTCAGTAGGGGCGGTTCTTCAGTAGGGGCGGTTCTTCAGTAGGGGCGGTTCTTCAGTAGGGGCGGTTCTTCAGTAGGGGCGGTTCTTCAGTAGGGGCGGTTCGCGAACCGCCCCTACTGGACGCCTGCCGCCGGCAGGCATTTTCACGTAAAATATAATCCTTTCCTGCCAGCAAATTTCCATCCCGTAGTCACGAGCTTAACGCTATGCTGCATTACACCGCCATCGATACCTTACTTATCAATCTGGATCAGGCCGTGCGCACGGTCTTCGGCCGTCCGCCCAGCACCGGTCGTCCCAATCCCGCCGACCAGGCGTGGGAACCCGAGCTAAACGAGGTCGAACAACAGCAGGCCGCACGGCTGATGCGGGTCAATCACACCGGCGAGGTGTGCGCCCAGGCGCTCTATCAGGGACAGGCGCTCACCGCAAGCCAGCCGGAAGTACGGGCGCAACTGGAGCAGGCGGCAATGGAGGAAAACGATCACCTGAACTGGTGCGAATCCCGGCTGGAGGAATTGGGCAGCCATACCAGCGTGCTGAATCCGTTGTTCTATGCCGGCTCCTTTCTGCTGGGCGCGCTTAACGGTCAGGTGGGAGACCGCTGGAATCTGGGCTTTCTGGCGGAGACCGAGCACCAGGTGGTGCAACATTTACAGGACCACCTGCAACGGCTGCCGCCCCAGGATGAGAAAAGCCGCCTGATTCTGGCCGGGATGCAGGCCGATGAAGGCCGGCATGCCACCACGGCGCTGGAAGCCGGCGGCACGCTGCCGCCGCTGCCGGTACGACTGCTGATGAAAGCCGCCGCCAAGGTGATGACCCGGACCACGTACTGGGTTTAAAGTGGATTTTGTTGTCGCCAGCGGCTGCCCCCCTGCCGCCGCTGGCCCTGCCGACTGGAAGTGACCGTTTAGCCCCCTCTTCCCCGCTTGCACTGATTTCAAGGTGAGATACCAATTTTTTCCCCTCCTTGGCTAAGGAGGGGTGGCGCGTAGCGCCGGGGTGGTTTGTCCCCCTCTGGAAGTCGTCAAGTATTTTCAGGCGGGTCAATGCAGCTTCCTGGTGTTCTTTGACGGGTTGCGTTTAGGGGTTTTTAGCCGGTGTAGATACCATGAGGAAGTCTAGCCGGCGTAGCCCGGATGGAGCGAAGCTTGCGGAGCGTAATCCGGGGACTGACAGCCTATATCTCCAGTCCCTTGCGCAAATTCCTGCCGTAGAAGATCTCCATCATTTCCCGCCGCACGCGCTTTTCGATTTCCGCCTGCTCGCGGGGCGGCACGTCCTGCTTGTCCACCATAAACAAATAATTGTTCAGATCGAAATCCTTGAGCATCATCTTGGTGTGAAAGATATACTCCTGATAAACATTCACGTCGATCATCTGATACCGTTCCCGGCTGTCCTTGGAGAGATAATTCTGAATCGAATTGATCTGATGATCGATGAAATACTTTTCGCCGTTGATATCGCGGGTGAATCCCCGTACCCGGTAATCGGCGATGACGATATCGGATTCGAAGCTGTGAATCAGATAGTTCAGCGCCCTCAAGGGTGAAATTCGCCCACAGGTGGAGACATCGATATCCACCCGAAAGGTGCTGATGCCGTTATCCGGATGGCTCTCCGGGTAGGTATGCACGGTGATATGGCTTTTATCCAGATGGCAGGCGATGGCGTCTCCCGCCAGCGGACCGGGCGATTCCCGATTGGACAGGCGCTCCGAGGCGATCGGCTCCTCGGCGATCAACATGGTGACGCTGGCGCCCTGGGGATCGTAGTCCTGATGGGCGATGTTCAGAATGTTGGCGCCGATGATATTGGAGACGTTGGTCAAAATCTGGGTCAGGCGCTCGGAGTTGTAAGCCTCGTCGATATAGGCAATATAACGCTCCTGCTCGGCCGGCGTCGCCGCGTAGCAAACGTCGTAAATATTGAAGCTGAGCGATTTGGTGAGATTGTTGAAGCCGTGTAATTTCAACTTGGGTAAAGGTTTTGGTTTCATCGCAGCTTAACCCCCCCGAAGCCGGTTGCGAAAAGCGCGCAAGTATACCAGCCGCTCTCACAATTAACCAGCCTTTTATAAGGCTTCGCGCAACTCGAAGGTATGGGTGATCTCCGCCGTCTTCCCCAACATGATGGACGCCGAACAGTACTTTTCCGCCGATAACTGCACGGCGCGTTCGACCTGCCGCTCGTTCAGGTTCCGGCCGTTGACGATAAAGTGAACCTGGATGCGGGTGAAGATTTTGGGATCGGTGGGGGCACGCTCCGCGTCCAGTTCGACCACACAGTCGACCACCGCCTGCCGGGCTTTTTTGAGAATATTGAGGACATCGATGGCGGTGCAGCCGCCCATGCCCAGCAAGATCATTTCCATCGGTCTGAGTCCCAGGTTGTGTCCCCCCAGCTCCGGCGGACCGTCCATCACCACGGCATGACCGCTCCCGGACTCGCCAACCAGGGTCATGTCTTCCAGCCATTTGACTCGTGCTTTCATTGTCTACTCTCCAGGGTGAAATAACTCGGCCAGTTTCTCTCCAGGGTCCGCGGCGCGCATGAATGCCTCGCCCACCAGAAAGGCGTGAACGCCGTGATCCTGTAGCAAAGCCACATCGGCCGGGGTATGAATGCCGCTTTCGCTGACCACCAGCCGGTTCGGGGGAATATCCTTGAGCAGATTCAGGGTGATCTCGAGCCGGGTGGTAAACGTCCGCAGGTCACGGTTATTGATCCCGAGCAGCGGCAGTTCCAGCGCCAAAGCACGCTCCAGTTCCTCGGCATCGTGAATCTCGACCAGCACATCCAGATCCAGGTGCAGGGCCAGATCCGCCAGATCCCTCAGCATGGCGTCGCCCAGAACGGCGACAATCAGCAGAATGCAGTCGGCGCCGATCACGCGGGCTTCGTAAACCTGATAGGGATCGATGATGAAATCCTTGCGCAGGACCGGCAGCTCGCAGGCGGCGCGGGCCTCTTTAAGGTAGTCCTCACTGCCCTGGAAAAAATCCCGGTCGGTCAGCACGGACAGACAGGTGGCGCCATGACGGGCATAGCTGCGGGCGATGTCCGCCGGCAGGAAGGGATCGCGCAACAGCCCCTTGCTGGGCGAGGCCTTCTTTATTTCGGCAATCACCGCCGCCCGCCCGGACTGTATGGTCTCCTCCAGGCGCGCCAGGAAACCACGCGGCGGCAGGTTTTCAATCTGCCGGCTCAGGGCGCGGATATCGAGCCGGCTGCTGCGCTCGACGATTTCCTCGACCTTGCGGTGGAGAATCTTTTGCAGGATGTCGGGAATAGCTTGCATGGTTTAAACCAGATGGCTGAAGCTGACCAGTTGCTCCAGCACCCGGGCGGCGGCCCCCTCGGCCAGAATGGTCCGGGCTTTATGCACCCCTTCCTGCAAGCTTGCCGCCAGACCGGCCGTATAGATCCCGGCGCCGGCGTTGAGAGCGACGATATCGCCCGCCGGACCGGGCCGACCGGCCAACACGTCCAGAATAACCTTCAGACTCTGTTCGATGGTGTCGACCTTGAGGGTCTCCAGGGAACTGCGCTGCAAGCCGAAGTCTTCCGGGGTGAGGCTATAGGCGCGGACTTCGCCCTGCTTGAGTTCGGCGACATGGGTGGCGGCGCCGATGCCGATCTCGTCCAGGCCGTCCTCGGAGTGCACCACCATCACATGACGGCTGCCCAGGCGCTTGAGCACGTAAGCCAGCGGCTCCACCCAGGCGGCGGCGAATACGCCCATGATCTGATTGGGCGCGCCGGCGGGATTGGTGAGCGGCCCCAGCAGATTGAAGATCGTTCGTACCCCCATTTCCCGCCGTGGGCCGATGGCGTGTTTCATGGCGCCATGGTGCAGCGGCGCGAACAAAAAACCGACGCCGACGGTTTCGATGCAGGCGCCGATTTGTTCCGGGCTCAGTTCCAGCCTGACCCCGGCGGCTTCCAGCACATCCGCGCTGCCGGTTCTGCCGGAAACGGAACGATTGCCGTGCTTGGCCACTTTGGCGCCTGCGGCGGCGGCCACCAGGGCGCCGGCGGTGGAGATATTGAAGGTGCCGGCTGCGTCGCCGCCGGTGCCGCAGGTATCCAACAGATGCAGGCTGTGGACCTCGACGCGGATGGCGAGTTCGCGCATTACCTGGGCGGCGGCGGCGATTTCTTCCACCGTTTCCCCTTTCATGTGAAGGCCGACCAGAAAGCCGCCGATCTGCGCCGGACTGGCCTGGCCGCTCATGATCGTGCGCATGACCTCGGTCATCTGCTCCGTGCTCAGATGGCGGCCGTCGATAACCGTGCGGATCGCTGTTTGCATGTCCATCGGGTAATCCCCCTTGCTGTGATAAGGATGGGTTTCCTACGCTATGGCAGCCTATTAAGGTAGGCCCTTAAAGGTTGTGAGTTTGAAGCGATTTACGCGGCGTTGCAACCCTGGGCAGGGCCGCGGGGACCGTCGTCTTTACCGAGTCATCCGCTTCTCCCTGAATCTGTGCCGCCTCCCAGACGAGCAGCGCCTGCTTGCGGGTGGCGCCCCAGCGATAGCCGCCGACAGTGCCCAGGCTGCGAATCACCCGGTGGCAGGGAATCAGATAGCCCACAGGATTGACGGCCAGAGCTTGCCCCACTGCCCGGCAGGCGGCGGGCCTGGCGATGGCCGTGGCCAGTTGTTCATAACTGTACAGCGAACCGATGGGTATTTGCAGCAGAGCTTTCCAGACCTGGATTTGAAAATTGCTGCCTTTGACCAGAATCGGCAGGAGCGTGTCCGCCTGGCCGGACCGGTCGAAGACCTGGCCGGCGATGGCGGCGGTAGCCGGCTGATCTTCAGTCAGCCGGGCGCAGCTCCAGTCGCGTTGCAAGGCGTACCGTTCCGCCGTCGTGTCGACCGCATCGGCCACGAAGGCCAGCCGGACGATGCCGCGTTGACTGGTCGCCAGGAACATGGGACCGAAAGGACTGGAATGAACGCCGTAATAGATGTCCAATCCCTCTCCATGCCGCTTATATTCTCCCGGCGTCACCGCCTCCAGGGTGATGAAATGATCGTGCAGGCGGGCCGGACTGGAAAGGCCGGTTTCCAGACTGACGTCCAGTACGCTATGGGACTGCGCCAGCAAATGTTTGGCATATTCCACGGTCAAAAACTGGAGAAAACGCTTAGGGGTGACGCCAGCCCAGCGTAGGAACAGCTTTTGCAAATGAAACAGGCTCAGCCTAAGCTCGGCGGCCAGTTCAGGCAGACCGGGCTGACCGGTCAGGTTCCGTTCGATAAAACGGATGGCGTGGGCGATACGCTCATAGTCGTCTGCATTCATCGGGAGCTCCAATACGGCTTTACTTCGCAGCAAGATAACTTCTAAGATGCCGGCTGGCCACCCGATTCTTGCGCTGTTGACGCTATTGACAGGAGAGCTAATGCATCGGTCTATTCTCTTGGCAGCCTGGGCTGTCATCTTAAGCTTGCTGTCCAGCGGTGCTGCTTACGCCGCTACGCTAGCGGTTGGACCCAATCGGGTTCTCAAACTACCCAGCGAGGCGGCTCGGATTGCCAAGGAGGGTGATGTGGTAGCCATCGATGCCGGGGTCTATCCGGGCGATGTGGCAAGCTGGCCGCAGAACCGCCTGACGCTGCGTGGCGTCGGCGGACGCGCCCATCTCGATGCCAGAGGCAAAGCCGCCGAGGGCAAAGCCATCTGGGTGCTCAAGGGTAATGATATCACCGTGGAGAATATCGAATTCTCCAACACCCGGGTCGCCAGTTTGAACGGCGCCGGCATTCGCTTCGAGGGAATAAACCTGACCATCCGTAATTCTCATTTTCATGATAACGAAATGGGTATCTTGACGGGTGCGAATCCTCTCAGCGATATCCTGATAGAGGGATCGGAGTTTAATAACAATACCGTGGATTATCGGCGTTACGGCAGTCTGGGCCACAATATCTATATCGGCAATGTCCGGCGTTTTACCCTACGCAACAGCTATATTCATGACGCCAGTATCGGCCATAATGTCAAATCGCGTGCTAAGGAAAACTATATTCTTTACAACCGGATCATGGACGAGCGTAATGGTTCGAGTTATCTGGTCGATTTATGCGAGGGAGGAAATGGCTATATTATCGGTAACTTGTTCCGCCAGAGTGAAAATACCGATAATCCCGCTATGATCGCTTTCGCCGCCGAGCACAACCGCGACAATCCCAAACAAACGCTGTATGTTGTCAATAATACTTTCGTGAATGATCGCAACGGCGGCATTTTCGTGAACAATCACAGCGTTGCGCCGGCTATACTCATCAATAACTTGTTGGTGGGAACGGGAACTGTACTGGTGGGTCCCGGCGAACAAAAGCAGAACCTGGCGGTCGGGGATGCCGGCTTGAAGAACCAGGCAGCCTATGATTACCATCTCTTGCCCGGTTCGGCGGCGATCGACAAAGGCATCGATCCGGGGCGTTCGGCCAGCGGTTTCGTGCTGCGGCCGGGTTTTCAGTACGTCCATCCCTTGGGTATCGAGGTCCGCCGGCAGCGGGGACCTATCGATGTGGGGGCTTATGAGTTTATGGGGAAGTGATCTGAAGGGTTATTGCCAGTTCCCATTTTACCATTACTTTTTAACTGTGACACCAACCCACTGTGAGGAGTGAATTCTATGCCAATTCCATTGATCGCCGCGGTGCTATCTTCCGTTGGCCCTACTCTGGCTCAGCACGGTTTGGATCTGCTGAGCGGCTTTTTCCGAGGGGCGGTAAATAAAGGCACCGAAAAGGTCGCAGAAATGATCAAGGACGAGACCGGAATCGATGTCGATGATATTGCGGAAAACAAGCTCACGGATGAGCAATGGGGCCAGCTCAAGGAATTCGAGCTCAAGAATCAGGAGAATCTGCTCGCGTATCTACAGACCGCCGGGGCGCAAAATATCGAGCTCGAGCAGATTCACCAGAAGGACCGGGAAAGCGCACGCGGGATGCAGACCAAGGCAATGGAAAGTGAAGACCCTTTTATCCGCCGCTTTATCTACTTCTATGCCTTGCTCATCACGGTGCTCACCTTTTCCTTTATATTCTGGGCCGCTTTTTTGCACGAATACAAACCCGATGATAACTCCGTCCGGATTATCGATACCGTGCTCGGCTTTTTGCTGGGCGTTTCCCTGTCGGCGATCATCCAGTTCTTTTTTGGCTCGAGCCAGGGGAGCGCCAATAAGCAAGGTCAGATCGAGCGGCTGACCGATCAGCTGACCGGTCGGGCGGCGGAGCTTGCCACAGGACGCCAGACTGAAGGGGGGAATGAATGATGAGCCTCGTAACAGAACAGGCGGAATTTCTGCTCCATGTCGGTGAACTGCTGCGCAAGGCGGTGGAATCGGGGTTCACCGTGACCGGTGGAGAGCTGTACCGGACGCCGGAACAGCAGGCGCTATACCTCAGGGATGGCCGCAGCAAAACCATGAACAGCCAGCATTTGAGACGGCTGGCGATCGACTTGAATTTCTTTCAGGAAGAAGCGGATGGCTCGCTCAAGCTGGTCTACGATACGAATGTGTTACGTCCGCTCGGCGACTTCTGGGAAGGTCTCGATCCGGCCAATCGCTGGGGCGGGAATTGGTCGAACTTCAAAGATATACCCCACTTCGAGCGGCAGTCTGGAACCCGTCAGCCGACTGCCGGCACGTCTCCAGCAGCCTCACCACCGACGGCGGACACGCCTCCCATCCCAGTGACAGCACCGGCGGTGGCCACCCGTGGCATCGGCTTGCTGGCCGGCGCCGTCGGCCAGCATTGCGCGAACAACCGGGATGATGTCGAAACGGTGCAGCGGTTGTTGAATCTCCGCTCGAGCGCAAGCGATACACCGCTCAAGCCGGACGGCGCCTTCGGCGAGAAGACCCACGCGGCGATCTGTGCTTTCCAGCGGGAGGCGCTCGGCCTGATGGAGCCGGAGGGTAAGATCGATCCGCGCGACCGAACGCTCGCGGCGCTCTGCCAGTCACTGCCAGGCGGGATCGACGAGCCGTTGCTGGCGCTGCTCTACCTGCGGGCGTCCGACGCCGACATCCATGATTTTGCGGCCCCTATTCGCGACACGATGGTCAAGCGGGCAATCGATACAGCGCGACGCCAGGCGCACTTTCTTGCTCAGATCGGGCACGAGAGCGGCGAGTTGCGCTGGCGCGAGGAGCTTGCCAGCGGCAAGGCGTATGAGGGACGGCGCGATCTTGGTAACACCCAACCGGGCGACGGTCCCCGTTTCAAGGGCCGCGGCCTGATCCAGCTTACCGGCAGGGCCAACTATGAGGCTTATGGCAAAGCCATAAGCCGGAAGGAAGAACTGCTCGGAGATCCGAAGATGGTGGCGGAAGATCGACAACTGTGCGTCGATGCCGCCGGCTGGTTTTGGGAAAAGAATAAGTTGAACGATCGCGCCGATCGCGATGACCTGGTCGCGGTGACCAAGCGGATCAACGGCGGCACCAACGGCCTCGAAGATCGCCGTCGTCTGTTGCTGCGGGCGAAAGCCTTATTGGGGGCATGACGGCTCCTTAAACCGCGTCTATTTCGAAACTTATAGTTTTTCCGTAACCGTTACCCTTCAGTTCCCTCCCCCCTCAAGGGGGGAGGGAATCGGTGGCTATAACGACCGCGCCGGTTTGGTTCCCCCGAACTCCAGGTCTCAAAATGGGCGCGGTTTAACAATAGCAAGGTGCTTGAACAGAGTCGCCACCACCGGCCCTAAACGTCGGCGATCCAGCAGGTACACGCTACCGGATGCCGACGTTGGCTTTATCCATTACCGCATGGACGGATGATAAAGTTAAACTGCCGCTCAAACCGAGGCTACCTGTTCACTTTCTTTGCAACGTGCGCCTGAAGAATAACTTATGCCCTGGAAGACCTCCGCCAAGCAACAGATTTTCAAACATCCGCTACGTTTTCTCTGGCGGATACTGCAACACTTTCAGGCCAATCAGGGACTGCTGCTGTCGGGCGCCGTGGCCTACTACACCCTGCTGTCCATCATTCCCCTGTTTAGCCTACTGCTTATCGGTCTGTCCCATGTAGTGAACGAGGGACGGGTGCTGACTATCCTGACGGGCTATCTGGAATTGCTGGTGCCCGGCGAATCCGGGCCTTTGCTGGAACAGATCAAAATCTTTCTGGAACACCGCCAGGCGCTAAGCTGGTTCCTGGTGGGTGTGCTGCTGTTCTTCAGTTCCCTGGCCTTTTCCATCCTGGAGAGCGCCATCTCGTTTATCTTCTTACACCGTGTCATGGTCAGGCAACGCCCCTTTTTCATCTCGGCATTGTTGCCTTACCTGTTTATCGTGTTGCTGGCAGGCGGCCTGCTGGTGGTAACGCTGATCATCGGTTTGTTGCAGGCGGCGGAGAATTTTCCCATTATCTTATTAGGTTGGGAAATCTCGCTGGGGGGAATAGCCGGCTCGGTGCTTTACTGGCTGGGGCTGCTGAGCGAGGTGCTGATGGTGACCGCGATCTACCGCCTGATGCCGGTCGGCAATCTGCCGTTGCGCCATGCCCTGATCGGCGGCGTGACCGCCGTGCTGTTATGGGAACCGACCCGGCACCTGCTGATCTGGTATTTCGCCCATCTGTCCCTGGTCAACGTGATCTACGGTTCCCTGGGAACCACGATCGTCGCCTTGCTCACCCTGGAGATAGGCTCGATTATCCTGCTGCTGGGGGCGCAGGTCATTGCCGAGTACGAGGGCATCGCACAGGAGATGAAAGATGGACCCGCCGGCGACTATCCCTCTGAACCGCCGGTCTGAGCGGTCGACGGCTACAAACCCGCTGCTGCGCTAACTGGTCATGCTCGGGGAAAAGAGCACCCCCGGCGATGAAAATTGGCTCCCCTGTCGGGTTACGGTGCGCCCCCAAGCTTCTGCTATCTCCAGGCTGGGTGGAAGGGCGCACCTAACCCGACCTACGGGGATTTTCACGGTAACCCGACCTGCAGCCACTGGCCTACGACCACTCAATCCACCCATTGCTTAAGCCAGCCGCCGAGGGTGCGCCCGAGCCAACGGGGCTGGTGCTGCATCCAGAACGTGGCGAGTTGATTGAGCCGGCCGCTGACCTGTACAACCTCGCCCTGGATACAGGCTTGATAACCGTCACGAGCGACCTGCGCCGCGTCGCCGACCACAAAAGAGGGTACAGGCGCCAGCCGTCCGGTGGTGGCCGACGCGGTATGCAGCATCGTCGTCTCCGTGAAACCCGGACACAAGGCGGTAACCGTTACTCCTGTCCCCCTCAATTCCACCGAGAGCGCTTCGCTGAGCGAAAGAACATAAGCTTTGGAGGCGGCGTAAACGGCCAGGTTGGGAAAAGGCTGAAAGGCGCTGGTCGAGGCTACATTCAGGATGCGGCCATAACCCCGTTCCACCATGGGCCGCAGATACAGGTGAGTCAAGGCCGTCAGGGCGCCGATATTCAGTTGGATCAGGCTCAGGTGGTTTTCCAGCGAGATGTCCTTGAAGTCGCCATGAAAATTGATTCCGGCGTTGTTGACCAGCACATCCACTTCGATCCCCTGCCGCTGCACCGTCTCGAACAGGGTTTGCGGCGCCCCCGGCGTGGTCAGATCGAGGGCGATAACGGTGACCTCGACGCCATGCCCGGCCTTTAAGGAAGCCGCCAGGGCTTCCAGTTCGTGCCGCCGGCGCGCCACCACCACCAGGTCGAAACCGTGTTCGGCGAAGACGGTGGCCAATTCCCGGCCGATACCGGCGGAGGTGCCGGTTATCAGCGCGGCTTGTCGGCGTTCTTCAGTGTTTTCCACCATAATCCTTCAGCACATAGTCGGCGCCGCAATAGGGACATTTGGCCTGGCCGGTCTGCTCGATCGGCAGATAGACCCTGGGGTGGGAGCACCACAGGGTCATACCCGGCATCGGGCAGGACAGGGGCAGATCCGCCCGACTGACTTCATAACGGCTTTGGGCGTTGGGGATTATTTCAGCACTTTGTTTTACGGCAGCCATAACAACTCCGGATTAAACCAGCGTCAGCCATTCGGGGTACTGTTCCCGGCGGCCGTGCACCTGATCGAAATATAGGGATTGAAGGCGTTCGGTGACGGGACCGCGCCGGCCATCGCCGATGGCCCGGCCGTCCACCTCGCGGATGGGGGTGACTTCGGCGGCGGTGCCGGTGAAGAAAGCCTCGTCGGCGATGTACACCTCGTCGCGGGTGATCCGTTTCTCCCTTATCTTCAGGCCCAGATCGTCGATAAAGCGCATGATCGTATCGCGGGTGATGCCCTCCAGGGCCGAGGTCAGGTCGGGGGTATAGATGATCCCGTCGCGGACGATGAAAATATTCTCGCCGCTGCCTTCCGACACATAACCTTCGTTATCCAGCAGCAGGGCCTCGTCGTAGCCGTCCCGCACCGCTTCCTGCAAGGCCAGGATGGAGTTCGTGTAGTTGCCGACCGCCTTGGCCTTGCACATGGTGATATTGACGTGATGACGGGTAAACGAGGACGTCCGGATGCGGATCCCCCGCTCGATATTCTCGGCGCCCAGATAGGCGCCCCATTCCCAGGCGGCCACGATCACATGGACCTTCAGATTATCGGCCCGCAACCCCATGCCTTCCGCGCCGAAGAAACACAGAGGCCGGATATAGGCGCTGGGCAGGCCGTTCTCTCTGACTTCCGCCAGGCAGGCGGCGGCGATCGTCTCCTTGTCGAAGGGGATGCGCATGCCCAGAATATGCGCCGAGCGGAACAGCCGTTCGGTATGGGCCTGCAGGCGGAAAATCGCCGTGCCCCGGTCCGTCTTGTAAGCCCGAATGCCTTCGAATACCCCCATGCCGTAGTGCAGGCTGTGAGTCAACACATGCACCTTGGCTTGGCGCCATGGCGTCATTTCCCCATCGAACCAGATAAAACCGTCGCGGTCCTCCATCGTCATCAGGATGTCTCCTCGTCTAAGCTGATTTAAGGCGGGCATGACGCGCGGGTCATGTCGATCGCAAAAGCGGTATGAGTGTACGCCGACTGGCGGCGGAATGTGGTTACTTTAATCGACTTCCATGAATTTGCGCCAGAGTTCGGCCACCGCGTTGCAGTAGTCATCCACCTCTTCGATGGGCGCCCGGCCGGGCTGTTGCTGCAAGGTCAGTCGATGCAGGCTGCGGCGCAAACCCCGATAGGCGGTGCGCAGCCCGCTGGCGTCCGCGCTGCTCAACACTTCGTAGTGCTCCAGACCGGCCAGTTGCCGGATATTGTCGGTATGCCGCAGCAGGTCCGGATAACGCCGGGCATTCGCCAGGACTTCATATTGCACCATAAATTCAATATCGGCGATACCACCCCGATCTTGTTTCAAATCGAACCAGCCGGGTCGGTCCGAGCCCAGCTCCTGGCGCATGCGTTCGCGCATCTCCCGCACTTCCCGGCGCAATTTAACCGGATCCCGCTCGCGGCTTAAAACTTCCCGCCGGATGGCGTCGAAGCGCGCCGCCAGTTCCGGCGGACCGGCCACCACCCGGGCCCGCACCAGGGCTTGATGTTCCCAGGTCCAGGCTTGATGGCGCTGGTATTCGGCAAAGGCATCGAAACTGCTCACCAGCAGGCCCGCGCGGCCGCTGGGGCGCAGGCGGGTATCGACCGCATACAGCTCGCCGGCGCCGGTGCGGGTGGTCAGCCAGTAGATGATCCGCTGCACCAGCCGGGCGAAGAAGGTGGGATTGTCCAGCGCTCGCGGTCCCGTAGTGATTTGTTGCTCGCCGCCGCTGTCGTGCAGAAACACCAAGTCCAGATCCGAGCCGTAATTCAGTTCGATCCCGCCGAGCTTGCCATAGGCGACGATGGCGAACCCGGCCTGCCGTTGCCGGCCATCCTCCACGCCGCAGGGCCGGCCATAGCGGGGGACCAGATCCGCCCAGGCCAACTCCAGCACCTTGCGCAGCAGCACTTCGGCGATTTCGGTCAGATGATCGCTGACGATCATCAGCGGTATGGCGTCGCTTACGTCCGCCGCCGCCACCCGCAGCACCTGGGTATGCTTGAAATGGCGCAGGATGTCCAGCAGTTGCTCGGTATCGTCGGCGCCGGCGCGTTCGAGATAGGCTTCCAGTTCCCCGCCGAGTCTGGCGAGTTCCGGCGGCTGGTAAAGGGTGGCCGGGTCCAGCAGTTCATCCAGCAGCAGGGGATAACGGGCCAGGTGCTGGCCGATCCAGACACTGGCGGCGCAGAGCTTGACCAGTTGCGACAGGACCAGCGGATTGTCTCCCAGCAGGGCCAGATAAACCGAGCGGCGGGCAACGGTTTCCAGCAGTTGCAATACCCGCTCCAGCGCGACGGTGGGCGCGGCCGTCGGGCGGACGGCATTCAGCAGCAGGGGCAGCAGGCGGTCCATCCGGTCGCGACCGCGCCGGCTGAGCGAACGGTAGCTCAGGCTTTGCTTTAAATTCTGCAACTTCTCCCAGGCGACGGCGGGTTCCTCGAAGCCCTGTTCCCGCAGCAAGCGAACCGCATTTTCCGCGCCGACATCGCCGCGCCAGAGCGCCGCGAAATCCAGTTCGGTCGTGGCGGTCTGCTCCTGCGGCTCCAGGTGCGGCGTGGCGAACACCAGCGCAAATTGCTTGGAGACCCGTTCCTGCTGCAATTGCAAGGCCTCGGCGAAACTTTCCCAGTCGGCAAAGCCCATGGCGTAGGCCAGACGCCGCCGGGCCGGCGCCGCCTCGGGCAGGATATGGGTTTGCTGATCGGCCCAGGCTTGCAGCCGGTTCTCGGTGCGCCGGAGAAAGGCGTAAGCCTGCTTCAGTTCGGCCACGATGCCGGCGGGCAGCCTGCCCGTCCCGGCCAGCCGGTCCAGCACCTTGAGGATACCGCGCTCCCGCAGAGTCGGTTCGCGCCCGCCGTAAATCAATTGAAACACCTGGCCGATGAATTCGATCTCGCGGATACCGCCGGGTCCGAGTTTGATGTTGTGCTGCAAACCCTTGCGTTGCACTTCCCTGGCGATCATCGCCTTCATGGTGCGCAGTTCCTCGAAGGCGCCGTAATCCAGATAGCGCCGATAGACGAAGGGCCGCAGTTGCTCCAGCAGTTGCTCCCCGGCGTTACGGTCGCCGGCGATGACGCGGGCCTTGATCAGGGCGTAGCGTTCCCACTCGCGGCCATGGTTTTGATAGTAATCCTCGAAACCGCTGGCGGGCAGCACCAGCGGGCCGGATTCGCCGAAGGGCCGCAGCCGCAGATCCACCCGGAACACGAAGCCCTCGGCGGTGCGTTCCTGCAGCAGCTTGATCAGGCTCTGACCCAGCCGGCGGAAGAATTCTTCATTGCCGACGCTGCGCCGGCCGTCGGTCTCGCCGGGCTGGGGGAAGACGAAGATCAGATCGATATCGGAGGAATAGTTCAGTTCCCGGCCGCCCAGCTTGCCCATGCCCAGCACGATCAGCCGTTGCGCCTCTCCCTGAGCGTCGCGAGGTACGCCGAAGCGCTCGCAGTACCAGCCGTAGAGCTTTTCCAGGGCGCTGTCGGTGGCGGCGTCGGCCAACTCGGACAGGTCGCCGAGGGTTTCCTCCAGCGCGGCGAGTCCTGTCAGATCCCGCCAGGCGATGCGCACCATCTCCCGATTGCGGCAGCGCCGCAGCCGCGTACTCAACTGCTCCTCGTTGGCCGCGCCGTCCAGCCGCTCCGCCAGCCGGGCGGCATACTGGCCGGACGCATAGGCTGTGGCCAGATCGCCGCTGTCCAGCAGCTCGCGCAGCATGGCTGGATCGCGGGTGCAGGCGCGGGCGACAAACTCGCTGCACGCCCAGACTTGGACGAGTTGGGTCAGGACGGCCTCATCGGTCGGCGGCGCCGCTTCGGAGCGCGTCGTGGCGGTCAGGAAATCCTGCCAGTGCGCGGCGACCTCATCCTGCAAGGCTGGCGGCAGGGATGTTAGAACCGACTGAAATGCGGACATAGGGACAAACTCGGCAGTACAGAGGCGTAGCGGCGCAAGCGCGGCATTTCCTGGATAAGCGGCGTTGGTTTAGACTTTATCATAAAAATCCGGGTAGGTCGGGTTAGGCGCGTCGCCACCGAACCGTGGGAGATGGCATAAACAGGCTGGCGCGCCGTAACCCGACATCGAGGCGGCGCCAACCCACCATGCTGTCTGTGTTTGGCCGGCGGGGACGCCGGCGCTCCCAGGGACAAGCGGGCGCTTTACACTTTATTTAGTCGCAGCCGGAAACACTCAGCAGTTTCAATTACGCCTTTCTAACGGATATGCTGTCCACTTCCCCACCTTATTTGCCAACAGAAGCCCCGCTATGACCGAACAAACAGTGCATTTTCCCGCCGGCTCTCTCCAACTCGAAGGATTGCTATCCCTGGCGTCCGGCGATAAGGGAGTCGTGATCACCCATCCTCACCCGCTTTATGGCGGCGACATGCATAACAATGTGGTGGACACCCTGGCGCGGGTTTATCGACAGCACAATTACACCACGTTGCGCTTCAACTTTCGCGGCGTCGGCGGCAGTCAGGGCCATTACGACGAGGGAGAAGGCGAGCAGGAAGATATCAAAGCCGCGCTGAATTATCTGCTCGGGCAGGGTAAGACCCGGCTCGATCTGGCCGGTTATTCCTTCGGCGCCTGGGTCAGCGCACTGGCCCGGACGGCGCAGGATAAAGTCCAGAGAATGATCATGGTGGCGCCGCCGGTGGATTTCTGCGATTTTCATAACGTGCGTTCCCTGCCCAAGCTGGCGTTGGTGATTACCGGCGACCGTGACGAATTCGCGCCGCCTGCCGCCATCGCCGGGCTGCTCCCCGAGTGGAATCCCGCGGCGCGGCTGGAAATCATTGCCGGCGCCGATCATTTTTACGGGGCGCATACCCGCGCGCTGGCGGCGATCGTTGTGTCCGCGATGCGGCGGTGCTCGTCCCTCATCGAGGCGCCGCGCGGAGCGTGCCCGTAGTCACCGCAGGTCGAACCGCCGCCGCTCCAATTCGCGCAGCAGCCGCGTGAAACGAATCGGATTTCCAACCAGCGTCGAATTGACCAGCAGTGATCGGGGCGCTCCATGGCGAAGGTAGATGGGCGCCAATCGCCGCTGCAGCGCCGGTAGGTGAACCCAGTGCACGCCAGGGAACAGGTGATGCGTGAGGTGCGTCGCGGCGGTGTAGTGATTGACCGACGAATAGAATGCTTCGGCGCGCGTACCGGGTTCGAGGAACGTGGCCAGGCGGAAGGGGTGGTGCGCGTCGCCGGGGATGTGATCGGTCAGGTTCATGACGAGGCTGCCGAACGAGCCGACGACGAGCACGAACGGGACGAAATAGAACAAGGTATCGCGCCAATCGAGCGCGACGAGGAGCGCGAGCCACAGCACGGAGGCGAAGCGGAGGGCGACGACCTCGCGATAATGCGCCGGGCGCCGCTGTTTCAGCATCGCGACGCACGGCTCCATCGCCCGCAGCGGCCAGAGGAGACGCAACCCGTCGAAGGCGCCCGAGGCCAGGTAGCGCCAGAATGATCGGTCCCGGTCCATCGCACCGAAGACCCGCTCGTCGTTGTCGGCGCGGGCGTAGGCGCGGTGGTGGTCGTAGTGGATGGCGCGGATCTCGAGCGGGTTGAAAAAGACCAGCAGGCCACTCCAGCGCCAGAGCGCGTCGAGCGCTGGCGCGCGGAAGAGCGGCCAGTGATTCGCATAGTGCGTGATGTTGTCGAGGGCGAGGCTGGCATAGAGCGACCACGGCAGGAGCAGCGCGAGCTTCAGCCACGCGGGGCGGACGGCGTAAATGATCGTGTACGTCACCGCGATCAGCACGAACCATTCGAACGCCAGTTGGAGGCCACCCGCGCGCTCGCGCTGGCGCGCCGCCTTGTCGGTGCGGAGCGCGGCCTCGAAGGCGCGGGCAATGGCGCGCGCCTCGGTCTGGTCGGCGCCGCAGTCGGCGGCGGAGAAGACCTCGAACGTGTGGGCGGTGGAGGCGGGATCGGTCTTCATGCGAAGCTGGTCGTATTCCGCACGTGGATCCAGCGGTAGGTGTTGCCGAACAGGTGCTTGAGGAGCGTGGTTTTGCCGGACTGGCGTGAACCGGTCAGCACCACGGCGGGGAATTCGCGGGCCGCCCGTTGCAGAACGGGTTCCAGAGAACGTTGGATATAGTGTCGAGTCATAACATGCAATTTTGCATTTTGAATGCAAAATTGCAAGCGATTACCCTTTCCTGTTGCAGATTTCGTAGGGTGGAATAGGCCGCCAAGCCGTATTCCGCCGAATGCTTTTGCCTCTACTTCAGGGGTTTTTTGGGGATATACGGTGCTGCCGGGTTGACGATCAACCGCTGTTGCCGGGGGTCTATTTGCACGTCCAGGTCTTCCATAGGAATAGAACCGAGTAGAATTTCGGCATCGCCCGGCAGTACCATTGCGTCCGCTGTCGCCCGACGGTTTTCGAACCGGATCTCGACGGGTCCGACCACGTCCAGGAGTTTTTTAGTACCGTCCGCCAATTCGGCGATCTGTTCGCCCAATTTTCGCAAGTCCAACTGCAAGCGGATATTTTCATTAATAGTCAACATGTAGGCGCCGCTGTCCACCAGCGCCTTAACGCGTATCCGCCTGATCTGATTTTCCTCGACATAACCGGCTCTCCACAGCGCCAGATCATCGCTACGAATTAGTTCGAGTTCAGCATATACCAGTCCCATGATAAAGCTCCAATGGCTGCATAGTTGCAGCCATTATAGTGTCCGGCAGCTTGGCAGTGATAGGTATCGGCGACAAATAATTGTAGGTTGGGCAAAAGCGTAGCGAACAGCGTAGCGTTGCCCAACATTTTAAACTTGCGGTAAACGGACATAATTTGGGAGCGCCGGCGTTTCCGCCGGTATCGCAACACTTTTTCAGATTTCGTAGGGTGGAATAGGCCACCAAGCCATATTCCGCCGAATGGTTTCGGTGCACCCATCGTATGCGGCGCATTACGCTACGCTAATACGCTCTACGCGGTTTACGCGGGCTATTACAGAGGTAAGCCGATGAAAAGGTCTGAACCGCCGATATACGCTGATGACAGGATTACGCAGATCGATTCATCGGCGCCATCTTTTCATCTGTGTAATCCCTTAATCTGCGTTAATCTGCGGTTCAGACAGGGGTAGTATAGCTCCGCTAATGATTATCCAGACATTGCAAGGTGGTGGGTAGCCGCGCAAATACCACTCCTGGGAG
>CAIMUS010000187.1 GCA_903844665.1 uncultured Pseudomonadota bacterium
GTGGCAGAGCTCAATAATAAGTGGCGGGAGCTCTGGTTTGCTAATGAGGCTGCCAACGATTCAGACATTAATGGCATTCATACTATCTTGGCCTTGGCTAGTTGATCTAAAGGCTATCACTGGAAAATTTACAGCAAGAAATATTTTTTCAGTATAGGTTTAACCCACTGAATTTAATTACTTTTTATCAACGCTCTGAATCGCTGCCGTGCATGGCGACGCAACTTTCGCTTTCGTCCCGTATAGCCGGGCAGACGATGCATCGGGCGCGGCGGTACGTCTTGAATTCGGTTACAAAAAAACTACTTGTGCGGATCCGCTTTGCCGCCGTTCTTGAATGCCGGGCTTGAATGGTCATTGGCCTGTCCCGGCATTGGCGAGGGCGCCTCGGCGCCCTTGGGCACAATGGGATCGGGCAACTGCGGCGAAGGCAGAGTAGGCGTCGACAAGGTTCCCTGCGCGGATGGCGCTTGCTGAGCCACTTTCGGCAGCGGGGGATCATCGGTTTTGCCCATCCGGCTGCGAACAAGACAGTACCGGCGCAGATTGCAAGAATAGCAATGGGACGTTTCATTGCGTTTCTCCATCAGGTAAGCCGGCAAGGTATACCCAAAACGGTCGTAGTTTGAGATTTTGAAAAAACCACAAATCATTTATGCTTGAGAGCACCCGCAACCAGTTTGACAGAAAGGGCGATAACCCGATGCTCCGATTTGAAGGCAGTGAGGCAGACCGACAGGCGTTGAACTACGAGCGCTACCATCATCCGCATCCACGGGTGCAGCAGCGGATGGAAGCCCTCTGGCTGAAGAGCCAGGAGGTACCACATCACCAGATCGCCCGTCTGTGCGACATTAGCGGTAACACGGTACGCGCCTATTTGAAATTGTATCGTGGTTAGATTCCAGTAAGATATCGCTATTCAGAACCAGCTCTAATCTTGACCACTTCCAATGGGGCTTCGGCCCTATCCTCCCTAACTTACCTTTTCGAGGCGTTGGGTAAAAATACCCTACTTCGACGCAAGCGGGAGACGCGCTGGCTTTGCTACGGTATCGGGCTCTGTCGGGAAGGCTATGCACAGGCGCTGGCCGCCGAGGTGGTGGCGCAATACAACCCAATGGGACACCACGGCCGCGTGCTACTGCCTTGACCCGCCGGCGGTAATCCGGCGGGTGCCACCAAAACGCGGGCTCAGGTATCATTGATCTATTGCCGGCAGGAGGACTGCAACACTCCTGGAGCGCTCGGCAATACCTGTCGGCAATGCGGGAAGGGAACCGTCCTTAGGTCCAGTACGGCTCGACGTTGTAATAGGAATGAATGCTGGTCGCCCACTGCTGATCGGCCATCGCGGGCCAATGATCTTTATCAAAGCCGGGCGCATTTTTCAAGTGCTCCTGATCGATGTCCAAAATAAAGCGCTTGTTGTCGGTATCCAGCTTCAGCACATGCCAGGGAGTGGCGAACAGTTTTTCACCAAAGCCCATGATGCCGCCAAACGATAACACGGCATAGGCGATCTTACCGCTCGGAACATCCAGCATAATAGCCTTGATCTTGCCCAGATCCTCACCCGCCGAATTAACCACGTCATTGCCGGTCAGGGTATCGGCGGCCATGATCTGCGGGCCGGGGCCTTCATGCTTGGAATGCTGACGGCCGACAATCTTGCCGGTGTCGGGACGGATCTCTGTGGTGCTCTCAGTAGTAGCCATAGCTGTCTCCTGTTATACCTGATGTGCAACTTTACCGGATAGGTCTTGAAGCGGCATAACTATCGTCGTAAGTTGAGGGAATCTC
This sequence comes from uncultured Pseudomonadota bacterium, assembly GCA_903844665.1. GTDB lineage: Bacteria > Pseudomonadota > Gammaproteobacteria > Competibacterales > Competibacteraceae > CAIMUS01. Next base: position 1,804 of record CAIMUS010000187.1, read on the forward strand.
TAAACTCCCAACCTAGAGGACGATAACTATACCGATATAGCGCTCCTATACAGGTTGTGGAATTTCTAAATACCAATTCGATTTCTTAAAATTGAAAACCTTTTTATTGAGAAAATTGAAAAAACTCTGTTTGACCTGCTGAAAAGTTTTATTTTCATAGAAATGCCTTCGCAGA
>CAIMUS010000188.1 GCA_903844665.1 uncultured Pseudomonadota bacterium
CGTTGGAATCCATGACTAATTCCGGAACTTCATCCCTTTCACCAAAAGCGCCGCCCTGCCGGAGCAGATGATCCGTCAGCGTGGTCTTGCCATGGTCGACATGCCCGATCGTCCCCACATTCACATGCGGCTTGCTGCGCTGAAATTTCTCTTTGGACATCCAAAGCACTCCCAAAAAGTGAACACCGAAGCTACTACGGCGAGCTACACCTTAAAAAATCAATCGACGTACCCGAACAAAAAATATGGAGCCCACAACCAGATTTGAACTGGTGACCTCTTCCTTACCAAGGAAGTGCTCTACCGACTGAGCTATATGGGCAAACCTTGGAGCGGGTGATGGGGATCGAACCCACACCATCAGCTTGGAAGGCTGAGGTTCTACCATTGAACTACACCCGCTTTCGCCGCCCGACCCATTGTGCAGGACGGGCAGCCCTATCTGGTGGAGGGGGGAGGATTCGAACCTCCGAAGGCTGAGCCGTCAGATTTACAGTCTGATCCCTTTGACCGCTCGGGAACCCCTCCCAAAATGAGTTGGACATTATCCGTTTCGAGGATGGCTTTGTCAATTCTCGGAACTCACTTTTTTGCCAGCTATCGGTTTTAAGATAAGCTGTAGTAAAATCCGCCATCTTTTTTATGGCAGGAAATCCGCCATGAGCACTCTGCGTAATTTTCACGTTCCCCTTTCGGAAAAACTCTACCAGCAGCTTCAAGAAGAAACCCGCCGCCAGCATAAACCCGCGACTCAACTCGCCCGCCAAGCCATTGCCACCTGGCTGCGGCAGCAGCGGGAGACAACTTTACACGATGCTATCCGCCACTATGCCGAGCAGATGGCCGGTACCGAGGCGGATCTGGACCTGGAGTTGGAGGCCGCCGCGGTTGAACAACTCCTGCAGGACGACCCGTACGCTGGCTACCGGGTTTTCAGTTGGCGGGCGGCTTCGGCAAGCGGTAGGAAAAAGCTCAGCGGGCGACTGGCCAGTGGGCGGAAGCCGTAATGCCGGTAAAAGCTCGCGGCCCCGTCGTCCTTAGCCTCGACGATCAGGGTGAAGATCGCCGGTTCGGCGCGCATGGCCCTGTCGATGGCATCCACGATCAACGCACCGCCCAAACCCTGGCCTCGGAACTTCTGATCGACGGCGAGCCTGCCGATCAAACCGGCGGGTAAGAGGGGATAACGGGGCAGGCGCTTGACCTCGTCCGCTGAGAGCGCGGTGACCGGTAGGCTTGCCGCCGACAGCGTGTAGTACCCGGCAAGGCGCGCCTCCGGGTCGAGCGCAACAAAGCAGTTGGTGAGGCGGCGACGTATATCCTGCGTCACCTGCTCGCGGAAATAGCGGTCGAGCGCGGCGTTACCGGAATCGAACGTGCGGCGGTCGTGGGCGCCGACCAGTGGCTCGATAAGAAACGGCCCCGTCACCGTGAGGCCTTGACGATAGACCGGTGCTGCGCAATGGCCTGCTCCAGAGCAGGCGACAGGGGTGGTGGATTGAGGATCGCCTCGGCGATCGCGCGCTGGTCCTCGACCGAAAGACGGATGATGCCGATTTCCTCGATCGCCTTGTGGGCGGCCTCCTGGGCGGCGGCAACGACGAAGTCGCTGACGCTACGGCCCTGGATTTCGGCCGCACGTTTGACGATAGCCAGCACTTCCGGCGAGATGCGCGCCTCAAAGCGAGCGGTGCGGTTAGGTTCCTGTGATCTCATGGCCGTTTCTCTTGTGTTATTTTTAATGTACGGTATTTTTTCGTACAACGCAATGAGTCAATGAATCAGATATGGAGTGCTTCCAGGGCTTGCGGGTTGCGTTCCACGATCCGGAGCAAAGCGCGGGCCGGGCCTGTCGGACGCACACGCTGCTGTTCCCAGTTCTGTAAAGTTCTTAACTTTACGCCGATCAGATAGGCGAACTGGGCTTGGGAAAGGTGCGTGGCCTCCCGGATGGCCTTGACATCCGGGTCTGGAAACTTCGTTATCCGCGAGGGCTGGCCTTCACCACGCCGGTACTTGCCCGCCTGCTGGATACTCTCCACCAGTTCAGCGAATAATTTGTCATCCATACCTGCAGTTCCTCTTCAACCCATTTCGCTAACAGGCGTCGCTGGGTGTCAGTCAGCTCGGCCTGCTTGAAGCCGTTCCCCCAAGGCCGGGTTTTCCACCAGCGCTGCCTGCAACTGGCGGTACTCGTCATCAGGCATGAGAGCCGTGATGGCTTTGGTAAAGTTGGGGAACTCGACGATAACCATGAAGTGATTATACGCTGCTAGCGTAGGTAGACAAATGCATTCATGCGCCGGGCTACCTCCTCCGCTTAGGTAGTCCAGCAGTGAGCTACCCATACAAAAAATATGTAACAATTGTTAACAATTTAAAATGACTCATAAAATCAATTTGTTATAAGTTAATCCCAGAAGTCGTCTTGAAGCGCCAAGAATTAACTTGCTGATTTTATGGAAGATTAGCTTGGCGAATTGTATGGATTGTATGACTGAATTGCTTGGTTTTTATTGCAACCATGTTGTGCTATTGTGCTATATAGATGAATGAAGCTGTTTCTGTAGGTGGATGGATGGAGCAGTGTGGAAGTGGTCAGGAGGAACTTGGATTGCGCTCCGCAAGCTCCGCTCTATCCAGGCTTCTATGAGGAAGTCCGTTCAGAGTGGCCCATTTCGGCCTGGCGACCCGCCCTCGGTGCCACACTCGCCACCAGGCCGGGATGGGCCACACCCGGCAACTGGAAACCTAACTTCTATCCGGGCCGATCTGAAACCGACCCCCTTATACCGCATGCGGTCCAGTTACCGCTGGACTTCCTCATGGTATCTACGCTTGCTAAAATTTGTGGCTCTCTGGTAATTCGCGTTGCCGATTATTGGCCTTAAGCTATTGATAATTTAGCAAATTTTTCATAGCCTGTCAGATCGATAAAGAGGCGCTGGAATAAGTGACCGACATTGAAAATCCCATAGCAACGTCTTTTGATC
>CAIMUS010000189.1 GCA_903844665.1 uncultured Pseudomonadota bacterium
CATCCCTGCGACAGCAGTTCTCTGATCGCCGCGGTGGAGGCGGCCAAAGCCCGCTTCATCGTACCTATCCTGATCGGACCCAAGGCCCGGATTCAGGCCGTGGCGGCCGCCGAGGAACTGGATATCAGCGGCCTTACCCTGGTGGATGTTCCCCACAGCCATGCCGCCGCCGACAAGGCGGTCGAACTGGCCCGGGCGGGCGAGGTGGAACTCATTATGAAAGGCAGCCTGCACACCGACGAACTGTTAGCCGCGGTGGTCCGTTCGGCCACCGGTCTGCGTACCGAGCGCCGGCTCAGCCATGCCTTCATCATGGACGTGCCTACCTATTTCAAACTGCTGATCGTCACCGATGCCGCCATCAACATCTTCCCTACGCTGGACGACAAGCGGGACATCTGCCAGAACGCCATCGACCTCGCCCACCGTCTCGGCATCGACTTGCCCAAGGTAGCGATCCTGTCGGCGGTAGAGACGGTGCGTACCCAGATCCCCTCCACGGTGGAAGCGTCCGCCCTTTGCAAGATGGCCGATCGCGGCCAGATCACCGGTGCGATCCTGGATGGGCCGCTGGCCATGGATAATGCCATTAGTAAAAAAGCCGCCGACACCAAGGGCATCCTGTCACTCGTTGCCGGCGATCCCGACATCCTGGTGGCACCGGACCTGGAGGCCGGCAATATCCTGGTGAAACAGCTCACCTTCCTGGCCAATGCGGATGCGGCCGGATTGGTGCTGGGAGCCCGGATACCGATTATTCTGACCAGCCGGGCCGACAGTCTGCGGGTCAAACTCGCCTCCTGCGTCATGGGCAAGCTGGTGGCCTACTTCCGTCGCAGCCAGGGAGCGATTCTCTCATGAGCAGCGGGATTCGTTTCCTGTACCGGAGCAAGCCACGATGACATTCACCGAGCAGTCCACCCCTCCCGCCGAAGATCCGATCGAGCAGGTCAACTCGACCGCCCTGACCGGCAAAAAGGCCTTCATCCTCGGCATCGCCAACGACCAGTCGATCGCCTATGGCTGCGCCCGCGCCATGCGCAAGATGGGCGCCGACATCGCGATGACCTATCGCAATGACAAGACCAAGAGCTACACGCAACCGCTGGCCGACGCACTGGACGTACCGTCGGAACTCTACCTGCCCTGCGACGTGCAGATCGAGGGGCAGTTGGAAGCGGTGTTCGAAGCGCTCACTCGGCACTGGGGCCGATTGGATATCGCCCTGCACTCGATCGCCTTTGCGCCCCGCGAGGATCTGCACGGGCGGGTGGTCGATTGCTCACGGGAAGGCTTTCTGATGGCGATGGAGGTCTCCTGCTACTCCTTCATTCGGATGGCGCATCTGGCGGAGCCACTGATGAAAAACGGTGGCGCCCTGTTCACCATGACTTTCTACGGCGCCGAACGGGTGTTCGAACATTATAACGTGATGGGTCCGGTGAAGGCGGCGTTGCAGACGGCGGCCCTCTATCTGGCGGCGGAATTGGGGCCGAAAGGCATTCGGGTCCATCCGATCTCGCCCGGACCGATCAAGACCCGGGCAGCCTCCGGCATCGGCAGGTTCGACGAGTTGATGGAAAGAGCGGCGGCGCGAGCGCCCGAACGGGCGCTGTGCACCATCGAGGACGTGGGACTGGCGACGGCTTTTCTCGCCACCGATTTCGCGAAGATGATCACCGGCGACGTGATGTATATCGATGGCGGCTATCATATCGTCGGCTGAGCCCGTAGGTTGGGGTTCGTTCCTCACCCCAACCTACGGGCTCGGGAATCTCACCCTGCTGAAACCTTAGATCGAGGCAGAAAACTTCCGCCCTCACCGCTCCGCCAGCCGTGCAAGACTCGATACGGGTGGGTGGCTAACCCTTGCCCGACGGGGACTTTCACCCCGCAAAAAACGTCAAGCTTCGCTTGACGCACTAACGGTTAAGCTCAGCCGTGCCGCGTTAGCAGCATCGGCTGGAGCGATTGGTTAGGTCAAGGCCAAACGCATATCATCAACTATGCAAGCCTGACCCCATCACAACTATGCAAGCCTAACCCCATCACTGCGAGCCGCCCAGACGCGCCTGTTCAGTTTCTCCCAAACCGCAACAGGGCGGCGATGCGGTAAAGCGCCACGTTAGACGTCTTCCTCTCCCTCAGTGGCTGTCAAAAACTCGGCTGCCGTGACTATGGCTATCCCGCGAAATGGATTTAACGACCGTAAGTCGTTGTCCCCACTAATGAGGTAGGTCGCCCCACCACTGACTGCCAATTCCAGAAACTTATCGTCCTTGGCATCGCGACAGATCCGTATCTCTTCCGTCGGCTCTATGAAGGTCACTCGCTTCACAAAGGCTTGCAGAAATTCCTCACGCTCAGCAGTGGTCACGTACCGGTCGAACTTCTCCCGTTGGAGTACCTCGGCCAATTCCTCCAACGTAGAGGGCGAGACAAACACCTCTCCCTGCTTCAGGGCGCGACGCAACGCTTGCCCTGGGGGGGAGTGCTCAAATAACACGGCGCTCAGCAGGATGTTCGTGTCCAGGACGTACCGCGCACTACTCATTCAAAATGGATTCCAGAATTTCTGGCGTCAGCCCCCGCTCCTGAGCTTTGCGGCTTATCTCACTCATGATGACTTCCAAGGGGCCTTTCGCTCGTATCGCTTCAGCAAGCTTCAGGCTCAGCAGGGCATCAAGCTTTCGCTGTTGGTCGGCAGACGCTGTTTCGTAGGCAGACGCTGCTTCAGGACTGACGTGAATAGTAATGGCCTTTGTTTCCATGCCCGTCACCTTCTTTTTCATTGGCATCTTGTCACTATA
>CAIMUS010000190.1 GCA_903844665.1 uncultured Pseudomonadota bacterium
CCCGCCGGCCTCAGGGCATTCGACGCCAGTCAACAGCCGGCAAAATGCCGGCGCTACTAGGGAATCCCCGTAGGGGCGGTTCGCGAACCGCCCCTACCGGCTCAGCCTGTAAAGCGTCCCGACTTAAGTGGATACCCTATTTTACGGGTATCCACTTAAGCCGGGACACCCCTTAGCCAGTTGTAGGGTGGGCAGCTTGTCTGCCCACCTTAGCTTTCTACCCAGACAACCCGCGTGGGCAGACAAGCTGCCCACCCTACCTATCTGTCCCGCCTTAAGTCGGTAGCCGATCTCTTTTAATCCGCTGGTCGCACGTTCATTCGCGCGGACTCGTGAGTCCGCGATAGCGCCGGTCCAGGGCAATATAAATTGATAACATCTGTGCGAATATCGAATAGTAGCAATACCTGAAATCCGGAGCCGGAAGCACCGGAAAATAGAGGATCAAGTACAACAGCCCGGAAACCGCTATCAAACACACGGACCACTGTCTTTTGTGTAACGACAACCAGGTTGTTACCATAAGAGCAATTAGCCAGAAGAAAGGCCGAAAAGGGAGTTGCAAGTATTTTGAAGTAGCAAAAAAATCCACATAATGTTCTAAGAGGTTGCTGAGCCCGAGAGGATTTGGAACTTTAAAAGGCAGCTTGATGGGAAGCGGATTCTCGTCCATTCCATCCAGGAACACATAATAGGGTTCAGAGTAGCTAAAAGGTCTGAGGAAAGTTTTATAGACTCGAAACCGATAGTCGAGATATAACCAAGGATGAGATCTGACACTCTGAATCCATAATTCCAGTATTTGCGTATCCTTTGAATCTGGTTCATCATTAAGCTGGTGAAAAATTTTATTATTAAGTATGCCCTGGTCATAGATTTTATTGGTATCATCTGTGCCTGCCAGCGAGGAGACTTTGTCACACAGATATTTCCGACGGCGTTGAGGCTTCATGTGAGTAAGGCGCTTGCCGTAATACTTTTCCAGTATGCTAAAATTCTCAGAGTCCGAATGGCATTTAATAAAGACGATTTCATTGAGGCGCTGGGATTTTATAGGGTATGTCTTCTTGACAGAAAAAAAGCTATTCAGATCAGAATTGAGCACCAGATACATAAGCAACATAATGCTGGTGACTAGAAAAACGCCATACGTGCTGTTGCTGTCTGTGAAACGGCAATACCGGTAGCTCCATAGGATCAGAAGCGGTAAAGCGGCGGCTATTCCATTGTGCCTGACTGAGAGACCATAGAAAATAAACAACAGGCTGATGAGGAGTTTGCTCCAGGATGTTTTCCCGAAGACCAGGAGTAATGCGGCCCAGAACAGTACTACTGCCAGGTGGGTGTCTTTCCAGATCACGCCAGTAAAGTTGATGAGGAAAGGAAGAAACGGCACAAGCACTGCCGTGAGCGCCAGGGTAAACTTCGAGGTGTCACGCCACAGCCATAAAGCGAGATACAAAAAACCGGACCAGTAAAGGAGACTCTGGAGTACAAGCATGGGCTGAGGGCCGTTGTAAATCGTGATCAAAGCCCTCCAGAGCAAGGTCATACTCGCAGGGTGCCAATCCTTGAGAGGCAGGATTCCAATCACCTGGCCATACTGATCGAACGAATCATACTCCATGAAACCAGGCCAAAAGGCCAGAAGCGATAAGATAAATCCGGCTATCGCTATTGCAACCATCAAAAGAGACTGTCTTGAGAATTTGGACATATATATCCTCATTTATTTCAAGGCAGCCAGCGCTGCATTATGAGCGTTTTTCATCCAATACGAATTCAGCCGGCGCGCCAGGCTCGCGCTATTGCGCCATCAAAGCTCCCCTTTGAACGCTTTGTCGAGAATGGTCGGCAGCAGGGCGTCGAGTTCGGCGGCGGTTTCGGCTTGCAGGCGTTTCAGGGTGTCTACTTGCGACTGTAAGGCGTCGAGTTCGGCTACGATACGGTGTTGGTCGGGGAGCGGCACGGCTGGAAACGGAATATTGCGAACATGCCCTTGGTTGAGCGTAGCCATTCCGCACTGCTGTTTGAGAACCTGCCGGTAATAGTTGCGAACGGGTAGCGAGTTCAAGACCAGCGCCGCGAACTCCGGCAGGGCTAACGAACGGTCTACGCGTAACCGCATGTTCTTGCTCTCAAAAGTTGCCTTGGGAAAATCTGACCTCACGAGCCCGGTCTTACCAACAAGCTCGGCACTATTCACCCGGTTGAAAACGAGGTCGCCTGGAGTGCAGCCATAGACATCAAATTCTTCCGGTGAAACATCCAAGAGCTGGAGATTGTTCTGATTCAACTCCGGGCCATTGATGTTATACATGCGGATACATGGTAATCCTTGCCCCCAAAAAACCGGCGGCTTGTAAATGCCGTTCTTGGCTTCGAGCAAGTATTCGCCAAAAGGCCGAGTTGGGTGATTTTGGAAGCAAAGAGATGTAACCGCGGTCAAAGTAATCGCCCCCGCTTCCTCCACCGCCTGCCGCCGCAAGCTCCGAGCCTCCTGGATTTGAGCGGCCAGTTCCTCAATCCGCGCCACGATTCGCTGTTGCTCTGCCAGGGGCGGAAGGGGGATTTCGAGGGCGAGGAAGAAATGCTCTTTGAAGCGGTTCCGGGTTAACGGAGTACTGCCGGTGCAATCTTCGTCTACTCGTGCGATGACTGGGGGCAGCCGAAACCAGTAACGCAGAAATTCGACGTCGACGCGCTCCGGTTCTGGAACAAAATTTGGGAACTCACCAGATACATAGCAGCCATCTAATTCGTCGCCGATAACACCAAACGCACCTCGACAAGCAAAGAGCCGGCTGTAAATGAAATCACCTTTGGTAACACGATAGAGCTTTGTCGCCGCAATCTGTGCCCCTGTCACGGTTTCGCGCAAGAAGGGGCCTTGACCATTCAAACGCACACCAAGAAGACGATACTCCTTCAGTGCATCCACGGTTTCTTCGCGGTTCGCAGGTGTCAGCACCTCCCCCAACCGCACCTTTGGCCAATCTGTCATCCGCTTTTCAACCCTTAAACAGTTTTTCCGCCACGTCTTGCCGGCTGGTTCAGAAATGCTCAGGGGTAACGACACGCGGCGCCTGGCCTTCATCGAAATGGCAATGCACGGCGTCACGTATCTGCATCCGCAACTCCTCCAGCGTATCCCCCTGGGTGAAAATAGACTCACCCAATGCCCGCGCCGTGTATCCCCCTTCCGGGGCTTCCTCGACCAGGAAAATCAATTCGTTCATGGCTTCACCGCTAACAGGCCTTTGATGGTATTCAGTATCTCAGAAATCCGTCGTTCTTTGTCCAGAATGCTTTCTACCAACTCCTCCGGCGGCAGGTGGGTGATATCTTCCCTGCCACGCGGATTCTTGCGGTCCAGATTGCAGCCGCTGGCAAGCAATTCCTCGGCGGGAACTTTCCAGGCGCGCTCGTTTTCTTCGCGCTGCCGCCACCACGCCAGACAGGCGGCGAACTCCTCGAACTGGAGCGGCTGGGTCTTGGTGTAATTTTTCCGGCCTTCCGGCAGCGGCTGCTCGTAATACCACACCTCCCGCGTCGGCCCGGAGCGGTCGAAGAACAACAGATTGGTCGGAATGGAGGTATACGGCGCGAACACCCCGTTGGGCAGCCGGACGATAGTATGCAGGTTGAACTCTTTCAGCAGTTCCTCCTTGATACGGGCGCACACGCCATCGCCGAACAGCGTGCCGTTGGGCACGACCACCGCCGCGCGGGCCGGTGAAAAGCCGGCTCTCGTCTGCCGTCGCAACTTGCGCATGATCAATTGCAAAAACAACAGCGCGGTCTCGGCGGTCCGCTTGTCCTCCGGGAAGTTGCCCTGGATGCCCTTTTCCTCCTCACCGCCGAACGGCGGATTGGTGAGGATCAGGTCCACCCGGTCTTTCTCGCCGATTTCGGTCAGCCGGTGGCGCAGCGCGTTACCATGATCGACCTGGGGGGCGTCGAGCCCGTGCAGCAGCAGATTCATCTGACAGAGCAGAAAGGGCAATGACTTGGGTTCGCAGCCGAACAACGAGCGCGTTTGCAGCGTCTTACGGTCGGCCACGGTCTGCACCTGTTCCGCCAGATGGTTGTACGTCTCGACCAGAAAGCCGCCGGTCCCGCAGGCGGGATCGAGCACGGTTTCACCCAGGCGTGGATCGGTGACGGCCACCATCAAGCGTACCACGGAACGCGGCGTATAGAATTCGCCGGAATCGCCCGCCGCATCGCGCATCTCCCGGAGCATGGATTCATACAGCGCGCCCAGGGTGTGCAATTCCTCGCTCGAGGTGAAATGGATGCCGGCCACCTTGTTGATCACATCGCGCAACAGGTAGCCGCTTTTCATCCGGTTATCCACGCCCTTGAACACGGTGGCGATCACGTCGCGACGGTCGTCGCCGTTGGCGCGGGTCAGCCGGCGCAGGTAGGCGAACAGACCGGCGCCGAACCTGCCATCGGGCCGGACGGTTTCCTCCTTGTTGATAAAGGCCAGCAGTTCATCGCCGGTGACGCCATCGGCGCGGGCCGCCCAATCCCGCCAGCGGTAGGGTGGCTCGATGGCCGGTCGGAACTTCACCCCGGCGAGCAATGCCTCCTCCTCGCGCTGGCGCTCCAGATCGTCGAGAAACTTGAGGAACATGATCCAGGTGAGCAGCGGCAGGCGGTCCAGGTCGCCATTCAGGCCCTTGTCCTTGCGCATGATATCGCGGGCGGATTTGAGCAGACTGCCCAGGGCTTGCGCGGTGGTGGGTACGGCGGCGGTGGAAGCGTTACGCGGCATAAAGGTACTGTTGGAGGTCGTGAACGGCGGTACGGAGCGGCTCCGGGCCGCCGAACAGGCGGATGATTTCGTCGGTTTGACCGTGCCTGGACAATGGCGGCACTTTCAGTATATCGGGCAGGACGAATTGAGCGTCGCCGTGCTCGGCGTATTTTTCCAGCAACTCATCGAGAAGCTGGCGCGCCTCGGGACCGTAGCGGGCGAAGAAATCGGGCCGGTTCTGCTTAAGCTGCTGCGCCCGCTCGCGACGGGTGCGCAACGGCGCATTGAAAGCCAGATGACACAGCAGATCGAAGGGATCGGCTTCCGGCTGCCGCGCCGCCTCGGCGAGTTCGGCAAAGCTCACGCCCCGCTCGGCCAGCCGGTTGATAATTTCCGTGCGCTTGTCCGGATCGGCCCATTGGGCGCGCAGGACCGGCGCCGTCGGGCATAGAATGCGAACCTGCTCCGCCGCATAGTCGGTATAGCGAACGACGCGAAGCGGTTTCCCGGTCGGGTCGAGTTCATAGACCAGGTGCGCGGCGATCTCGACCCGACCGCCGTCGAAGTAATACTTCCGCCGTTCCGCCTCCGGCGGCTCGATGATATAGGGCGGTTCCTCCGGCTCCTCAAGGTTAACCTCCTGCTCGGCGATGACTTTGGTTTCGCCGTTGGCCAGCACTTCCTCCTCGGTGAGCCTGGCCGGGTCGCCGTCGAATGCCGGATCGGCAAACAGGCGCGTCGCCGCGCCGGTATAGTCGATGATATTGAACCAGAGCTTGTCGTAATCGTCCCGCACCCGGGTGCCGCGCCCGATGATCTGCTTGAACTCGCCCATCGAGCCGACCACGCGGGCCAGCACCACGTTCTTGCAGGTCGGCGCGTCCACGCCGGTGGTCAGCAATTGCGAGGTGGTGAGTATGGCCGGCGTGCGGGTATCCACATCCTGGAACCGGCTGAGGTGGCCGCGGCCGATATCGCCTTCATCGGCGGTGACGCGGCAGACATAATCGGGATACTGCGCGACCAGATCGGCGTTCAGATTGTTCAAGGCCATCCGCATCTCGCTGGCGTGCTCCTGATCCACGCAGAAAACAATAGTTTTGGCGAAGCGGTCGGTCTTCTGCAGAAACCCGGTCAGATGCCGGGCGAGGATCTCGGTACGGGCGCGCAGGGCAATGACGCGCTCGAAATCCTGGGTCTCATATTCGTCATCGGGGATAACCCGGCCATAGCGGTCCACATCGTCCTTGCTGGGACGCCAGCCGGCGGCGTCCCATTCGGTGATGACGCGATGCACCCGGTAGGGCGCCAGAAAGCCGTCATCGATGCCTTGCCGAAGGCTGTATTCGTAGAGCGGATTGCCGAAGTACAGGTAGGTATCGCGGTTGTCCTCGCGCAACGGGGTGGCGGTCATGCCCAGTTGATAGGCCGGCTGGAAGTAATCGAGAATGCTGCGCCAGGAGCTGTCGTCGCGGGCGCTGCCACGGTGGCACTCGTCCACGATAATCAGATCGAAGAATGTCGGCGGAAAGGAACGGAACAGTCCCAGCCGGCGCTCGTCCTCCGCCAGCGCCTGGTAAATGGCGAAATACAACTCGCGGCTGTGCGCGACTTCGCCGGCCTCGATCTTACAGCGGGCATCGCCGAAGGCGGCGAAGATCCCATCCTTGGGTTGGTCTACCAGAATATTGCGATCGGCCAGATAGAGGATTTTCGGGCGGCGGTACTCGCCGGTGCGGTTCCAGCGGGCGTTCCACAGCTTCCAGCAGATCTGGAAGGCGACGGCGGTCTTGCCGGTGCCGGTGGCCATGGTGAGGAGCAGTCGGCGCCGGCCTTTAAGAATGGCCTCCATGGCCCGGTTGATCGCGATCAGTTGATAGTAGCGCTCGCCTTTGCCGGCCATGTAATTGCAGGGGGTGAGCAGACGGTCCGCCGTTTGCGGCTCCTCCAGGCCGCGCCCGGTGCGATAGCGCTGCCACAATTCCGCCGGGGTCGGATAGTCGGGGCGCCGCGTCTCCAGACCGGTGAAAGCATCGAATTCCACAATCTCATGGCCATTGGTGGCGTAGGCAAACGACAGGCCGAGCATGTCGGCGTAATCCTTCGCCTGTTGCAGCCCATCCGCCGCCGCCTTGTCAGCGGCCTTCGCTTCCACCACCGCCAGCGGAAAATCACGCCGGTAGCGGAGCAGATAGTCCACCCGTTTCGGCGGCTTGCGGACGAAACCTTGGCCCACCGGTACAATGCGGCCATCCGTGATCGTGCGCTGCTCCGCAATCGAATGGGGTTCATCGTCCCAGCCTGCTGCTTGCAGCTTGGGGATGACGTGTTGGCGGCAGGTGTCGGCTTCGTTCATGGGTTGGTGGTGTTTTTTTTATCGGTTATGGTGAAGCAATTAAACACAGCCGCGATGCATTGGCCGAAGCTTGGCCGAATGAGACATCCGCCCCGAATATATCCAACAGGATATTCGTATCTACCGCAGTGATCATCCGTCGCCACGCAACTCCTGCATGACCTCGTCCGTGCTTCGGTCTAACCGCAGGCAACCATAAACCTGGTTAACGGGATCGGCCGATACCGCCTTCACAGCGATTAATCGACCTTCAGACTCGTCGAAGATCGGCCGACACCGCCTTCACAGCGATTAATCGACCTTCAGACTCGTCGAAGTCGAGCACCGTCCCCGGCTTGATTCCAAGCCTCTCGCGCAGGGGTTTAGGAATAGTAATCTGACCCCGCTCTGCAACTTTTGCTTTCATGCATCCACCAGAGTATGAAAATTTTTCCATGAAAGCGTACTTGGTTTGTCAGGTTTTTACAATCAGTAACCAAGTACCATTATTCCCCGCATAAGACCGGTAACGCACCATACCGGGCAAAGCCCGGAAAAGGTACGCAATGCGCACCCTACCCGGCTGTTTGTCATACTCGAAGCACGACCAGTCAGAAACTGACAGGGGCTAAGCTGTTCCTCTTTTGCTGCTTGTCATATACAAAATGATCGTATATTTTGTATATCATGTATCTCAAAAGACAAGCAGAGGATGATCTTCGACAGGCGCTTGCCAGCGGCAAGGTGATCCTCGTTCTCGGCGCCCGGCAGGATGCGTACCCTACGACTTCTTAATTCCACCGTTGCATCATTCATAGTGGCATTCTAAGATGCAGTTTGGTTCCTCTATGCAACCAAGCAATAACGATGGCCAACCTGACGATCAAAAGTATTCCGGATGCGCTGCTGGGACAGCTCAAGCAAAGTGCTGTCGAGCACCGTCGCAGCCTCAATAGTGAAATATTAATCCGTCTCGAGCGCTCGCTGCAAAGCGCGCCTGTCGATCCGGCGGCATTTCTGGCGCGGCTGCAGGCCTTGCAGCGGCGGGTGCCGCTGCCACCGCTTACTGATGAACTGCTGGAGCAGGCCCGGCATGAGGGCCGCCCATGATCGTGGCGGACACCAATTTAATCGCCTATCTGCTTATCCCAGGACAGAAAACCGCACTGGCGCAAGCCGTATTCCAGCAGGACCCTGCCTGGATAGCGCCGTTCCTGTGGCGCAGCGAGTTCCGTAACGTCCTGGCCTTATACATGCGTCAGGGCCAACTGGTATTGGCGGATGCGTTGCTGTTCATGGAGGCGGCCGAAACGCTGCTACAAGGCTGTGAGTACCAGGTCGAATCCATGCCGGTGCTGCGCTTGGCCGAGCGCTCGGGCTGTGCGGCCTACGACTGCGAATTCGTTCATTTGGCGCAGGAACTGGGGATACCACTGCTTACTTTCGATGCCAAGCTGTTAAAAGTATTCCCACAGACCGCCATTGCGCCGGAAAGCTTCGTCGGGCACTGATCCAGAAACTCATGAACAAAGCGATATGCCTTTGCACAATGACGAACCCACGCTGATCGATCAACTCAACCGCGTCACGCTGGTAGAGGAGGTCGGCGAGGCAGTTGCAACCTGCGAACCGCCGCAGGTGTTCGGTATCCATGGCGATTGGGGCCTGGGCAAGACCAGTTTTTTGCATCAGTTGCAGTGGTATCTGACCGGTGAATGTCCTCAACAAACGCAAGATGAATTAACAGAAGCGGAGACCACCAAGGTCATTCCCAAGGGCCAGCATCAGGATCATGTCACTGTTGTCTGGTTCGAGGCCTGGCGGTATCAACATGAGCAGGTTCCGGTAGTCGCTTTGTTGCAGGAAATCCGCTCGCAATTGGCCTGGTATGTCACGCTTGGACAGCAGGCGAAAAAAATGTTTGAAGTGACTACTCGCAGCGCCTTGCTGTCACTCGAAGACCTGACCAAGAAAATTGGTATTCAGGCTTCCAAGATTCAGGAAGTTGGCGATAAGTGGGAAAGAGATCACTTGGCTACCGCTTTACCGTCACATACTATCCGTGAGCACTTGCAGGAAGCCATCGGCAACTTGCTTCCCCGCAGCGAGAAGAAGAAGGCGCGGCTGGTGGTTCTGATTGACGACCTGGATCGCTGCGAAGCAGAGTCTGCCTATAAGTTGCTGGAAGGACTCAAGATTTATCTGACGTTACGGAATTGCGTGTTTGTTTTGGGCCTCAATCAAAAAATCATCGAGGATGCTATCCGCAAGAATATGCCTGGTGAAAGGCAGGATTTGCGCGCTGCGGCGTATCTCGAAAAGCTTTGCCAAAATTTCTGGCGCCTGCCATTGGTCGCCGATCCCAAGGCTCTCTTATACCAGTGGTTGCCAGATGACATAATCAAGGAGTGGATTACGGCGGCCATTGGAAAATCACAGTGCTTGCCGCCAAATCCGCGCCGCCTGAAAGGTCTGGCCAATTTGCTCCAGCGTTTTATTGTCCGTTTGCCTAAGAAGGTCGGCGCCAAGAACGATCCGGCAATGATTCAGCAGGCAAAGTATACGCTTATCGTCGCCTACGTCTATCAATTCCATCACGATCTGTTTCTGCGGTGGGAATCCAATCCTGAGCTGTACCATCATATCCGCGACTGGGTGCGGACTTATGAGACGAAACTGAAATTCTTAGAACACTTGGAGCTTCCTTATAAGATTGAAACCGACGAAAGTACTCCAACGCCACAGTATAAAATCAGCAGCGCCTATCCTGACCCGACTGAAAGCAACATTTTCTGGATACAACCGCTGCTACATGAACTCGGAGATGAGGTCAAACCAGAAGATTTCCTTCGCTACCTTCGCGGCAAACCCTGATGTCCCAAGACACATTTAACCCCTTCGCCGATCCTGTTCTGGCCGCCTATCTCGCCAACGTCCGCGCCTGGCACGGTTACATTCGTTTCCTGGGTCTGCCGCACCTGCGGGAAAACCCGGACGTGGTGATCGATCGACTGTACGTGGAACCGCGTCTGGCTGACCGGTATACGTCGCCTGACTCCCCTCCTAAAGACTGGCCTGAAACTAAAACCACGCTGGAGGTAGTGCCTGAACATCGCCGCTTGGTTCTGCTGGGCGATCCTGGTAGCGGTAAATCTACACTGATCAATTGGTTGGCCTGGCAGTTGGCGCAGCAGACTGAGAATGATTGGACGCGCCGATTGGGTCGTCTGATCCCGATCCCGATGGTGCTGCGGGAAATGCGTATTGGCAGGGGCATTACCTGGTCAGGTCTGCTGCAGGCGTTCCTTGAACATGACATGGCCAAGCCGCTGCGTGATACCCCACGCTTGGAGGAGTTACTTAAGCACGGCCAAGCATTCATCATGTTAGACGGCCTCGATGAGATCGGGGCCGTGGAAGTGCGACAAGACCTACGTGACGCCGTCTTCACAGGAGGCATGTTGAGCTACCCGGATTGCCGTTGGTTGCTGACTTCCCGCATCGTCGGTTATGAGGACGTGCCCTTCGACCGTTTGCCGGCGGAATCTGTAGAATCTTTCCTTCTTGGCCAGGTTCACTCTGCACTGGACAGCCCCCCTGGCAAGAAGGCTCTGGCTCTCTATGGACTGGCCAGCCCTACTGATGTAGCCCGCAAGTCTGCTGTGTGGTATGTGGCTCCTTTTACAGACGATCAGATCGCACGGTTTGCACGCAACTGGTTCACGCTCCGCGAAGCGGTAGGTTCCAAGGCTGAGCAAGGTGCTCAAGACCTGATCGAAGCGATCCAGCGCGACCCATCCACGCTGCGTCTCGCGCGCATCCCCAATCTGCTGACCATGATGGCGCTGATCCACCGGGTGCGCGCCCGTCTGCCTCATGGCCGGGCCTTACTTTACAACGAAATCACTCAAGCCTATCTGCAATCCATTGATGAATTTCGTGGTTTGCGAGAGGTAGATTATCCCTTGGCTCAGAAAAAGCGCTGGTTGGGGCGTGTAGGCTTCGAGATGCAGCGCCGCCGCTCGATGGATGCGAAGAAGGACAAAACAGGCTGGATTATGGACGCTATGGCCGATTCCGGCTATGGGCGGGACGAGAAAGCGGCGGAGGATTTTGTCGCTTATCGAGAGATTCTTGCCGAGAAGTCCGAGGTCAAAAGCTGGATTATGGACGCTATAGCCGAGTCCGGCTATGGGCGGGACGAGAAAGCGGCGGAGGATTTTGTCGCTTATATAGGACGGCGCAGCGGGCTGTTATTGCCACGGGGACCGGAACAGTTCGCCTTCATGCACCTGTCACTCCAGGAGTACTTTGCAGCTTGTTTCCTGGCTGAGCAGGTGACTTCCCCGCAATGGATCAGGCATGGCAAAGCGGCCCCAGGCGCCGATCGGGAATCACTGCGGATTTACACGCGGGGAGTGATTTGGCGGGAAACATTGGTGTTTCTGTTCGAGTTACTGGCCGATCAACCGGGATGGCCTCAAACCCTGGCGGAGGATTTGTTCGGTGAGAACTTCAAAGACCTCGATCCTGAGGTTGCTGAAGCCAAAAACGCCGGAGTATTACTGGCCCGGCTCGTCGTCGATCCACATTCAGGTTTCTCCCAGGATATGCGCGATCATGCCATCGCGAAATGTGCTGAACTGGAAATCGCCTTGCAGCAAAAGATTGACCTGAATTCTGGTTTCTCCTCGTTGTATGTACCGGAAGTGGCGCGTGCTCTGTTTAACATAGAATCCGAACAATTAACTTGGGTGTGGAAGGTCTTGATTAATGTGGCCAAAGCGGCCGATGCAAAGAATTTGATACTCAAAGATTGCCCTGCAATTGAAGAAGACGTGGCGCTCTTAGCTAATTTGGTTAATCTGCAACGGCTCGAACTCGACGGGACGTGGGTGAAAGATGTGACCCCTCTCAGTGCCCTCACCAACCTTCAAACGCTTTCCCTCAATGTGGATAGGAAGAGCGATCTGACCCCTCTCAGCGCTCTTACCAATCTGCAATCCCTCGCTCTCGCCTGCATGGGGGAAATCGATTTGACCCCTCTCAGCACCCTTACCAACCTGCAATTTCTCACTCTCACCTGCGCGGAGGAGAGCGATCTGACCCCACTCAGTGCTCTTACCAACCTGCAATTCCTCACTCTCGCCTTTATGGAGGAGAGCGATTTGTCCCCCCTCAGTACCCTTATCAACCTACAATATCTCACCCTATTCGTAAGGGATATAAGCGATTTGACCCCCCTCAGCACCCTCACCAACCTTCAAGAGCTTCGCCTCAATGTGACGAGGGAGAGCGATCTGGCCCCCCTCAGCGCTCTCACCAATCTACAAGATCTCCACCTCCACGGGACGGCCGTATCCAAGGAACAGATCTCATGGTTACGGAAGCGGCTACCCCAAGCGAAGATTACTGTCTCCCCTGATCCAGCCAAAAGTAACAGTACGCAATAAACAGGCTTACAATTTCACAATCCTCCTCAGCCAGCGGCGGAAATTTCATAGGATTTTTAAAGCCATGAAACCAGAACTGACGATTACGATAGCCAGCTTGCCGGACAGAGAAAATCTGGTTGCAGCAGGTAGGATACGCACCGCGTACCATCATTCCCCGCGTAAGACCGGTAACGCGCCATACCGGGCAAAACCCGGAAAAGGTACGCAATGCTTACTCTACCTGGCTGCATAAGGGTCTTCCATGGCAAAGGGGTTACGAAATTGGACGCCTTCCAGTTCACGTCCGTCCTGAAAGTCTTCGCTGAGCAGCACGCTGACACCGGCAGCTTTGGCTGTCGCCCACAGCAGGGCATCCCAGAATGACAGGTTGTGGCGTTGTACCGTACTCATCGCCCGGGTCAGCGCCTGTCCATCCGCGGCGACCACGGGAAACATAATTTGCCAGTCACCGACCTGCTCACTCGCCTCCGCTGTGGGCATCTTGCCTTTACGGGTCACGGCATGGAAAAACTCGGCAAGCACCTGCAAGGTCAGCACGCAATCCTGTTCCACGGCCCGGTCGACGATGGTGATGGCCTGTTGGTGTCGCTCACCAGCATCGCGGTCAATCGCATAGACCAGCAAATTGGTATCCAGGGTGAAACGCTCAGCGCTCATACAGTTCGTCCCGGCGGATAGGCTGCCCTCCCAATGGATAACCCCGACGCATACGCTCCAGGCTGCGTTTTCTGGCCTCCTGCTGTTCGACGCTCAGTACTTTTTTGCTGGTCAACCCCACCAAACGGGCCACCGGTTGGCCACGGCGGGTGATAATAATCTCATGCCCCTGCTGTACAGCTTCAATATAACGGGAAAGGTGCTGGTTGGCTTCACGCAGGTTGATATGTTGTTCCACGATGCATCCTCCTTATAACTTTCCGATGAAAAAAGTAATGTAAAATATACTAGATTCGCTTGCAAGTAGTACGTCTCCACCATCCTCCTCACATCCCCCAGAGGCCTGCCATGAACATCCTCATCATCGGCGGCGGTGGCCGGGAACATGCCCTGGCCTGGAAAGTCGCCCAATCTTCCCGCGTGCGCAATGTCTACGTCACCCCCGGTAACGCCGGCACCGCACTGGAACCCAACGTCACCAATCTCGGCATCGCCGTGGAGGATATCCCCGAGCTGGTGCGTTTCGCCCGCGGCCATGACGTGGACTTGACCCTCGTCGGCCCCGAAGCGCCGCTGGTGCTGGGCGTAGTGGACGCCTTCCAGTCAGCCGGCCTGCGCTGTTTCGGCCCTACTCAGGCCGCCGCTCAACTGGAAGGCTCCAAGACCTTTTCCAAGGACTTCCTGGCCCGCCATCACATTCTCACCGCCGACTACCAGTCCTTTACCGAACTCGAACCGGCGCTCGACTATATCCAGGCTAAAGGCGCCCCTATCGTGGTCAAGGCCGACGGTCTGGCCGCCGGCAAGGGCGTCATCATCGCCCAAACCGTGCAGGAGGCCGGCGACGCCGTGCAAGCCATGCTGCGCGACAACGCCTTCGGCGCGGCGGGCCGGCGGGTGGTCATCGAGGAATTTCTCCAGGGCGAGGAAGCCAGCTTTATCGTCATGGTGGACGGTCGGCATATCCTGCCGCTGGCCTCGTCCCAGGATCACAAGGCCCGCGACGACGGCGATCGGGGTCCCAACACCGGTGGCATGGGCGCCTACTCGCCGGCTCCGGTCGTCACCCCGGCAATGCACGACCGCATTATGCGGGAAGTGATCGAACCTACCGTGCGGGGCATGGCCGCGGAGGGACATCCTTACACCGGTTTTCTCTATGCCGGCCTGATGATCACCGCCGACGGCGTTCCCAAGGTATTGGAATACAACTGCCGCTGCGGTGACCCGGAAACCCAGCCTATCCTGCTGCGGCTGCGCTCCGATCTGGTGGAGCTGTGCGAGGCCGCCCTGGACGGTCGTCTGGATCGAATGACAGCGGAGTGGGACCCACGCGCCGCGCTGGGCGTCGTCATGGCAGCCGGCGGCTATCCAGGCGATTACCGCAAGGGCGATGTGATCGACGGTTTACCGACCGGCGAGGAAGAAGGGGTCAAGCTGTTTCATGCCGGCACCACGATCAAAGATGGTCGGATCGTCACCAATGGCGGGCGGGTGCTGTGCGCCACGGCGTTGGGAGCGACGGTACAGGAAGCGCAACGGCGCGCCTATGAACTGGCCAGGCGGATACACTGGGACGGCGTGTATTACCGCGGCGATATCGGTTATCGGGCCATCCGGCGGGAACAGGAAAAGGGATAGATCGTAAATCTACGAACGCTTTCCGGAAATAGGGTTTATCGGGCCATCCGGCGGGAACAGGACAAGGTGTAACAGGAAAACGCCTCAGCGTTTCATCGAATCGAAGAAGTCGGCATTGGTCTTGGTGGTCTTCAGTCGCTCCAACAGAAATTCCATCGCCGCCAGTTCATCCATGGGATGCAACAGCTTGCGCAGGATCCACATTCTCTGCAAGTCGTCCGGGTTGGTGAGGAGTTCTTCGCGGCGGGTGCCGGAGCGGTTGATATCGATGGAAGGATAGACCCGCTTCTCGGCGATCTTGCGGTCCAGGTGGATTTCCATATTGCCGGTTCCCTTGAATTCTTCATAGATCACGTCGTCCATACGGGAACCGGTATCGACCAGGGTGGTGGCGATAATCGTCAGGCTGCCGCCTTCCTCGATATTGCGGGCCGCGCCGAAGAAGCGCTTGGGCCGTTGCAGGGCGTTGGCATCCACGCCGCCGGTCAGCACCTTGCCGGAAGCCGGCACCACCGTGTTGTAAGCCCGCGCCAGCCGGGTGATGGAATCCAGCAGAATGATCACATCCAGCTTGTGCTCCACCAGCCGTTTGGCCTTTTCGATCACCATCTCGGCCACCTGCACATGACGGGTCGCCGGCTCGTCGAAGGTGCTGGAGACCACCTCGCCCCGCACCGAGCGCTGCATCTCGGTCACTTCCTCCGGCCGTTCATCGATCAACAGCACGATCAGATAACACTCCGGATGGTTGGAGGCGATGCTTTGGGCGATGTTTTGCAGCATCATGGTCTTGCCGGCCTTGGGCGGCGACACGATCAGCCCGCGCTGACCCTTGCCGATGGGGGCGATCAGGTCGATCACCCGCGCCGTGATGTCCTCGGTGCTGCCGTTGCCCCGCTCCAGCGTCATCCGCTCGGTGGCGTGCAGCGGCGTCAGGTTCTCGAACAGGACCTTGTTCTTGGAGTTTTCCGGCGGCTCGTAGTTGATATCGTTGACCTTGAGCAGGGCAAAATAGCGCTCGCCCTCCTTGGGCGGACGGATTTTGCCGCTCACCGTATCGCCGGTACGCAGGTTGAACCGCCGGATCTGGCTGGGAGAGACATAGATATCGTCGGGACCGGCCAGATAGGAACTGTCGGCGGAACGCAGGAAGCCAAAACCATCCTGGAGGATTTCCAGGACCCCGTCGCCGGAGATATCTTCGCCGTTCTTGGCGATGGCCTTGAGAATGGCGAAAATGACATCCTGCTTGCGCGATCTGGCCATACCCTCGAGTTTCAGGTCCTGGGCAATCGTAATAAGATCGGCGGCGGATTTCTTTTTAAGCTCGGTCAGATTCATGTAAGCAACTTTTCAGACTGGGGTTTAACCAGCTAAGGGCGCCCGGTGGGAATGGGGCAGATATTCGATCGGGGGGTGGATCGCTTGAACAGCGCGGATGATGTAATCGTTGTAGTTAGAGTGACTTGCAGGGTAACATGGTTGCGTCATGACGTCCAGCCCCGGCCAGCGCCATGACGCGAGTCGGTTAGAGATTGCTGTCGATGAAAGCAGCCAGCTGCGATTTGGACAGCGCTCCTACCTTGATCGCCTCCACGGCGCCGTTGCGGAACAACATCAACGTCGGAATGCCGCGAATGTTGTACTTGGGAGGAGTTGCCGGATTATCATCGATATTCAGCTTGACCACTTTCAGCTTGTCTGCATACTCTTCGGCAATCTCGCCCAGAATGGGACCGATCGCCTTACAGGGGCCGCACCATTCGGCCCAGTAATCAACCAGCACCGGCTGCCCGGCATCGAGCACCTCGGTTTCAAAGGTGTCGTCACTTACATGAACAATTCGCTCACTCATGGCTGTTGCCTCCGATAGGTCAAATGATTCCGCTATACGACGGTCTTCACCGCCCGGCACTCCAAGGCCAACCTGAGCCTGACGAAGGCTTGCGCAGTCCCGGAAGTGGTGGCGCCGCAAGACCGGCGCCAAGATGAAGAGAAATATAGGGTAGGTTCGCTGTCAACCTGGGATATGCCGTCATTTCAGCCCAAACGGAGCGCAATTTCAAGTCCCTGCATCTTCCCTTGGGGGATAATTTTTAAATCACTATGGAAAAAAACCATCTTACTAAAGTTCCTTTTAGCTCGCTCGGTCTGACCGGGAGCCTGCTGGAAAGCCTGGAGGATATGGGCTTTGTCTACTGTACCCCGATCCAGGCGGCCACGCTGCCGCTGGCCTTGAAGGGGATCGACGTTGCCGGCCAGGCCCAGACCGGCACCGGCAAGACCGCCGCCTTTCTGCTGGCCATCCTGAATTGCCTGATGGAGACGCCGGTGGAGGAAGGCAAGCCCGGACCCTGGGCGATGGTGATCGCGCCCACCCGCGAGCTGGCCTTGCAGATTCATCATGATGCCGAACTGCTGGGCCGCTATACCGGGCTGGTGTTCGCCGCCATCTACGGCGGCACCGGCTACGAATCGCAGCGCCGCCAACTGGAGGAGGGCGTGGATGTCATTATCGGCACACCCGGACGCCTCATCGATTATTACAAGCAAGGTGTGATCCGGCTGAATCATATCGAAGTGGTGGTCGTGGACGAGGCCGATCGCATGTTCGATCTGGGTTTTATCGCCGATTTGCGCTATCTGCTGCGGCGGATGCCGCCACCCGGCAACCGGCTCAATATGCTGTTTTCCGCCACCCTGTCGGCGCGGGTGATGGAACTGGCCTATGAGCACATGAACGATCCCCAGGTGATCAAGATCGAATCCGAGCAGATCACCGCCGACAAGGTGCGCCAGGTTCTCTACCATGTCGCTGCCAAGGATAAAATCCGCTTGTTGCTGGGTATCCTGCACCAGCAGGCGCCCAAGCGGACCATTCTCTTCGTCAACACCAAGCGGGCCGGCGAGCGGTTGACGGCCTATCTGCTGGGCAACGCGCTGGATGCCGATCTGCTCTCCGGCGATATCCCCCAGAACAAGCGGCAGCAACTGCTGGAGCGGTTCCAGCGGGGCGAACTGCCGATCCTGGTGGCCACCGACGTGGCGGCGCGCGGCCTGCACATTCCCGACGTCAGCCATGTGATCAACTACGATCTGCCGCAGGATGCGGAGGACTACGTCCACCGCATCGGCCGCACCGCCCGCATCGGCGCCAGCGGCGACGCCATCAGTTTCGCCTGCGAGGAGTACGTGTACTCGCTGCCCGATATCGAAGCGTTTATCGAGCAGAAAATTCCGGTGCAAACCGTGACCGAGGACATGCTGCTGGAAGCCAGGCCGCCGAAGCGACTGGAGTATCGCAAGGCGGCCCCGGGCGGGCGCGATCGTGGCCGCGCCATGCGGCGGCCGGCGGCCGGCGGCCGGAAACCGAAGGTTTCCTGAGAGGCTGTATAAGAACTAAGTCTATGACAATATTGATTAATTTTTCAGAAATACGTCCCCTCCCCCCTTGTGGGGGAGGGACAGGGTGGGGGGGTAAGGCGCCAGATTCCATCGCAACCCCCCACCCCAACCCTCCCCCACAAGGGGGGAGGGAGTTTTCATACAGGCTCTGAGAGCGCCGGGAATGGCGGCAACTTATAAAGCGGCTGTGGCTGCCGGCCATACCCTGGTGACCGCGGCGGCCTGCGAGTTGCTGCGGGTAGGCGGTAACGCCTTCGACGCCGTGGTGGCGGCGGGCTTCGCCTCGGCGGTGGTGGAGCCGGCGCTGACCAGTCTGGGCGGCGGCGGCTTCTTGCTGGCCCGCACCGCGCAGGGCAAGGCCACGCTGTTCGATTTTTTCACGGACACGCCCGGACGGAGTTTGAGCGGCGGCGCCTTGGAGCCGCATTTCCTGCCGGTCACCGTGCGTTTTCCTGCGTCCGACCAGATCTTCAACGTCGGCCTGGGTTCGGTCGCCGTGCCCGGTAATTTAAAGGGGCTGCTCTATATCCATCGCCGGCTGGGCAGCCTGCCCCTGAAGGAGGTGCTGGCTCCCGCGGTGCGCCTGGCCCGCGAGGGCGTGTGCTTAAGCACCTTTCAGGCGTATGTGTTGGGGCTGTTGTATCCAATCATGACCCTGACGGCGGCGGGACGGGCGCTGTACGAACCGGAAAGGCGCTTTCTCCAGGAGAACGATTTACTGGTCAATCCAGAACTGGCGGATTTTCTGGAAACCCTGCCCCAGGAGGGCGAACGGGAATTTTATCAAGGCGAACTGGCCCGCCGGATCGCACGGGATATGCAGGCGGGCCAGGGACTGCTCACCGCCGCCGACCTGGCGGCTTACGAGGTGATCGAACGGGATCCGTTGCGGGCCGATTATCGCGGCTTGCAGTTGCTCACCAATCCGCTGCCCTCCTTCGGCGGTTCGCTGATCGCCTTGTCCTTGCGGCTGCTGGAAACGTGCGAGGCGGGGTCCCTGCCCTTCGGCTCGGCGGCGCAACTGGCCTTGCTGGCGGCGGTCATGGAGGAAGTCGATCGCTGTCGCGCCGCGGGAGTGCTGGGTCCGGAGGAGCTGGCGGCGGCGGAGTTGGCCGAACGACAGGCGCGGGTGCGCACTGCCTCCGGCGGCACCACCCAGATCAGTGTCTGCGACGCCACCGGCAATGCCGCCAGCATGACCACCTCCAACGGCGAAGGGTCCGGCTATATCGTGCCCGGCGCCGGCATCATGCTGAATAATATGATGGGCGAGGACGATCTGCATCCCGATGGTTTTCACGCCAGCCCGCCGGGCGTCCGGGTGGCGTCGATGATGGCGCCCTCGCTGCTGCTGGAGGGTGGCCAGGTCCGGCTGGTGCTCGGCAGCGGTGGCAGCAAGCGGATTCGCACGGCGATTTTGCAGGTGCTCGGCCATCTGATCGACCACGGTTTACCCTTACAGGAGGCGGTCGAGGCGCCCCGGCTGCACTGGGACGGTGAGTGCTTACAGATGGAACCGGGCTTTACCGATCAGGCCATTGCCGCGCTGCGCCAGCGCTGGCCGGTCAATCTCTGGCCGGTACGGGATGTCTATTTCGGCGGCGTTCACGCCGTCTCCCCGTGGGGCGAAAGCGCCGGCGATCCGCGCCGGGGCGGGAGTGCGGTGGTGTTGGAGAATTATCCATGTAAGCGTTCACCCCCCTCCCCCTAACCCCCTCCCACAAGGGGAGGGGGAATACGCTAAGTAGCTGTTTTGCAATAACTCCCTCCCCCCTTGTGGGGGAGGGTTGGGGTGGGGGGTCTGAACGGTTACCGCCCTTTGCAATCAACAAGTAGTGGATATATTGCTCCATAGTTGTTGCCCATTAATGTGTCGGCCATCGGTAGCGACGAAATGCAGGGGCGGGCCAGAAACATAGGGTATCTGTTGAGCAAGGGTGAATTTCCCACTATTATCAGCACTCTGCTGATAGATGATGTGATTAATATGTCGACCATCGGTAGCGACGAAATGAAAAGGCAGACCGGAAACACAGGGTGTCTGCCGGGTGGAAATGAATTTTCCTCTATTATCAACGCTCCGCCGATAGAGGACACGATTCAAATCATCATTACTCACATGGACGAATACGATGTTGTGTGGCAAAAAGCCTGAACCTGTTACCGTGAAAGTGCAGTTACCTTTGCAGACGGAAATCTGTGGTGATCCAAAAATAGAGTATGGGTTCTGATTGCTACGCTTCAGTTCAGCTAGCCGTCGTTCAAGCACATTGACCTGCTGTAGCAGAATATACCTTAGTTCAACCACTTGTTGTTCGAGAATACCTTTTTGAATAAATACATCCGCATTCATGATCCACTTTTCCTGTCAACGGGCGTAACCAGCCTGGCGCTCTGTATGGGTCGTCAATCGCTTGCACCAACCCGTTCAAGGCGCCTGTAGGAGCGAGCTCGCTCGCGAACAGCGCCGGTTTACCGGCGACCGATCCCTCTTCGCGAGCAAGCTCGCTCCTACTAATTTATTTTTTGCATTTTTAAGGTAACGGAAGTCAGCCGTTTCTTCTGTGCACGAATTCACTTAAAAAATGTAAAAAATTCACCCTATCGACGGATCTGGCCAGATTTACATCCGGCTTGCCGGGAAACTATTCGGTTTCCCGCCGACACGCCGGCTCATCGCTCAGCGTTTGCGCCAGATAGGGAAGGGCGTAACCAGTCGCCCGCTCTGGCGTAGGAGCGAGCTTGCTCGCGAACACAGCACCCGCTTGCCGGTGACCGCTCCCTTCGCGAGCAAGCTCGCTCCTACAGACGCCTTGAAGGGGCTGGTGTAAGAGTCGCCGTGACACCGATCCCTGTCTGAGCATAAGCGCTTCTTCATTGGCTTAGTGGCGAATTGACATATATACTATTGTCATATTGCCACTATCACATGATTGAAAATGACAGACTATCTACCACGGGAACTTACGCCGAGGCTGCTGCGGGCGTTGCAGCATCTGCCTGTCATCGTGCTGTCGGGATTGCGTCAGACCGGCAAAAGCACCTTACTTCAGCATGAGCCGGAATTGACCCAGGGCCGAGCCTATCGAACGCTGGACGATTTCGCCACACTGGCCGCCGCTCGGGCCAATCCCGAAGCGCTGTT
Source organism: uncultured Pseudomonadota bacterium (assembly GCA_903844665.1). Classification (GTDB taxonomy): domain Bacteria; phylum Pseudomonadota; class Gammaproteobacteria; order Competibacterales; family Competibacteraceae; genus CAIMUS01. The sequence continues at coordinate 21,405 of CAIMUS010000190.1, forward strand.
GGCCGAGGACGCCATCCTCGACGAGGTACAGCGCTGCCCGGAATTGCTGCTTTCCCTGAAACGCCGCGTGGATGAACAGCGGCGACCGGGATGCTTCGTACTCTCCGGCTCGGCGAACCTAGCGCTGCTCAGCCATGTGTCGGAAACCCTGGCCGGACGGGCAGCCTACTTCACCCTGCACCCCATGACCCGCCGGGAGATACAGGGACAGACCGGCCAGCCGCCGTTCCTGGTCGAGTTCATCCGCTCACAGGCAGTGCCGCGCGGCGCCGTCGAACCGGTGTCGGATCGGGAGGTGTTGATGGGTGGCCTGCCGCCAGTCTGCCTCGGTCCGGCGGATGCGGCAGCAGAGTGGTTTCGCGGCTACGTGCAGACCTACGTGGAGCGCGATGTGCGGCAGTTGGCGCAGATCACCGACCTGATCGCTTTCCGCACCCTGGCGCAACTGGCCGCGTTGCGCACCGGCCAGGTCCTGGTCATCAGCACGCTTGCCCGCGACGCCAAGCTGAGCGCCGCCACGGCGGGCCGTTACCTCGATCTCCTGGAAGCTTCGTTCGTGATCCGCCGTCTGCCCGCCTTTCTGAAGAACCGCAGTTCCCGCCTCATCAAATCACCCAAGCTGTACGTGACGGACAGCGGACTGGCGGCCCATCTGGCGGGCGTTGCCAAGTTAGAGCCGGGCCGCGACGGGCTGCTGCGCGGCGCCTTGTTCGAAACCTACATCACGCAGAATCTCAGCGCCTTGCTCGAAGCCTATATGCCCGATACGCAACTGAGTTACTGGCACGAACAGGGTCGCCATGAAGTGGATCTGGTGATCGAATCGGGCAGACAGGTGTTCGCCCTCGAAATCAAGGCGGCGACACGCTGGAGTGAGAGCGACCTCTCCGGCCTGCGGGCGTTTGTGGATCGTACCCCTGATTGCGTGGCCGCCGTGCTGGTCTACAACGGTCGGGAGGCGGTGAAGCTTCAGGGAAAACTCTGCGCGATTCCACTGGCGCATCTGCTGGGGTAAAGCCGCAGTGATACAACCGCCGCCCGATAGCAATCGAATCTGAACCCACGGGTCCAGAACCATCACTCATAAACAGCAGGAGAACCCCATGCCGGAAACAGACGCAACGGTCAGCGAAAAAGTCTACGACAGTCCGCCTTCCGAGCCGGATGACGATTTCTGGCTCGAACAGGGCGGGCGCATGCTCGCGGAATCGCTCACCACCGTGCGCACCGCCGCCAGCGCGCTGCTGAGCGCCTTGGGCGTGCTGCAAGGGATTTATCTGGGTATCCTCGGCTTCGCCAAATTCCTCCATGAAACGCTGCCGTGGTGGCCGACATACTTCAATTGCTATGGCCGAAACGATGATCATGGCCCTTTGGTGAAGATTCCCAGAATGCTCGTAGAGTACGTTTCGCTATAACCCGCCTGTGCGAAATCATATCATGTTCCCAATGCGGGAGCAAAGCGAGTATTCGCAGGTCTGGCAAAAGCACAGCCTTGCCCGATGTTTTCCCTAAAATGTCCTGTAAGTAATCCTGCGCTTCTTCCTTCCTGGAGGGAAAAACGAGGAGGGGAGGGAGCGGAGCACAACCCATCGTGGGTTCGTCACCCTGCTATGATGGGTTGCGTTGCGCTACGCTACACTGCACCCATTCTCCGGAATTAATTTTGGGACATTATCATGCGTTTTTTCAACACCGCCGGGCCGGTCGATTGCCAACGGCATTACTGCCTGCCACCGCTGGAGCGGCTTACTCTTGCTCAGGTCCTGCAACTGATCGACCAGCAAAAATACTTCGTCTTGCACGCCCCGCGCCAGACCGGCAAGACGTCGGTTTTATTAGCCCTGATGAATTACCTGAACGCGCAGGGACAGTATCGCTGTGTCTACATCGACGTGGAGATCGGCCAATCGGCCAGGGAGGATGTCGCTGCAGCCATGCGCGCTGTCTTCAGCGAACTGGCCCTCAGGGCCGACATCGTGCTGAATGATCGGTTCATCGAGGGTATCTGGGCGGACGTGCTGGCCAAAAGCGGCCCGCATGCGGCTTTCGGAGAAGTGCTAAGCCACTGGGCAGCTAACGATCCCAGACCGGCCGTGTTGCTGATCGACGAGATTGACGCCCTGGTGGGCGACAGCCTGATTGCCGTGCTGCGGCAGTTACGCTCGGGTTACGCCTGGCGTCCCCGCAATTTCCCCCAGAGCGTGATTCTCTGCGGCGTGCGGGACGTGCGCGATTACCGCATCCACTCCGCCAGTGAAAAAGCCATCATAACGGGTGGCAGCGCCTTCAACATCAAGGCTGAATCCTTGCGGTTGGGAGATTTTTCCCAGACGGAGGTGACAACACTCTGTCATCAACACATGGATGAAACGGGACAACTCATCGCATCTGAAGCGCTGGCGCGGATTTGGGAGTTGACCCAGGGACAGCCCTGGCTGGTGAACGCGCTCGGCTATGAGACCTGTTTCCGCATGCCGGCGGGTCAGGACCGCCGCCAACCGATCACCGTGGAGATGGTGGAAGAGGCCAAGGAGAACCTGATTCTGCGCCGGGAAACGCATCTCGACCAACTGGCGGACAAACTGGACGAAGAACGGGTGCGGCGGGTGATCGAGCCGTTGCTGGCGGGTCAGGGCGAACCGGCAAGGATCCCCGTGGACGACCTCGACTACGTTCAGGATCTGGGGCTGATTGGCCGGGGAAGTCCCCTGCGGATCGCCAATCCCATCTACCAGGAAATCATCCCCCGCCAACTGACGTACAGCACCGAAGTACTGACCGCCCAGGAAACCGCCTGGTATGTCAATCCCGATGGCCGGCTGGAGATGAACCGACTGCTGGCCGCTTTTCAAGAATTCTTCCAGGAGCACTCGGAGCATTGGGTGGAGCGTTTCCAGTACAAAGAAGCTGGACCGCAACTCTTGTTGCAGGCATTTCTGCAGCGCATCGTGAATGGTGGTGGTCGCATTGAACGCGAGTACGGTCTGGGGCGGATGCGCACCGATCTGCTGGTGATCTGGCCCTACTCCGGCGGGATGCAGAAGGTGGTGATCGAACTCAAGGTGCTGCACAAGAGCCTGGAGCAGACCCTTACCGCCGGGTTGGAGCAGACCTGGGCCTATCTGGACCGCTGTGGTGCGGGGGATGGGCATCTGGTGATCTTCGACCGCACGTCGGGCAAGCCCTGGGCAGAGAAGCTGTTTCGGCGGGAAGAGACGGTGCGGGGCCGGGTGATCACGGTCTGGGGGATGTGAGCACAGCAAAGGCAAAGGGGCTTACCGCCTGTCAGTTTAAGAAATCGCAGAGTCAACGCTTCAGTAAGCGACATTAAGTATTTGATTTACAAATACATGCAACCGGCTGAAATGGCGTGATCCCAGGGTTTGAAGCAAACTGATAGGTGGTAAGGTCTGCAGCATCATCCGCTGCATTCCGAGCGCAAATACGTTACCATTAGCCGCTTTTCCAGAGCCTGCCGACACCCGGCAGGCGGGTCAGTGAGCGCCTTACGTTCATTTTTAAGGAGATGCGCATGTTTGCCAGATCGATGCGAATCGCCGGATTCGATGATGCCGTATGGACCGCTATCCAGGGCGAGGAGCGGCGCCAGGAAGAACATGTCGAACTGATCGCCTCGGAAAACTATGCCAGTCCACGGGTACTGGAGGCGCAGGGTTCGGTGCTGACCAATAAATATGCCGAAGGCTATCCCGGCAAACGCTACTACGGCGGTTGCGAGTACGTGGATGAGGTCGAACGGCTGGCGATCGGGCGGGCCCAGGAACTGTTCGGGGCGGCTTATGCCAACGTCCAGCCACACTCCGGCTCCCAGGCCAATGCCGCCGTGTACATGGCGCTGCTGGAGCCTGGCGACACCATCCTGGGGATGAGTCTGGCCCATGGCGGCCATCTGACCCACGGCGCCAAGGTCAACTTTTCGGGCAAGCTCTATCGCGCCGTGCAATATGGTCTCGAAGACCGCACCGGCGAGGTCGATTACGCCCAGGTGGAAGCCCTGACCCTGGAGCATCGGCCGAAAATGATCGTGGCCGGTTTCTCCGCCTACTCCCGGATTATGGATTGGGAGCGGTTTCGCACCATCGCCGACAAGGTGGGCGCCTGGCTGTTCGTGGACATGGCCCATGTGGCTGGACTGGTGGCGGTGGGCCTGTATCCCAATCCGGTGCCGGTGGCCGACGTGGTCACCACCACCACCCATAAGACCCTGCGCGGCCCACGCGGCGGCCTGATTCTGGCCCGGGCCAATCCGGACCTGGAAAAGAAATTCAACTCCCTGGTATTCCCCGGCACCCAGGGCGGCCCGCTGATGCATGTCATCGCCGCCAAGGCGGTGGCCCTCAAGGAAGCCCTGCAGCCCGAATTCAAGGACTACCAACGGCAGGTCATCGCCAATGCCCGCGCCATGGTGCGGGTGTTCCTGGAACGCGGTTACAAGATCGTCTCCGGCGGCACCGACAATCATCTGTTTCTGCTGGATCTGATCGATAAAAACATCACCGGCAAGGCGGCGGACGCGGCGTTGGGACGGGCCTATATCACCGTCAATAAGAACGCCGTGCCCAATGATCCGCAATCGCCCTTCGTCACCAGCGGTATCCGCCTCGGCACCCCGGCGGTCACCACCCGCGGTTTCACGGAGACCGAGGTGCGCGACCTGGCCGGCTGGATCTGCGATATCCTCGTTGACCTGAATAACGAACAGGTCATCGCCCGGGTCAAATCCCAGGTGTTGGAATTGTGCGCCCGTTTTCCCGTCTACGGCTGATGTCGCGGGACTGAGCCCGATGCACTGCCCTTTCTGTACGGCCCAGGATACCCGGGTGGTGGACTCCCGCCTGTCTCCCGAAGGGGACAGGGTGCGGCGGCGGCGCGAGTGCACCCAGTGCGGCGCCCGCTTCACCACCTACGAAGTGGCGGAGCTGATCATGCCCGCCGTGATCAAGCGGGATGACCGGCGCGAGCCTTTCAACGAGGACAAACTGCGCGCCGGGATGATGCGCGCCCTGGAAAAGCGTCCTGTCAGCGCCGAACAGGTGGATATGGTGCTTCGGCGCATCACGAATCGCATTCGCGCCGGTGGCGAGCGCGAAATCAGCAGCCGCCAGTTAGGCGAATGGGTGATGGAGGAATTGCGCTGGCTGGATCAGGTGGCTTATGTGCGCTTCGCCTCGGTCTACCGCAGTTTCCAGGATGTCAACGCCTTCCGCGAGGAAATCGAGCGGTTACAGCAGGAATCCGCCGCCAATTCTGCGATGGCGCCGGAATAAAGCCTTTCCAGTTCCCTGTTCGTCATGGCCGATAGCCGGGATTATGCTTATATGGCCCGTGCCCTGAGATTGGCGCAGCGGGGTTTAACTACCACCGACCCCAATCCCAGGGTCGGCTGCGTGCTGGTCGATGCCGGCCGTATCGTGGGCGAAGGCTGGCACGAGCGCGCCGGCGAAGCCCATGCCGAGGTGCTGGCGCTGGTGGCGGCCGGTCCGCAGGCGCGAGGCGCTACCGCCTATATTACCCTGGAGCCGTGTTGTCACCATGGCCGCACGCCCCCCTGCAGCCAGGCCCTGCTGGCCGCAGGGATTCGCCGGGCGGTGGTCGCAATGCAGGATCCCAACCCATGGGTGGCCGGCCGGGGTCTGGCGGAACTCCAGGCCGCCGGAGTCGAAACCGAATGCGGGATCATGGAACAGGAAGCGCGGGAATTGAACCCCGGCTTTATCATGCGAATGTCCAACCGGCGTCCTTTCGTGCGCTGCAAACTGGCGATGAGCCTGGATGGCCGCACGGCCATGGCCAGCGGCGAGAGCCAGTGGATCACCGGCGAGGCGGCGCGGCTGGATGTGCAGCACTGGCGCGCCCGGGCCTCCGCCATCATGACGGGGGTGGGGACGGTGCTGGCGGACGATCCCGGTCTGAACGTGCGGCTGGCGGGCGAACGCCTGCGCCAGCCACTGCGGGTGATTCTCGATCCGGAACTTGCCACCCCTCCTTCCGCTCGAACCTTAAGGCTGGATGGACAGGTGTTGATTTTTACGGCGGTGACCGCCGCCGAACGGTGGGCGCCCTTGGAAGCCGCCGGCGCGCAGCTAATCGCAGCGCCGCGTCAGGGCCTCGGTTTGGAGTTGACGGCGGTGCTGGGCGAACTGGCCCGCCGGGAAATCAACGAGCTGCATCTGGAATGCGGCGCCACGCTGGCGGGCGCCATGCTGCGGGCCGGCCTGATCGATGAAATGCTCATCTACCTGGCGCCGCTGTTGCTGGGGGATGGCGCACTGGGCCTGTTCCATCTGCCGGAATTGAGGCGCATGAGCGAGCGTATCCCTCTGGAAATTATCGATGTGCGGGCCATCGGCAGAGATTGGCGTTTCACCGCCCGACCGGCGCCTGACGCCGAGTGTAGGTCGGGTTAGGCGCGCCGTAACCCGACACCGCGGGGCCGTACCGATCCTTGAACAGGGTACAAACTTATGTTTACAGGCATTATCGAAGCGGTAGGCAAGGTAGCGGCGAAGCAGCCGAAGGGACTCGATATACGGCTGTACCTTACCACCGGCAAGCTGGATTTGCGCGAAGTCAAGCTGGGCGACAGCATTGCCGTCAGCGGGGTCTGTCTGACGGTGACCGAACTGCCCGGCGACGGTTTCTGGGCCGATGTCTCCCGCGAGACTCTGGAGCGCACCGTGCTGGGAGAACTGGCCCCAGGGGTGGCTGTCAATCTGGAACGCGCCCTGACGCCCACCACCCGGCTGGGCGGCCATCTGGTCAACGGGCATATCGACGGGATCGGCGTGGTCACCGGGTTTCGTCAGGATGGCCGCTCCTGGCGGCTGCAGATCCAGTCACCCGCTGCGCTGGCCCGTTACATCGCCGAAAAAGGCTCGATCGGCGTGGACGGCGTCAGCCTGACAGTCAATGGCGTGGATGGCGCCCTGTTCGACCTTAACATCGTGCCCCATACCTTGCAGGAAACCACGCTGGCCGAATATCGGCCGGGACGGCGGGTCAATCTGGAGGTGGATATCATCGCCCGCTATCTGGAGCGCCTGCTGTTGGGCGAGAAAGCGGCCCAGCCGGGCGGGCGTCTGTCCGAGTCACTGTTAAGGGAACATGGCTTCTGGACATGAGACCAACGACCGGAGCAGGCACCGCCGCCGCCGACATCACTACCCTGGCAACCCGAATGGCGACACAGCAAGCCATGGCATTGAACAGCATAGACGAAATTCTCGAGGATCTGCGACAGGGCAGGATGGCGATCATCATGGACGACGAAGACCGGGAAAACGAAGGCGATCTGCTGCTGGCCGCTTCCCTGGTGCGCCCCGAAGATATCAATTTCATGGCGCGTTACGGCCGCGGCCTGATCTGCCTGACGCTGACCCGGGAGCGCTGCAAGCAACTGCGGCTGCCGCTGATGGTAATCGACAACGAGACGCCGCACGGAACCAACTTTACCGTCTCCATCGAGGCGGCGGAGGGAGTGACCACCGGCATTTCCGCCTATGACCGCGCCCATACCATCCGCACCGCCGTGGCGCCCGACGCCCGTCCCGACGATCTGGTGCAGCCCGGCCATATTTTCCCTTTGATGGCCCAGCCGGGTGGTGTGCTGACCCGCGCCGGCCATACCGAGGCCGGCTGCGACCTCACCCGTCTGGCGGGACTGGAACCGGCGGCGGTGATCGTCGAAATTCTCAAGGAGGACGGCTCCATGGCCCGGCGGCCCGACCTGGAGGCATTCGCCCGGCGCCACGACCTCAAGATCGGCACCATCGCCGACCTGATCCGCTACCGGATGGCCAATGAAAAGACGATCCAACGGATGGCCGAGTTCGAACTGCCTACCGAATTCGGGCGCTTGCGGCTGCTGACCTATCAGGATGCGCTCACCAAACAGGTGCACTTCGCCCTGGTCAAAGGCGCGATCGATCCCGAACAGCCGGTACTGGTGCGGGTGCATGTGCAGCATACCCTGTGCGACCTGTTGCCGGTGCAATTGCCCGAATGCGGCTGGCCGCTGGCCGATGCTTTCCGCCGGATCGCCGGCGAGCCGAACGGAGTGCTGGTGCTGCTGACCCGGCAGGAAGACCCCAAGGAACTGGTGCAGCGGATGCGGCAGTACCAGATCGAGGGTGTGGAGCGCCATACCCCTCGCCTGGCGGACACCGCCACGGGACTGCGCACCTACGGCCTCGGCGCTCAAATCCTGCTGGATCTGGGCGTGCGGCGGATGCGGGTATTGAGCGCCCCGAAGAAGTTGTCCGGCCTCTCCGGCTTCGATCTGGAAGTGGTGGAGTATGTTTCCTGAACCGGCCTTTATTCCCTGCCTGGGAGCAACGCTATGACCGATATCAGAACCCTTGAAGGCGATTTTGTCGCCACCGATGCGCGCTTTGCCATCGTCGCCTCGCGGTTTAACAGTTTTATCGTGGAAAGTCTGATCGCCGGCGCCATCGATACTCTCCGCCGTCATGGGGTGAAGGACGCGAATATCGATCTGGTACGGGTGCCGGGCGCCTTCGAAATGCCGCTGGCGGCTCAGCAGTTGGCGGCCGGCAAGCGCTATGACGGCATTATCGCCCTGGGCGCGGTGATTCGCGGCTCCACTCCGCACTTCGATTATGTCGCCGGGGAATGCACCAAGGGCCTGGCGATGGTGTCCTTGCAGCATTCCATTCCGGTCGGCTTCGGCGTGCTGACCACGGATACTATCGAACAGGCGGTGGAACGGGCCGGCGCCAAGGCAGGCAACAAAGGCGCCGACGCCACCCTGTCGGTATTGGAAATGGTCAGTCTGCTGCGACGTCTGGAGGGCTGATAACAGCGTGATGGAACCTGTCAAAAAGCACTTCACCCGCGGCCGCAGTTGGGCACGCCGCCTGGCCATGCAGGCCATTTACCAATGGCAGATGACGGGTCTGGACCCGGCGGCCATCGACGCCCAGTTTCAGGCCGATCAGGATATGAGCAAGGCGGATCTGGGTTACTTTCAGGAGCTGGTGCAGCAGGTGCCGGCCCGGGTGCAGGACATCGATGCCGCTATCGACCCCTTTCTGGATCGCCCGCTGCCGCAAGTCGATCCGGTGGAGCTGGCCATCCTGCGGATCGCCGCCTATGAATTGCTCCAGCGTCTGGATGTGCCCTATCGGGTGGTGATCAACGAGGCGGTGGAACTGGCCAAAAAATTCGGCGCCGAGCAGGGCCACCGCTTTATCAACGGCGTGCTCGACAAGGCGGCGCGCAAGCTGCGGCCGCAGGAAATCCCGGCTTGAGCCACGCCTGAGGCAATGCATTACAGCCGTTCCAGCAGCGCCATGAAATTCCGTTTCCGCTTGTACGTTTTACGCAGAAGTTCCAGATAGCCGGTAAATTCCGCCTTGCGACCCAGCCGTTGCAACAGTTCCCGCACCTTACGCAGATAACTCACTGCTGTCTCATAAGCCTGCTGCTGGGTCTGATTGACGAGCGGTTCAATCTGCCGCTGGTAGATGGCCAGCGCATCTTCGGGATGATCCTGTTCACGCCGCGCCGCCAGTTGCAACCAGAGTTCGTTGCTACAACCCCCCTGTTGCGCTTCCTGCCACGCGGTTTCATCCCCCTTTTCCCAGAGAAAAATACTCACCAGTTCCGAGTGGTCGAGTGGTCTGCTCCAAGCGGTTTTGGGAGTGCTTTGCCTGGAGCGTTCAATCCCTTGCCGCAACAATGCCAGCGCCTGTTCCCGCCACTTCGGCCATTGCTGTATACGATCGGCATGGGTTTTCAGTTTCTGGTAATACTGCAACGAGGGTCGTTCGGTAAATTCCGTCCAGATCAGCGCCATGGCTTCGTCATGACGGCCCCGGCGATGATATTCCTCGGCCAGAAAATCATGCAGCCGTTCGTTAGATTTGTCGCGGAAAGCCGCCATTCCCTGCTCCGCCCACTCCAGCGCCTGGTCGTATTGTTGGGCGTCTTTATAGAGCTGAGCAATGTGGAGGTAGGCATAAGGCGAGGAAAGATCCCGCCGCTTGATCGCGACGAGCGCTTCCAGATCACCCGACTGTCGCGCCAGCGTTTCCATGATATGGGTAATGCGGGATCGGTTGCCGCCACGGTCAGGATCGTTCTGACCCGGTTTGAGTTCCGGCAGGCGCCGCCATTCCGCCTCGGCCAGTTGGCGGTACTTCGCCAGGCCGCGCGGACCCAGCACATCGGCATACCTCCCGGCGGCGCCGTAAAAGGTCCCCCAGGAACCGTTCAATTCCCACTCGAACAGCCGCTGCGCCAGTTCCTCGGGATCGGGTTTGGCCTGCTGGCAGGCGCGATGATGCAGTTCCTGCAATTCTCCGATAATGCCGCCCAGTTCGCCGTCCGAATCATCCACCGAATCCATCGCATTTTCCGCCTGTTCGAGCGCGTATTCACTGAGTTCGACCACGGCGTCGGCATGGCCTTCCTTGAGCACGTCTTCGAGAGAATCGACCGCGTCGTGGATACCCGCGGTATAGCTGTCCATCTCGTGATAGTCGACGAAATCACCGTGATCGATGGCGCGGTCGATAGCTTGGCGGAAAGCGTTGATATCGATTCCGGCTCCGGTGGTGCGTGCGACTTTCAGCAACAGTCGTTCGCGCAAACGGTCGTTATCCAACACCTGCTCCATCAGCAGGCTGACCAGCGTCTGCTTGCTCTGCTGTTGCAGGTACTGTTCCACATCGTCCAGCGTGACCGTTGGCTGGCCTGTTTTACCGGTCGTTTTTCCCTCCAGCCAAGCCAGACCTGTAGCCACGACGTGCTTGCAAAAGGCCCCTTCGGCCGCATGAGGACAGGTGCAATCGAATTCCAATTCCCCGTCTTCGAGCCAGAGTTTGACCCGGTAATCGCGGGTTCCACCGACCTTGGCGGCGAGTGTTCCCTGATGTTCCACCAGCGAGAACACATGACCGCTTTTGCAATACACTTCGCCACGCGCGAAGATGATCGGGCCTGCCTGATTACGCAGGAGTTGCCGGTTCAATACATCTGCCAGGGGTGATGTCACGGAAGCCTCGTTGGGGTGATCTAAAGAAATTAGTTCACGTAGGACGCAATAGCGAAGCGTATTGCGCCGAATGAAAGCCGCGCCGAATAAAGCGTTTGGTTCGAATCATGGCGATGCGATAAGCCGCATGGGCATCGAAGGCTAATGCACTCATAAACGGGTCTCTACGCTTCCGCGGATGATTTGAAAACAGGACTATCATCCAACAGATGACAACAACCCGCAACCACCGGCGTAGCCTGGGCGGAGCGAAGCGAAACTCAGGTCCTTCTGGTCCAGATTCATAAGGATAGTATAGAGCGGAGGGCTACCAACTTAAGGCGGGACAATCCGACCCTGGGAGCGCCGGCGTCCCCGCCGGCCTCAGGGCATTCGACGCCAGTCAACAGCCGGCAAAATGCCGGCGCTACTAGGGAATCCCCGTAGGGGCGGTTCGCGAACC